>CACLEX010000011.1 GCA_902606065.1 uncultured Pelagibacteraceae bacterium
GCTTCTCTGCAGACTGAGTCATTTATTTCTGCTGCATCATTCCAGGAAACTACAAGAGTTCTTACAGATGCTGCTATCAAAGGTAAAGTTGATCCACTCAATGGTTTAAAAGAGAATGTGATAGTTGGACGATTAGTGCCTGCTGGAACTGGTAATATTAAAAATAAATGGAACAAAAAAGCTTTACAAGATGACAATAAATTTCTTTCCGAGCAAGAACAGATTGAACAGCCAGAAACCCCTGTAAATCAATAAAAATAACATGTTCGCTAATTAGTTTTAGTTTGACAAAATTAAATTAATAAGTATTTTGGCGATATTTTTTGGTTGGAATGTAGTGTTAACTTTAGACACTAAACGCTGCCACAAATAACCTGTCAGTTATTTCATTCAAAAATAAACAATTATAAAAATTACAGATATGCCAACTATTAACCAGTTGTTAAGAAAAAAAAGAGCTAAATCAATTGCTAGGAACAAAGTTCCAGCATTACAAAAACAACCTTTAAAGCGAGGAGTTTGTGTAAAAGTTTATACTACAACTCCAAAAAAACCTAATTCTGCTTTAAGAAAAGTTGCTAGAGTGAGATTATCAAATGGGTTTGAAGTAACTGCTTATATACCTGGAGAAGGTCATAATCTTCAAGAACACTCTGTTGTATTAATTAGAGGTGGCAGGGTTAAAGATTTACCAGGTGTACGTTATCACATTTTAAGAGGTAATTTAGACACTCAAGGAGTGGCAAATAGAAAGAAAAGAAGATCTTTGTATGGAACAAAAAAAGGTAAATAGATATGTCTAGAAAAAAAACACAACCTAAAAAAAATATTGTTCCTGATCCAAAATTTAATTCCACAATTATTCCTAAGTTAATTAATAATATTATGTACGATGGTAAAAGAGGTGTAGCCACTAAAATAGTTTATGATGCAATTGAAAAGATTAAAACTAAGTCAAAAGATGAACCTATCAATATTTTTAATGAAGCAATCAATAATATTAAACCCACTGTAGAAGTAAGATCACGAAGAGTAGGTGGGGCTACCTATCAAGTTCCAGTTGAAGTTAAAAGTAAAAGAGCACAAGCTTTAGCTATCAGATGGCTTATTGATTCAGCAAGAAAAAGAAAAGATAAACATATGTCTGATAAAATTTTTAATGAACTTTATGATGCATATGAAAAAAAAGGTGCAGCTGTAAAGAAAAAAGAGGATGTACATAAAATGGCAGAGTCTAATAAGGCTTTTGCGCACTTTAGGTGGTAAAATATTATGGCTAGATCTCACACATTAGACAAATATAGAAACATCGGGATTATGGCCCACATTGATGCAGGTAAAACAACCACAACTGAAAGAATTTTATATTACACAGGTAAAAGTCATAAAATTGGTGAAGTTCATGATGGTGCAGCTACCATGGATTGGATGGAACAAGAACAAGAAAGAGGCATTACAATTACATCAGCAGCAACAACCTGCTTCTGGCAAGACCATAGAATTAATATTATCGATACACCAGGTCACGTAGATTTTACCATTGAGGTAGAAAGATCACTTAAAGTACTTGATGGTGCGGTTGCAGTATTTGATGGTGTAGCAGGTGTAGAACCTCAATCAGAAACAGTATGGCGACAAGCTGATAAATACAAAGTACCGAGAATTTGTTTTGTAAATAAGTTAGATAGAACTGGCGCAGACTTTTTTAGATGTGTAGATATGATCAAAGACAGATTAGGAGCAAAACCATTGGTCATACAAGTACCAATTGGTATTGAAGCTTCTTTAACTGGTGTTGTTGACCTTGTAAAGATGAAAGCGCAGGTTTGGAAAAATGAGGCTCTAGGTGCCGAATGGGAATATAAGGAAATCCCAGAAGATCTTAAAGAAATCTCTCAAAAATATCGAACAGAATTAGTCGAAATGGCCGTTGAGCAAGACGAAAAACTGATGGAGTCTTATCTAAATGGTGAAGAAATTAAAGAAGAAGATTTAATTAAATGTATAAGAAAAGGGACATTAAACTTTGATTTTGTTCCTGTATTAACTGGTTCAGCTTTTAAAAATAAAGGTGTTCAACCACTACTTGATGCAGTGATTAACTATCTTCCAAGCCCTATTGATATTGGTTCAATTAAAGGAACTAAATTGGGATCAGAGGATGAAATTGAAATGAAATTTGATGATAGTGCACCATTTTCTGCGCTAGCATTTAAGGTAGCAAATGACCCATTTGTTGGATCTTTAACATTTATTAGAATTTATTCAGGCACAATAAAAACAGGAACGGCTGTGTACAATTCATCAAAAGAAAAAGAAGAGAGAGTCGGTAGGATGTTGTTAATGCATGCTAACTCTCGAGAAGACATCAAGGAAGCTAATGCAGGTGATATTGTATCACTAGCTGGTTTGAAAAATACCATTACTGGTCACACGTTATGTGATAAAGATAATCCAGTCCTTCTAGAACCTATGGAATTTCCTGACCCAGTAATTGAGATTGCTGTTGAACCAAAAACAAAAGCTGACCAAGAAAAAATGGGAGAAGCTTTGGGTAGATTAGCTAAAGAAGATCCCTCATTTAGAGTTTCATCTGATGAAGAATCTGGACAAACAATCATTAAAGGAATGGGTGAATTACACTTAGATATCATTGTTGATAGAATGAAAAGAGAATTTAAAGTTGAAGCAAATGTTGGAGCTCCACAAGTAGCATACAGAGAAACAATAGAAAACTCATCAGAAGTAGAATACACTCATAAAAAACAAAGTGGTGGCGCAGGACAATTCGCAAAAGTCAAATTATTAGTAGAACCACAAGAACCTGGTAAGGGGAGAGCTGTTGAAAGTAAAATCAAAGGTGGAGCTATTCCAAAAGAATTCATTCCCGGTGTGGAAAAAGGTATAGAAACAGTATCAGATGGTGGAATTTTAGCAGGATTTCCAATGATTGATTATAAAGTTACAATTTTAGATGGTTTACATCACGATGTTGACTCTAGCGTATTAGCTTTTGAACTCGCAAGTAGAGCATGTTTTAAAGATGCTTGTACAAAAGGTGGTTTAAAATTATTAGAGCCAGTCATGAGAGTTGAAGTAGTAACGCCCGAAGACTATATGGGTGATGTTATTGGAGACCTAAATAGTCGAAGAGGACAAATAAGTACTCAAGAACAAAGAGGTAATGCAACTGTAATAACTGCAATGGTGCCTTTAGCAAATATGTTTGGATATATTAATAGTTTAAGATCAATGTCACAAGGGCGAGCACAATATTCAATGTTTTTTGATCATTATGCAAAAGTCCCACAAAATGTTCAAGACGAAGTAACAAAAAAAATAGCAGGCTAAAATGGAAAAACAGAACATCAGAATTAAACTCAGAGCTTACGACAATAAGATTTTAGATGCTTCAACTGAAGAGATTGTAAATACTGTCAAAAGAACTGGGGCTACAATAAAAGGTCCAATTCCATTACCAACTAGAATTGAAAGATATACAGTTTTAAGATCTCCTCATATAGATAAAAAAAGTAGAGAACAATTTGAGTCGAGAACCCATAAAAGATTAATTGATATAATTGAGCCAACACCACAGACTGTCGAGGCCTTAATGAAGTTAGATTTAGCATCAGGTGTCGATGTGGAGATTAAGATATAATTATGAGTGAGATTGCTTTATTAGGAAAAAAAATTGGAATGACTAGAGAATTTTATAAATCTGGCCAGTTGGTGCCAGTTACTGTATTAAAAATGGAAAAAGCTAGAGTAATCCAAGTAATAGATAAAGAAAAAAGAGGTTACACTGCAGTTCAACTTGGGTATGGGAAAATCAAAAACTCAAAACTAACAAAGGCTATGAAAGGTTATTTTTCAAAAAGAAATACTGAAGCTAAAAGGAAACTTAAAGAATATAGAGTTCAAAATATTGAAAATTATAAAGAGGGAAATGAATTTGGTTTAGAGATTTTTAAAGATGTTAAATTTGTAGATACTAGATCAAAAACGATTGGAAAAGGTTTTGCAGGAGCTATGAAAAGACACAATTTTGGTGGTTTGAGAGCCACACATGGTGTTTCAATTTCACATAGATCACATGGTTCAACGGGTCAAAGACAAGATCCTGGTAAAGTATTTAAGGGAAAAAAAATGGCTGGACATATGGGAGATAAATTAAGAACTATGCAAAATATCGAAATTATCAAAACGGATCTAGAAAATGAGCTTCTATATTTAAAAGGTTCTATCCCAGGAGCAAAAAACTCTGAAATTCTCGTAAAAGGTTCAGTTAAAAATATAAAAAAAATGACTATCAGTGAAAAACATAAAGCTGCTGAATTAGCTAAGAAAACACCGGAGAAAAAGAAAAAATAATGAAAGTCGATAAAATTAATTTAGATGGTAAAAAAAGTTCTATTGAAGTCTTAGATAAGATTTTTTCAGCTAAGATAAACAAGAAATTAGTGAATACAGTTTTATATAAGACTAATGCCAATTATAAAGGTAGGCACGCAAAAACTAAGCAGCAAAACGAGGTTTCAGGTCCAACATCAAAAATTTATGCACAAAAAGGAACAGGTAATGCTAGGCACGCAAGTAGAAAAGCCCCAATCTTTGTTGGCGGTGGTATAGCTCATGGTCCTAAAGGAGAGTTATCATATAAAAAAAGAAAATTGAATAAGAGTGAAAAAAAACAAAGTATAGCATCTTTAATCAGTGATAAGATAAAGAATAACAACCTTCTTATTTTTAGCGATTTTAGTTCTAAGATAAAAAAAACTAAAGAGATGAACTTAATTTTAAAGAAATTTCAAATATCAAATTCAATAATAATCCTAGATAAAACCTCAAAAGATAATGTTGAAAAATCAATTAGAAATATTCCAAATATTAAAGTAACAGACATAAATCATTTTAGTGCATTTGATATAGTCAAGTTTGAAAAAGTTGTATTTACAGAAACATCTGTAAAAGAATTAGAAAAGAGGTATGCTTAAGATGGATAAGATACATTTATACGACAAAATTTTATCACCATTAGTGACTGAAAAATCAACAAATTTATCAGAACAAAATAAGATTGTATTTAAGGTACCATCAAAAGCAAATAAGAAAAATATAAAACACAACATCGAAAAAATTTTCAAAGTAAATGTTACAAAGGTAAATATTATAAATAAACAAAGTAGAACTAAATTAACTAGAGGAAGAAAAGTTAAAGTCTCTGGTTTTAAAAAAGCAATTATAACTCTTAAAAAAGGTCAAAGTATTGATCTAACAACTGGAATTTAAAATGGCACTAAAAACATTTAAACCATATACAAAATCTACTAGAGGAACAATTCTTGTTGATAGAACTGGTCTTTGGAAAGGTAAACCATTTAAATCTTTAGTTTCACCAAAAAATGCAATGAAAGGGAGAAACAACAATGGTCATATTACATCTATCAATAGAGCTGGTGGACATAAAAAGATGTATCGACATGTCGACTTCTATAGAAAAAAATTTGATATGCCTGCCACAGTCGAAAGAATTGAATATGATCCAAACAGATCTTGTTACATTATGTTAGTAAAATTTGATGATAATTCACATGCATATTATCTTGCACCGCAAAAAATAAAATTAGGTGATAAAGTTGAAAATGGATCAAAAAAAGAAATAAAAGTTGGAAATTGCATGCCGTTACAGGACATCCCAGTTGGTATAGATATTCACAATGTTGAAATACAACCAGGTGGTGGAGGTAAAATTGCTAGATCTGCTGGAACTTCTGTTACGATTAGTGGATTAGATGGGAATTATAGTTTGATTAAATTAGCATCGGGTGAAGTTAGAAAAATCGATTCAAGATCATTGGCAACTATTGGTGTATTAAGTAACCCTGATCAAAAAAATATCAAAATTGGTAAAGCAGGACGATCAAGATGGTTAGGAAGAAGACCTCACACTAGAGGTGTTGTTAAAAATCCAGTAGATCACCCACATGGTGGTGGAGAAGGTAAATCAGCAGGTGGAAGACATCCAGTTTCTCCTAAAGGACAATCAGCAAAAGGATTGAAAACAAGAGACAATAAGAGAACTGATAAATATATTGTTAAGAGAAGAAACAAAAGGAAGGATACAAAATAATGGCTAGAGCAGTATGGAAAGGACCTTTTGTGGAAGAAAGCTTGATAAAAAAAGTTGATAAATATAAGACTGATCCAAAAAAAATTCCTATCAAGACTTGGTCAAGAAAATCAACAATAATTCCAGATTTTGTTGGAGTTAGTTTTTTGATTTATAACGGAAAAAAATTTATTCCCATTACCATATCTGAAGACATGGTTGGTCATAAGTTAGGTGAATTTGCACCAACAAGAACTTTTTTTGGTCATACACCTGCAGATAAAAAAGCAAAACCTGCTGAGGCAGAGGCTAAGAAATAATTATGAGTAAAAAAAAGAAATTAGTGAAAAAAAAAGAAAAAATAGTGAAATCTATTAATAACAATATTAGATCAAGTGTAAGAAAGCTTAATCCTATTTTAAGAGGTATAGTTGGCAAGAAAGTAGAGTTAGCTATTAGGGATCTTCAGTTTTCAGAAAAAAGAATTACTCGTGATATCAGAAAAACTATTTCATCTGCTGTTGCAAATGCGGAAAATAATTTTCAGTATGACATTGATAAACTTGTAGTTAAAGAAGCATATTGTGGAAAGAAAATTACTATGAAAAGGTTTAGACCAAGAGCAAAAGGAAGAGCTGCACCAATTTTGAAACCTTATTCAAGTGTTACAATTATTTTATCAGAGGCAAAAAAAATGGAGAGTCATGGGACAAAAAGTTAATCCGGTAGGTTTTAGATTAGGTGTTAACAGAGGTTGGGACTCTGTTTGGTACGCTAAAAAGAAAGATTTTGGAAATTATCTCATAGAGGATTTTAAAATAAGAGAATATATCAAAAAAAATGTAATTAATTCTGGAGTTTCAAAAGTGATGATCGAAAGAACAGCAAACAAATGTTATGTTACAATTTACACTTCTAGACCAGGTTTTGTTATTGGAAAAAAAGGTAGCGATATTGATAAGATAAAAAATAATTTATCCAAATTTACTTCTAATGAGGTTACTTTAAATATTAAAGAAGTTAAAAAACCTGAAACAAACGCTTATCTAGTTGCTGAAAATATTGCTCAACAATTAGTTAAAAGAATTTCTTATAGAAGAGCAATGAAAAGAGCAATGCAGTCTTGTTTAAGATTAGGTGCTAAAGGAATTAAAGTTTCAGTGAGCGGAAGATTGGGTGGAAATGAGATTGCTAGAACTGAATGGTTAAGAGATGGTAGCATTCCATCGCACACATTAAGAGCAGATATTGATTATGCTGAGGCTGAAGCACTTACGACTTATGGAATAATTGGAATAAAAGTTTGGATTTATAAAGGGGAAGTTTTTGCTAAAGAATTTAGTCAAGAAACAAATAAAACATTACCTAAAGAGGGAAAACAATAAATGTTACAGCCAGTTAGAACAAAATGGAGAAAAGCTCACAAAGGTAGAATTCATGGAACTGCCTCAAGAGCGAATTTTATTAATTATGGTGCCTACGCTTTAAAAGCACTATCTCCTGATAGGGTTACTGGTAAACAGATAGAGGCTGCTAGAGTTGCTCTAACAAGACACATGAAAAGACAAGGAAGAGTTTGGACAAGAATTTTTCCAAATATTCCAGTTTCTAAAAAACCCATTGAAGTACGTATGGGTAAAGGAAAAGGTTCTCCAGAATTCTATGCATGTCGTGTAAAACCAGGAAGAATTTTGTTTGAAGTAGATGGTGTTTCAGAACAGATAGCTAAAGAAGCGTTATATAAAGCATCTGCAAAATTACCAATTAAAACAAAAACCATAAAGAGATTTGCCTAATATGAAAAAACAAGAAATTAAAAAACTATCAAAAGATCAAATTATAAAAAACATCGATAAATTTAAAAAAGATTTATTCAATTTTAGATTTCAAAAGATGAATTCACAGATTACGAATCCAGCAAAAATTAGTGAAACAAAAAAAACAATTGCTAGATTAAAAACAATGTTAAAAGGAAAATTAAATGCCTAAGAAAATATTAACAGGTGTGGTTGTAAGTGATAAACCTAACAAAACTATAACTGTTTTAGTTGAACGAAAATATTCTCATCCATTATTAAAAAAAGTAATCAAAGTGAGAAAAAAATACAATGCCCATGATGAAAATAACAAATTTAAAACAGGTGACAAAGTATCAATCATTGAGAGCAAACCTTTCTCAAAAAACAAGAAATTTCAAGTAATGGAGAACACAAAATAATGATACAGGTCCAAACAGAATTAAATGTAGCCGATAACACCGGGGCAAAGAAAATTGAATGTATTAAAGTCTTAGGTGGATCGAAAAGAAGATATGCAAGCATAGGGGATACGATAGTGATTGCTGTAAAAGAGGCAATTCCTAAGGGAAAAGTAAAAAAAGGATCAGTTCATAAGGCTGTGGTGGTAAGAGTAAAAAAAGGAATTCATAGAGATGACGGATCAAAAGTAAAATTTGATAATAACGCTGCTGTACTGGTTGATGATAAAGGTGAACCAGTTGGAACTAGAATTTTTGGTCCAGTAACCAGAGAATTAAGGAATAAAGGGCAAATGAAAATAATCTCATTAGCCCCAGAGGTTTTGTAATGATTAAAAAAGGTTTAAAAGTTCGAGTTTTATCAGGCAGAGATAAAAAAAAAGAAGGTGAAGTAATTGAAATTGATAGACCAAACAATAGAGCAAAAGTTAAAGATATTAATATGGTAAAGAGACACGTAAAAACAACTAAGGAGAAAAAAGGTGGAATTTTTTCAAAGGAAAGTTTTATTCATTTATCAAATTTAAAACTAATTGACGAAAAAACAAAAACAAAAAAAACTGAGGCTAAAAAATAATGACTCCGAGATTGAAAGAACTTTATTATAAAGAAATACAACCTGCATTAAAATCTCAATTTGGTTTTAAAAATTTGTACATGGGTCCAAAAATTGAAAAAATTGTTTTAAATATGGGCTTAGGTTTAGATGGAAATGACTCAAAAATATTAAAGTCTTGTGAGGAGGATTTAGGAAAAATAACAGGTCAAAAACCGGTAATTACTAAATTTAAAAAATCAGTTGCGAATTTTAAAACAAGAAAAGGGTCAAGTGCTGGTCTAAAGGTAACACTTAGAAAAGATAAAATGTATGAATTTTTAGATAGACTTGTGAATATAGCTTTACCAAGAATTAAAGATTTTAGAGGTCTGTCTGCAAATGGTTTTGATAAATTTGGAAATTACACATTTGGTGTTAAAGAACATATCATATTTCCAGAAGTAAGTTTTGATCGTGCTGATAAGGTTCGTGGTATTGATATTGTGATTGTAATATCAGCTAAAAGTAAAGAGCATAGTTTTGCTCTTTTAGAAAAGTTAAATTTTCCATTTATTAAAAAAGGAGATAACTAAGATGGCTAAATTAAGCTCAATAAATAAGAACAACAAACGAATAAAATTATCAGACAGATTATTTAAAAAAAGACAAAAGTTAAAAAAGATTGTTATGAACAAAAAACTCCCTTTGGAGGAAAGATTTAAAGCACAACAAAAATTATCAAAATTACCTAGAAACTCTGCAAAAGTAAGAGTGATGAATAGATGTCAGATTACCGGAAGACCTCACGGAGTTTATAGAAAATTGAAAATATCTAGAATTGCATTAAGACAATTAGGTCTGCAAGGAAAGATACCAGGTTTAGTTAAATCAAGTTGGTAGAAAGGAAAATATGAGTTTAAGTGATCCAATTGGAGATATGATAGCAAGAATAAAAAATGCTCAAGATAGAAGCCATAAGAAAGTTGAATTACCTTCTTCAAATTTTAAAACTAAGATTGCTGATATCTTAAAGAATGAAGGTTTTATAAAAGACTTCAAAGTGAACAAAGAAAATAATAAATCTTTATTATCTTTAGAGCTTAAATATCATTCAGGAAACCCGGTTATAAGTACTTTTGAGAGGGTTTCAAAACCAGGGAGAAGAATATTTTCTAGTGCAGAAAGTTTACCAAAAATAAATAATGGTTTAGGTATAGCAATTGTATCAACCCCCAAAGGTGTCATGACCGATATTGATGCAAGAAAGCAAAGAGTGGGTGGAGAAATAATTTGTAAGGTATTTTAATGTCTAAAATTGGTAAAATAAATATTTCTATTCCTGAAAAAGTCAAAGTTGCTTTGGCTGGCAATATGTTGAACATAGAAGGGCCTTCTGGGAAAAAATCAATTAATATTGACTTAGAAGTTTTTAATCTTGATATAAAAGATGGAAAAGAAATATCAATCAAACCCAAAAAAATTGATCAAGAAACTAAACGATTATGGGGCATGAATAGAAGTTTAATTAATAATGCAGTTATTGGCTCAAGCACAGGATATGAGAAGACACTAGAATTGGTAGGTGTTGGATATAGGGCTGCTTTAAAAGGTAATCAACTTAATTTACAACTAGGTTATAGCCATGATATCAATTTTGATATTCCAGAAGGGATTAAAATCAATGTTGAAAAGCAAACAACTCTAAAAATTAGTGGTGCTGATAAACAACAAGTGGGTGCAATTGCATCTAAACTAAAAACTCTTAGAAAAATTGAACCATATAAAGGTAAAGGTGTGAGAGAAAAGGGTCAACATATTTTGAAAAAAGAAGGAAAGAAGAAATAATGAAATTAGATACTAGTAAAAGAAAAAGATTTAGAGTTAGCAATAAGGTTAAAAATGTTGCTTCAAACGACAGATATAGACTAAGTATTTCTAGATCATCAAAGAATATTTCAGCGCAAATAATTGATGATATGAAAAATGTTACTTTATTATCAGCATCATCAATTGAAAAAGATATTAAGTCTAGTGAAAAGGTAAATAAAACTGAATTATCTAAGATTGTAGCTGAAAAGTTAGCAAAAAAAGCACAAGAGAAAAAAATTACCAAGATTTATTTTGATAGAGGCATTTACAAATATCATGGAAGAGTGAAGGTTTTTGCTGAAACTTTACGTAAAAATGGAATGGAATTTTAATATGGATAATAATAAAGATAAAAAAACTGACGATATTTTAGAAAAATTAGTTCACATTAATCGTATAACAAAAGTAGTAAAAGGTGGACGTAGATTTGGTTTTTCAGCACTAGTTGTTGTTGGAAACCAGTCTGGCAAAATTGGAATAGCTCACGCTAAAGCAAAGCAAGTGCCAGATGCTATAAAAAAAGCAAATGAAATGGCAAGAAGAAAACTTATTCATATACCTCTTCGAGAAGGAAGAACTATTCACCATGATGTAAAAGCTAAAGACGGATCTGGCAGAATCGTATTGAGAGCAGCCTCTAAAGGAACGGGTATTATAGCTGGAGGTCCTGTTCGTGCAGTGTGTGAGGTTTTGGGAGTAAAAGATATTGTAGCTAAATCAATGGGTACATCAAATGCCCATAATGTGATTAGAGCCACAATGAAAGCACTATTGAAGCAAAATTCACCAAAACAAATATCTTCAATAAGAAATAAAAAGATTTCTGAGATTATAGAAAAAAGAGGATAATGATTAAATTAAATAATAGAAATAAGACTAATAAAACTAAACTAAGAGTTGGTAGAGGTATTGGTTCTGGAAAAGGTAAAACATCTGGAAGAGGTGTAAAAGGTCAAAAATCCAGATCTGGTGTAGCGATTAAAAGTTTTGAAGGTGGACAAATGCCACTATACAGAAGACTTCCAAAGAGAGGTTTCAACCCTATTAATAAAAAGACAATTGCAATATTAAATCTAGATAAAATTCAATCATATATTGATAAAAAAAATATTAAAACTACAGACACGCTGAATTCAAATTTACTGAAAAAACTAAAATTGATAGATCAAAATTCAATTAAATTAAAAATTTTAGGATCTGGAGCCATTAAAGATAAGATTAATATTGAGGCAGATCTTGCTTCAAAGTCTGCTGTTGAAAAACTTGAAAAAATTGGTGGCTCTATACAATTAAAAAAATAGTTTGATTTAATGAGCGCATCATCATCAAATACTGATTTAAGAAATAGAATAATATTTACCCTTGCTATATTAGTGGTCTATAGATTTGGTACTTTTGTCCCTTTGCCAGGGATAGATCCTGAACAACTCAAAATAATGATGGAAGGAAATCAAAAGGGTTTATTAGGAATGTTTAATGTTTTTGCTGGTGGTGCAGTGAGTAGAATGGCTATTTTTGCATTAGGAATCATGCCATATATTTCCTCATCAATTATTGTTCAACTATTAACAGGTGTTTCTGATTATTTCAAAAATTTAAAATCACAAGGAGAAACTGGTAGAGCAAAAATTACTCAGATAACTCGTTATGGAACTGTTTTGCTCGCAACAGTCCAAGGTTATGGATTAGCAGTAGGACTAGAGTCCTCAGCTGGGTTAGTAATTAATCCTGGTGTTTTTTTTAAGATTTCAACTGTCACCACAATTGTCTCTGGGACTATTTTTTTAATGTGGTTAGGAGAACAGATTACTCAAAGAGGAATTGGTAATGGTATATCTCTTATTATTTTCGCTGGTATTGTTGCAGAAATTCCAAGAGCTTTAGTTACCACTTTCGAACTTGGTAGAACAGGAGCAGTATCTACATTAATGATCTTAGCTTTATTTGTTTTGTTAATCTTAACAATTTTATTTATTGTTTTTATGGAAAGAGCTTTAAGAAAAATACTAATAAATTACCCCAAAAGACAAGTTGGTAATAAAATGTACGGGGGAGAGTCATCTCATTTGCCACTCAAGATTAATCAAGCTGGAGTAATTCCCGCAATTTTTGCATCGGCATTACTATTATTACCAGTAACTTTTTCAAATTTTAATTTTTCTGATAATGAAACTTTTTTAAATTTAAGTTCATATTTTACTCAAGGACAACCATTATATATGTTGCTTTATGCATCAGGAATAATATTTTTTACTTTTTTTTATACCTCAATAACTTTTAATCCAACTGAAACAGCTGATAATTTGAGAAAATATGGTGGTTTTGTACCAGGGATAAGACCTGGAGAAAGTACAGCAATTTATATCGATAATATTTTAACAAAGTTGACAACAATAGGTGCTTTATATTTAACTTTAGTTTGTTTAATGCCTGAGTTTTTAATTGCTAATTATCCAATTCCTTTCTATCTGGGAGGCACATCAATTTTAATCGTAGTTGTTGTTGCAATTGATACAGTTACGCAAATACAAACAAGATTAATGAGCTCTCAATACGAACAGTTGATTAAAAAAACAAAATTTGGAAGATAATTCGTGAATATAATCCTATTTGGACCTCCTGGTGCTGGAAAAGGAACACAAGCAAAACATTTAGTTAAAAAGATAAATGGTTTTCAAGTTTCAACAGGTGATATGTTAAGGGATGAAATCAAGAAAAATTCTGAAATAGGAAAAAAAATAATTAATGACATGAACGATGGTAAATTTGTAAATGATGAAATTGTAAACGAATTAATTAAAAAAGTTATTTTTGATGAAAAATATAAAAATAAACTTATTTTTGATGGATACCCTAGATCATTAGAACAAGCTAAAAATTTAGAAACTATTTTAGAAAGTTCAAATCAAAAGATTGATTATATTTTTTTTCTTAATGTACAAAAAGAAGTAATAATTAAACGAGTTGAAAAAAGAAAAACTTTAGAAAAAAGATCTGATGATGACTCAAATATTATTCTAAAAAGATATGAAACCTATATGGATATGACACGTCCCGTTTTAGATTTCTATTCCAAAAATTCAAACTTTTATGAAATAGATGGTGCGCTTAAAATAGAACAAATAACCGCTAAAATAGATGCTTTTCTTAATGTTTAAGACATTGACTTTAAAAGAACTTCTTATATAAAAGGCTAAATTTATCTCAAAATTATGGCTCGTATTGCAGGAATAAATATCCCACAAAATAAATTAGTTCAAGTAGGGCTAACTTATATTTATGGTATTGGTGATAAATTTTCAAAACAAATTTGCACATCATTAGCAATTCCTAAAGAGAAAAGAGTAAATCAACTTACTGATGATGAAATTTTGAAAATAAGAGAATACATTGATCAAAATTTTAAAGTTGAAGGAGATCTTAGAAGAGATTATTCGCTGAGCATAAAAAGATTAATAGATTTAGCTTGCTATAGAGGTTCGAGACATAGAAAAAAATTACCTGTAAGAGGTCAAAGAACTAGATGTAATGCTCGAACGAGAAAAGGAAAAGCTATTGCGATAGCTGGAAAAAAATTAACACCACTTAAGAAATAAGCATGGCAAAAGCAGAAAAAAAAGATAATAAAGAACTGAGTCAAGATAAGTCGCCAAAAAAAGCTGTTAAAAGTTCTTATTCAAAAAAAAAGAAAACTAAAAAAAATATCTTAAATGGAATTGCATATGTTCAATCAACTTTTAATAATACAATTATTTCAATCGCTGACACTAATGGAAACGTAATTTCATGGGCATCAGCTGGACAAAAAGGTTTTAAGGGTTCTAGAAAATCAACCCCATATGCAGCGCAAATAGCTGCTGATGCTGCTGCATCTAAAGCCTTAGAGTTTGGTATGAAAACTTTATCTGTGGAAGTTAAGGGTCCTGGTTCAGGCAGAGAAACAGCATTAAGAGCGTTACAAGCGAGAGGATTTAGAATTTTATCAATTAAAGATACAACACCAATGCCACATAATGGTACTAGGCCACCAAAAAAAAGGAGAGTTTAATGGATGTAGAAAATGTAAATGTAAAAAATTGGAAATCATTAATCAAACCTGCGAAACTTGATGTTAAAATAAGTGATGATTTAACTCACGCTACAATTATCGCTGAACCATTAGAAAAAGGTTATGGCTTAACACTCGGTAATTCACTAAGAAGAATTTTGTTGTCGTCAATCAGAGGGGCAGCTGTGACTTCAATTCAAATCGATGGTGTGCTTCATGAATTTACATCTATCAAAGGAGTCAGAGAAGATGTTACTGATATTGTATTAAACGTTAAATCTCTAGCATTAAAATGTGCTGCTGAGGGCACAAAAAAACTGGTATTAGATGCTAAAGGACCTGGTGAAATAAAAGCATCTGACATTGCATCAGTTCCTGATGTTGAAATTTTGAATCCTGACTTAGTTATTTGTAATTTGGATGAAAATACTCACTTCCATATGGAAATGAATGTTAATACTGGAAAAGGTTATGTTCCAGCTGATTTAAATAAACCAGAAGAACCACCTTTGGGTTTAATTGCAATAGACTCATTATATAGTCCTGTTAAAAAAGTTTCCTATTCAGTAAGTACTGCAAGAGAAGGTAAGGCTTTAGATTACGATAAATTAACGATGGAAGTTGAAACAAACGGATCAATATCTGCTGAGGATGCAGTTGCTTATTCTGCAAGAATTTTTCAAGATCAATTAAAAATGTTTATTAATTTTGATGAACCTGTAGAAGCTCCAGTTAAAGAAGTTTCAACAGAACCTGAATTTAATAAAAATTTATTAAGAAAAGTAGATGAGCTTGAATTATCTGTTAGATCAATGAATTGTCTTAAAAATGATAATATAATTTATATTGGTGATTTAGTTCAAAAATCTGAGGGTGAGATGTTAAGGACACCAAATTTTGGAAGAAAATCGTTAAATGAAATTAAAGAAGTTTTAACTGGTATGTCTCTTTATTTAGGTATGGAAATTCCAAATTGGCCTCCAGATAATATCGCAGAAATGTCTAAAAAATTAGAGGAAAGCATCTAATGAGACATGGGATGGCAAATAAGAAGTTAAACAGAACTTCTGAACACCGAAAAGCGTTGCTTAAAAATATGCTTAATTCGCTAATAAAGTATGAGCAAATTAAAACAACTTTACCAAAAGCAAAATTTTTAAAGCCACAGGCTGATAAAATAATCACATTAGGTAAAAAAGATAGTTTGCATAATACTAAAATTTTGATTTCTCAATTGCAGGATATTAAGTCAGCCAATAAAGTAAAAAAAACTTTATCTAAAAGATACGAAAAAAGAGCTGGTGGTTATACAAGAATTATTAAAGCAGGTTTTAGATACGGAGATAATGCGCCTATGGCTATAATTGAATTTGTTGATAGAGACGTTCAAGCCAAAAAAGTTGATAAAAAAAAGAAAGATCCAGCAAAAGAAGTTGAAAAAAAAGAAGATAAGAAAGCTGCTACAGCATAAATAAAAGCCTTAAATATTCATGATTAGAAGTTTTATCGTTGAGTCAACGTGTAATAACATGCGTATTGATAGATGGTTAAGAAATAAATTAGGAAAAGTACCGCAAAGTCTTATTGAAAAGAGTTTAAGGTTAGGAAAAATTAAAATAAACAAAAAAAAAATAAAAAGCTCTTTTAAGATTAAAACAAATGATAAAATAGAACTCTTCAATTTTGATTTTAAAGAAAAAATTAAACACGAAAAAAAACAATTCAATCCATCCAATGATGTAATAAAATCTAACGAAGATCTGATCATAGATAACAATGAAGATTTTATAGTTTTAAATAAAAGTGCAGGAATATCTGTTCAAGGTGGAACAAAGTCAAAAAAAAATTTAGTAGATATATTTGCAAAAAGTGAAATATTTCAAGGAACAAAACCATTCTCTGTTCATAGATTAGACAAAGATACCTCAGGTGTTTTTATTATTGCGAAAAATAGACAAACAGCCCAATTATTGACCTCTCTATTTAGATTAAGAAAAGTGCACAAAACTTATTTGGCAATATGTAACGGAGAAATTGAAAAAGACTCAGGTGAATGGAATGATAATTTGATAAGGTATGACAATGGAAAAAAGATTACAGAAAAAGCTAAAACAATTTTTAAAGTGATAGATAAAAATACCAATGCTAGTTTAGTAGAAATGAAACCAATTACAGGAAGAAAACATCAATTGCGAAAACAATTATTTAACATAGGGCATTCAATTTTTGGTGATAAAAAATATAATTCATCTGTTTCTTCGAAGGGTATAAATAAAGATTTAATGCTTCATTCCTATCAAATAAAATTTATGATTAATGAAAAAAAATATACTTACAAAGCCTTATTACCAGATTATTTTAATAAGTTGTTAAAGACTAAAAGATTAAATTTTTCAAATTATTTTTAAATATTTCTATTAGCTTATTTTTTAATTCGTCATAATTTTGATTTTTAATTTGTTTGAGATTAGTAATACCCTTATCTTTAATCCCACAAGGAATAATCGCGTCATATTTTTTTAAATCGTTATTAATATTGATAGAAAAACCATGATAAGCTATCCATTTACTTACCCTGACCCCAATTGCAGCAACTTTTTTTATGGTTGAATTATCATTGTACCAAATACCAATATTTTTTTTATCAGCAAATGTTTCTATGTCATAGAGGTTCAAGGTTTCAATAATTGATTTTTCAATTACAGATATGAATTTTCTAATATCTTTCTTACCTTTCTTTAAATCAATTACAAAATAACAAATGAGTTGCCCTGGTCCATGATAAGTTATTTTACCACCTCTATTAGTTTTGATAATATTTATAGATTTATCTATTATCTCATTTTCATTATAGCTTGTTCCCGATGTATAGATATGATCGTGTTCTAAAACCCAAATCAAATCATCTACTTTTTTTAGATCGATATCTTTAAGTCGATCTTCCATAAATGATATCGCGTCTTCATATTTTACTGGATTTTGGGACTTTTTAATTTCTATAGGCATTTAAAAATTGTATTCTTTTCATTTTGTATTAAAAGATCCCTCTAAATAATAGGTGTATTTATGACTTTAATAAAAAAAATTAAAGATAAAAAAGTCAATTTTGAATTTAATAAGGAATATATAAAAGTTGTAACAGACAAAATTACCTCAAATGATGCATCTTTTATAACTAGATCTTTTGAGGAAATGCATCCTGCTGATGCTGCAGATATTATTGAACATTTAAGTGAAAATGACAGAGAAAGTTTAATTAAATTAAATAATTTTAAGATTGATCCAGAAGTATTTGTTGAATTAAACGAGTCTGTTCAATCAGAAATAATTAAATATCTTTCCTCAGATGCAATTGTTAGGATTTTAAAAAATTTAGAGTCTGATGACGCCATAGCTATTTTAGAGAATGTTGAAGAAAAAGATAAGAATTCAATATTAAGTTTATTACCCCCAAAAGATCGATTTGCCTTATTAGAAGGTCTTAGTTATCCAGAGGATAGTGCTGCTAGGATAATGCAAAGAGAATTTACAGCAATCCCAAGTAACTGGTCGGTAGGACAAACTATTGATTATTTAAGAGAGAACAAAGACTTACCAGAAGAATTTTTAGAAATTTACATTGTTGATGAAAATTTTAAACCTATTGGTGCTGTACCATCCTCTAAAGTATTAAGAACACCTAGAGAAACAAAAATGTCTTCAATTATGGATGATTCAATTTTTTTAGTTCCAGTGGATATGGATAGAGAAGAAGTTGGTAATTCATTTGAAAATTACAATTTAAACTCAGCTTGTGTTGTAGATAAGAATAATAAACTTGTAGGAATGATAACTTCCGATGATGTATTAACAGTTTTAAAAGAAGAGGCTGAGGAAGATGCTTTAAGATTAGCTGGTGTTGGTGACGAAGAAATTACAGATGGTGTTATCACAAAAACTAAAAGACGATTTAACTGGTTACTATTAAACCTTTTCACAGCATTTCTGGCTACTTATTGTATAAGTTTGTTTGGTGCAACAATTGAACAAATGGTTGTCTTGGCATTTTTAATGCCAATAGTTGCATCGATGGGTGGTAATGCAGGTATGCAAACTTTAGCAGTTACTGTTAGAACTTTAGCAACAAATGATTTAACAAAAAATAACTTTAATCAAAACATTATTAAGGAATTTAATATTGGTATTCTAAATGGAATAATTTTTGCTATTATAAGTTCTTTTATCGTCCAAGTATGGTTTCAAGATTACCAATTATCATTAATAATATCGATCTCAATGATTTTGACAATGGTAGTGGCAGGTTTATTTGGAATACTTGTTCCAGTCACGTTAAAAAAGATGAAAATTGATCCAGCTATTGCCTCTAGTGTTTTCGTAACAACAATAACTGATGTAATAGGTTTTGTTTCTTTTTTAGGCGTTGGGGCTTACTTTTTATAGAATTTTAAAAATTATCAATCAACCTTACATTTTTAATATAAAAAGATACAAAGATTTTTGAATTTTTTAATTTATTAGAAATTTTAAGATTCTTAATATTTCTTAATTCAAGATATTCAATCTTAACATTTTGTAATTTATTAATTAAATTTTCAGATTTATTAAGTGCTTTTTTAATATTTGATTCCTTATTTAACTTTCTTTTAAGTTTCATAATATTGGTAATTAATTTTGCAGCCAAATTTTTTTCATGTTTTGGTAATAATGAATTTCTGGAAGATAATGCTAATTTGTTTCTTTCTCTAATTGTTCTACATTCTATTATTTTTGAAGAGTGTTTTCTTAAATATTTTTTTAAAAGATATAATTGTTGAAAATCTTTCTCTCCCATAAAAATTTTTTGAGGTTTGATGTTTTCAATTAGCCGTTCCATTACATCAATTACACCCTCGAAATGTCCTTTTCTGTACTTAGCACATAATATCCTGTCTTTTTTTGAAATTATAATCTTAGAGGATCTCTTTACTCTATAAATTTCCTTAGCACTTGGTAAATATACATAATTTACTTTAAGTCTTTTTAAAATCGATAAGTCCTTCTTTCTATTTCTTGGATATTTCTTAAAATCATTTTTATTATTAAATTGTTTTGGATTTACAAATATACTTACAATAGTTTTATTACATTTTTTTTTGGATTGTTTAATTAATGATATATGGCCTTTGTGAAGACTTCCCATGGTAGGTACAAAACCTAGATTAGACACATTTTCTAATGCCTCATTTAAATCATTATTATTTAATAAAATTTTCATTTGTATAAAACTTTTTAATAAGTAAAACATTTGAATGATTAAACAAGCAATTATTCCTTTAGCTGGTTTGGGTACACGTTTACTTCCATTAACCAGTGTATTTCCAAAAGAACTTTTACCTATTAATGGTAAACCAGGAATTGAATACATTCTAGATGAATGCATTGATGCAGGTATTAAAGAGGTTATTTTTATAATTTCAAATAAGAAGAAAATGATAAAGACTTATTTTTATAATGATAATTTTTATAAAAAAATTATTAAAAAAAAAAAAGATAAAAGGATTAAGGAAGAATACAAAAAAATTTTAAAATATAAAAAAATGATAAAATTTGTTTATCAAAACAAACCACTTGGCACTGGAGATGCCGTTTTAAAAACAAAAAAATTCATAAAAAATAATTTTTTTTTAATGTTGTTACCAGATGATCTTATTATTAAAAGAAATTGCTCTAAATCAATGATAAAAATTCATAAAAAATACAACGCATCTGTTATGGCTAGCATGAATGTTAAAAAGAATAATGTTTCGAGATGGGGAATTTATAAGTTAAAAACTAAAATAAATAAGAATAATTATTTGATCTCAGATGTAATTGAAAAACCTTCTGTAAAAAAAGCACCATCTAATAAAGCAGTGATTGGAAGATATATTTTACCTAGAGAAATTTTTTCAAAATTACTTAAACAAAAACCAGGTAAAGGAGGAGAGATACATATTACAGATGCTATCCAAACATTAATTCAAAATGATAAAAAATTCATTGCTCATAATTTTTCTGGAAAATATCTTGATTGTGGAAGCATGAGTGGTTACATCAAATCAACTTTAGAGATAGCTAAATCATGAAATTGTGTATGATTGGTACTGGTTATGTAGGTTTAGTAAGTGGAGTATGTTTTGCTGATTTAGGAAATGAAGTAATTTGTGTAGATAATAATGTTGACAAAATAAATTTACTAAAAAAAGGAAAGATTCCAATCTATGAACCTGGTTTATCAGAA
Organism: uncultured Pelagibacteraceae bacterium; assembly: GCA_902606065.1. GTDB lineage: Bacteria > Pseudomonadota > Alphaproteobacteria > Pelagibacterales > Pelagibacteraceae > Pelagibacter. The sequence goes on from CACLEX010000011.1 coordinate 21,084, forward strand.
TTAGTAATAAAGAATTTTAAAAATAAAAAATTAAATTTTTCTACAGATTTAAAAAAATCAATAAAAGACTCAGACATAATTTTCATTTGTGTTGGTACACCAACAAAAAAAGGTGGTAGTTCAGCAGATTTAAGTCAAATTTACAAAGTTTCTAAAGAAATAAGTTCTTCAATTAATAAATTTAAAATTATCATTACAAAATCAACAGTCCCCGTGACGACAGGAGATGAAATTGAAAAAATATTATCTAAAAAAAATAGTAAAAAGAAATTTTCTGTTGTTTCAAATCCTGAATTTCTAAGAGAAGGAGAAGCAATAAGAGATTTTGTTTATCCTGATCGTGTCGTAATTGGAACTAATGATAAAAAAGTAGGTAGAATTTTGAAAAATCTTTATAGCCCACTTATTTCTAAGGGTGCTTATTATTTACAAACTTCTAGAAGAGCCGCCGAGTTGATTAAATATGCCTCGAATGCTTTTTTGGCAACAAAGATTACTTTTATAAATGAAATAGCTAATTTATGTGAAAAAACTAACATTAATGTTGAGGATATATCAATAGGTATGGGATTAGATAAAAGAATAGGCAGTCGATTTCTTAGAGCAGGACCTGCTTATGGTGGATCTTGTTTTCCTAAAGATACAAAAGCCATTATTACAACAGCAGATAAATTTAAAACGAATTTATCAGTGGTTAAATCAGTGATTAAATCAAATGAAAATAGATCTAAAATTTTACTAGATAGAATTAATAGAATCTTAAATAGGAAAATTAAAAATAAAATAATTACTTTTTTAGGTGTTACATTTAAAGCTAATACAGATGATATGAGAGATTCCTCAAGTTTAAAAATGATACCATGGTTATCAAAAAAAGGAGCAACTATAAAATATTTTGATCCAACTGGTTATAAAACTGAATTTATGAAGTTTAAAAATGTAATTAATAAGACTTCAATAAAAGATGCTGTTCATGGGGCTGATCTTGTAATTATTCATACTGAATGGAATGATTTTAAATCAATTAATTTTAAAAGTTTAGTTAAAGGTAAGAAGTTCATGATTTTTGATATGAGAAATATATATTCTTCATCAAAGATTAAAGACCAAGGATTTAAATATTACAGCGTTGGAAAGTAATAATCTAATTTAACTCAAATATTGCATCTACTTCAACCGAAACACCTAATGGTAAACTATTTGTGCTTACAGCAGCTCTAGTATGCATACCTGCGTCTCCAAAAATTGAAGCTATCAAATCAGATGCGCCATTTATTACTTTAGGTTGATCAATAAAGTCATTTGTTGAATTTACAAATCCTGTTAATTTCACACATGATTTTATTTTTGATAAATCATTATCGCAGGCTTTTTTAACTTGGGCAATAATACTTAAAGCGCATCTCTTAGCAGCATTGTAACCAGCCGTGACATCCAATTCTTTACCAACTTTTCCTTTAATTAATTCACCATTATCATCAATAGAAATTTGTCCTGATATGAATAACATTTTTCCTGTAATTTTTGTTGCAACATAATTACCAACTGGTGCTTTCGCTTCAGGAAGCTGTATATTAAGTTCTTTAATTTTATCTTCAAAGTTCATAATCAATTAATTTTTTTTGATTTTAGTTTTAACTTTATTAAATATTTTCTTTGTACCTTCTTTAATTTGATTTGTTTTTTTTATAGATCCTTCTTTAACTTGATTTTTCTTTTTGACAGCACCTTCTTTAATATTTTTGGCTGTACATGCTAAATACTCTTTCGAAAGTTTTTTCATCCCAGAACATTTATGTTCATCAGCAATTAGTATATTTGTGTAAAATAAATAAAATATTGAAATTATAAATATTTTTTTCATTTTTTTTTCTTACCTTTTGATTTTTTACTCTTATCGTATTCTTTTCTTTTCTCAATCAATATTAAAGCTTCTTCCATAGTTAATTCAGTGGGGTCTTTTTCCTCAGGAATAGTTGCATTAAGTGATTTATATTTTATATAAGGCCCATACTGACCCTTCATGACTCTAACAGGTTTTTTATCCTCAGGATGTTCTCCCAAATCTTTTATCATAGAAGAGGACATTCGACCAGGTTTAGCCTCAGCTATTAATGTTATTGCTCTATTTAAACCTATGGAAAATATTTCCTCTACATTTTCTATTCTTGCTGATTTATTTTCACATTTTAAGTAAGGACCAAATCTTCCTACGTTTAAAGTAATTTCCTTTTGATTATCTGGATTTATTCCCAAAGATTTAGGTAGCGAACATAAAAATTGAGCTTTTTCCAAATTAATACTCTCTAATTCTAATCCTTTTGGTATTGAAACATTTTTTAAAAGTTCATTTACATCTGACTTTAATTTTTTAGTTTTTTTCTTTTTCTTACTATTTTTTTCAACTTCTAAATCAGAGGGGATTTTCTCGTATTGAAGGTAGGGGCCGAATCTTCCATTTTTCAAATATATATCATTTCCATTTTCATGTTTTCCTATAAATTTTGGTTCAGCTAGTTGTGCTTGAGCAGCAGCTTTTGCTTTAGATAAGGGTCTTGTAAATTTACATTCTGGATAATTTGAACACCCTATAAAAGCGCCACCTCTGAAACTATTCTTTAAACTAAGTGTTCCAGAACTACATAATTGACATTTTCTTACTACATTACCCTCATTATCCTTATCAAAAATTAATTCACCTAGACTATCATTGAGTAAATCCAACACCTCTCTAGTTCTTTTTTCTTTTACCTCCGAAACATTATTATTGAAGTCTTTCCAAAAAAGTTCCAAAACTTTAATCCAACTTTCTTTCCCAGTAGTGATCTCATCAAGTTGATCTTCTAATCCTGCTGTAAAATTGTAATCTACATATTTTGAGAATAATTTTTCTAAAAAGGCTGAAATTAATTTACCTCTATCTGTAGGAAAAAATCTTTTATTCAATATTTCTGCATAACCTCGATTAGCAATAGTAGAAATAATACTTGCATACGTAGAAGGCCTCCCGATACCAAGCTCTTCAAGCTTTTTAACTAAACTAGCTTCAGAATATCTTGGTGGTGGTTGTGTATAATGCTGTTCATCTATTAGCGCCTCAATATTAATTGGTCCTTTAGACACAGCAGGTAAAATATTTTCATCATCATCTTTGCTTTGATTATTATAAATCTTTAAGAAACCATCAAATTTTAAAACTGATCCACTGGCTTTACAAATTGTATCATTATTATCTGACGTTATTGTGATAGTATTTCTATCAAATTTGGCTGACTCCATCTGAGAAGATAAAGCTCTACTCCAGATAAGATCATAAAGTTTATTTTGATCTGTACTTAGATATTTTTTAACACTTTCAGGAGTTCTTATAATATCAGTAGGTCTGATTGCTTCGTGAGCTTCTTGCGCATTTTTAGCTTTTTTGCCTGAATAATTCAAAACATCTTTAGGCAAGTATTCATTACCAATTTCTTTTTGGATATAATTTCTGAAACTTGTAACAGCATCTTTAGATAAATTAGTTCCATCAGTTCTCATATAAGTAATTAAGCCAATTGTTTCACCTTCCATTTCTATACCTTGATAAAGTTTTTGGGCAATTTGCATTGTTCTAGATGCACCAAAACCTAGTCGACTTGATGCGGTTTGTTGAAGAGTTGAAGTTGTAAATGGTCCAGAGGGATTACGATTTACTATTTTGCTAGAAATGTCAGTTATACTAAATTTTTTTTTATTAATACTTGATATGGCTTTATTTATCTCTTCTTTATTTCTAAATGAAAATTTTTCAATTTTATTGTTGTCAAGTTGACTAATACTAGCAGTGAAATTTTGATTTGCAGTATCAGCAAATTTAATACTTAAAGTCCAAAATTCCTCAGGTTTAAAAGACTCAATTGCATGTTCTCTCTCAGTAATTAATTTTAAAGCAACAGATTGAACTCTTCCTGCAGATTTTGAACCTGGGAGTTTCGTCCAGAGGATCGGGGATATATTAAAACCAACCAAGTAGTCTAAGGCTCTTCTAGCCATATACGCATCGACTAGTAATGGCTCAATTTGCCTAGGATTTTCAATTCCTTGAATAACAGCTTTTTTGGTTATTTCATTAAATACAACTCGTTCAATTTCTTTATCTTTTAAAAGTTTTTTTTCATTCAAATATTCTTTGACATGCCAAGCAATTGCCTCACCTTCACGATCAGGGTCAGTTGCTAATATAATTTTAGATGAGTCTTTAGCCGCATCAGTTATTTCTTTTAAATATTTTTTTGAAAAACTATCAACTTCCCATTCCATTTTAAAATCTTGATCTGGAT
>CACLEX010000012.1 GCA_902606065.1 uncultured Pelagibacteraceae bacterium
AATTTACATTGCATTAAAAAAGAGACCTTTAGATACGGAAACTGTCGAAAAATTTATCAGTCGAATTACAAGATCTTTAGAAGAACTAGGTCAGAATGAAATTGCAAGTAATACAATCGGAACAATGGTCATGGAAGGTTTAAAGGAACTTGATCCAGTCGCGTATGTTAGGTTTGCCTCTGTTTATAGAAACTTTAGAGAAGAACAAGATTTCGTACAATTTGTGGACAAACTAGATGTCTACAAAAAAAGATAAATTTTCAAATCAAGATAAAAATTTCATGAAATTAGCTTTGAGTTTAGCTAATGTACGAAAAGGTTTAACAGGAAACAATCCATCGGTTGGATGTGTAATTGTAAAGAATAATAGAATAATATCTATAGGACAAACAGGCTATAATGGCAGACCTCATGCTGAACATAATGCTATTTTAAATTGTTCAGAAAATTTAAAAGACTCAAAAATGTATGTTACTTTAGAACCATGTAATCATTATGGAAAAACTCCGCCCTGTACCAAAAATATTATAAAGAATAAAATCAGAGAAGTTTATTATTCAATGGATGACATTGATTTAAAAGTAAAAGGCAAGAGTTATTCAATATTGAGAAGAAACAACATTGGAGTTAAAAAAGGGCTTTTAAGAAAAGATGCAGAAAATTTATACAGATCTTATTTCTTTAATAGAAAAAAGAAACTACCATATGTAATTGGAAAAATTGCAGTATCAAAAAATAATATTATTTACAGCGAAATATCAAAGAGAATTACTGATAAAACATCTGATAAATTGACCCATTATTTAAGATTAAAAAGTGATGGTATAATGATTTCTAGTAAAACATTAAATATTGATAATCCAAAACTAAATTGTAGGTTGGATGGTTTTAATCAATTCTCCCCAAAAAGAATTATTTTAGACAGAAATCTAGAAATAAATTTGAAAAGTTATATTGCTAAATCAATTAAAAAAGAAAATACTATAATTTTCCATAATTCCGACAATAAATCAAAAATAAAACTTTTAAAAAAAAGAGGTACTATTCTAATAAAACAATCTACAGATAAGTACAAAAATTTAGATCTAAAAAAAATTCTAAAAGATTTATATAAAATGGAAATAAGAAATCTATTAGTAGAAGGTGGAGATATATTAACAAAAAATTTCCTTCAAAAGAAACTATTTAATGAATTTTATATGTTTAGAAGTTCGAAAAATTTATCTAAAAACAAAAAACATGTTAATTTTACCTCTTTCAACATTTTGAATACCAAATATAGTAAATACAAGATAAAATCTGAATTAGCTACCGATAAATTAACTATTTACAAAAATTGAAATGTTTAATGGAATTATTTTTAACAAAGGTTTAATAACAAAAATTATTAAAAGACCTAAAGGAATTAATATTTTTGTAAAATCTAATCTAAAATTAGGTTTAAAAGATATAGGTGTTTCTGTAGCTTGTGATGGAGTTTGTCTTACTCTCATTTCAATAAAAAAAAGGACTATGGAATTTTATCTATCAAATGAAACTATAAAAAGATCGAAATTTAGATACATAAAAATAAATGATAGAATTAATCTAGAGCTTCCTCTTAAATATGGTCAAAAGATTTCAGGGCATATTTGCCAAGGACATGTCGATACTGTTGGGAAAATATTATCAGTAAAAAATATTGATAAATCTTATCTATTTGATTTTGAAATTAATAAAGAAGAGAGAAAAAATATAATCGAAAAAGCTTCAATTAGTATAAATGGTATATCATTAACAATTTCTAAAGTGACGAAAAAAGGTTTTCAAATCTGGATAATTCCTCATACTTATAAATTAACAAATCTATCATCTCTTAAAAAAGGTAATTTAGTTAACGTAGAAATAGATATTCTTTCAAAATACGTTAGAAACTATTTTTATGAAAAAAAATAATTATTCATCAATAGAAACTATAATAAATGTTGCAAAAAAAGGAGGTATGTACATTTTAGTTGATGATGAAAAAAGAGAAAATGAAGGTGATTTAGTTATGTCAACCTCGGATACAAATGCAAAGAATATCAACTTTATGGCTAAATATGGAAGAGGCCTTATTTGTTTAGCCTTAGATAGTCTTCAAGCTAAAAGATTAAATTTATCTTTAATGTCACCTGTAAATCAATCAAGAAATCAAACAGCATTTACAATTTCAATAGAGGCTAAGAAAGGTATCACTACTGGAATATCAGCAAAAGATAGAGCAAGAACTATCAAAATAGCCTCTAAGAAAAATGTGAGTAAAAAAGATATAGTATCCCCTGGCCATGTGTTTCCAATCATTGCAAAGGATGGGGGTGTTCTTGTAAGAGCTGGTCACACAGAAGCCTCTGTAGATATTTCAAAGTTAGCTAAAAAGAATAATTCAGCGGTCATTTGTGAAATAATGAATGAAGATGGAACAATGGCTAAGGGTCAAGCACTTTTAAATTTTGCACAAAAACATAAACTTAAAATTGGTAAAATTGAGGATTTAATTTCTTATCGATTAAAAAAAGAAAAATTAGTAAAATTAAAAAAGTCCTCGGATATTAAAGTAAAAAATCAAAAATATAAGATCAAAATATATGAGAATCTTCTAGATGGATCAGAACACTTTGCTTTGATTAAGGGATCGTTAAAAAGATCAATCGTACCACGTGTTAGAGTAATTTCATCAAATGTAGTTTATAACTATCTTATAAGTCAGAAACTTCCCAATTCATTTGATAAAACAATGAACTATTTTAGAAAATATAATAATTGTGTACTAATCTTTATAAAAGACTCTAACTTAAATTCAGTAACTCAAACACTTAAAAGTTTTAAAAATAAAAGTATTAAAAAGAAAGGTAAAGATAATCTTATAAGAAATTATGGTATAGGTGCTCAAATTATTAAAGATTTAAAAATTAAAAAAATGATATTAATTACTAGAACACCAAAAAAAGTTATTGGTTTAGAAGGGTATAACATTAAAATAACTAAACAAGAATTGATTTAATGAAAAAAATTTTAATAGTAACAGCAGATTATTATAAAGATATTTCTTTGGGTTTGTTAAATAGTGCAAAAAAAAATCTCCCAAAAAATTTTAATATAAAAATAATTAAAGTTCCTGGCGTTTTTGAGATACCTGTGACCATCTCAAAACATTTAAAAAAATTTGACGCTTTCATCGCTCTTGGGTGTGTTATTAAAGGTCAGACTCCACATTTTGATTTCATATCTCAATCCTCAACTAATGCTATTATGGATTTAGCTATTAATTCAAAAAAACCTATAGGAAATGGAATTCTAACTTGTTTAAATATGAAACAAGCAAAGGCCAGAAAAAGAAAGGGTGCTGAGGCAGCAAAAGCAGTTGTTTCAGTTTTATCTCAAAAATGAAACCAAAATATAGCCCAAAAAATAACCCTAGAGTTATTATTATTCAAAAATTATATGGATTTTTGTTTAATAACGACGACAAAATAGATTTCCCAAAACATAGATTTAAAAAATTTATAAAAGATATAGTTTTAGGCACAATTGAACGAAACGAGATAATAGTAGATGAATTAGATAAAAATTTAGGTAATAATTTCAATTTATTTAAATTAGATAAGATATTTCAAGTTATCTTAAAATCTGCAACATATGAAATTTTATATAAACCTAATGTATCAATAAGGATAATCATTAAAGAATATCTAAATGCATCTAATCTCTTTTTAAATGGTTCTCAAACAAAATATTTAAATGCATTATTAGATAATGCGGCAAAAAAATTAAGATCAACAAATGCATGAATTTGAGATAATCAAAAAATATTTTTCAAAACTCTCTTTAAAAAATAAAAATTCACTCAAATTAAATGATGATGTTTTTTTTGATAAATCAAAAAAGTTAATTATTTCTGTTGATACTTATATAGATAAATCACATTTTTTTGATTTTAAAGATCCTGATCTCGTTATTAAAAAAATTCTAAGATCTTCTATTTCTGATTTGATTTGTAAAGGTGTCAAACCAAAATATTATTTTATTTCAGGCTCTGGAAATAAAAAAACATTTACAAAATTAAATTTAAGTAAAATTTCTCAATCATTAAAACAAGAACAAAAAAAATTTGGAATCCATATTTCAGGTGGAGATACTGTTTTTTCAAATAAATTGAGTTTTACAATAATTTCAGTTGGTTTTTCCTCTAATATAATATTTAGAAATAAAGCAAAATTTAATGATGACATCTATGTAACGGGTAACTTGGGTGATAGTTACATGGGTTTAGAAATATTAAAAAAAAAGCTTTATTTAAAAAAAAGACTTAATAAATATTTTATAAAAAAATATTATCTTCCAGAGTTACATATTAATTTAGCAAAAAAATTATTTAATTTTGCAAATACCTCTATAGATATTTCTGATGGTCTTTTTGCTGATTTAGATAAATTAATCAATAAACAAAATTTATCTTATAAAGTTGATATTTCTTATATTCCAATCTCTAAAAATCTTGAAAAAATGATACTTTTAAAAAAATTAAAAAAAATTAACTTTGTAACAAAAGGTGACGATTATCAGATATTATTTACTGCATCAAAAAAAAAGTCTAGAATCATTGAAAGAACATTTAAATCTTTAGGTATTAAGATTTCAAAAATTGGAAATATTTCTTCAGGTGCTCATAAATCACAAATAATTGATGAAAAAGGGAATAAAATTGCCATAAAAAACAAAGGTCATTTACATAATTTTTAAAGTTATTTATTGCCTTTTATAGCTTTTTTTGTATTGTCCGATTTTTAATAAATAACAACCAACAACATAATTAAGGTTTATATGACATCAACCATCGAGACTATTCTTTTATATACTATTGGTGCTGGATTATTATCTATAGTTTATGGATATTTAACTGGAAAAAATATTTTAAATTCAAGTGCAGGAAATTCTAAGATGCAAGATATTGCTTCAGCGATACAAATTGGTGCTAAAGCTTATCTCGCTAGACAATACAAAACAATTGCTATTGTTGGTGTTGTTGTTTTAGTTATTGTAAGTTTTGCTTTTAGTATGCTTGTTGGTTTAGGCTACCTTATTGGTGCTACTTTATCTGGTATAGCTGGATATGTTGGAATGCTAGTTTCAGTTCAAGCAAATGTTAGGACTGCTGAAGCATCTAGGAAAGGATTGGCTAGTGGTTTATCAGTAGCCTTTAAATCTGGTGCTGTAACTGGAATGTTAGTTGCTGGTTTAGCATTATTATCAATAGCTGTTTATTATTATTTATTATTAAAGTTTAATGTTGATGAGAGAGAAATTGTAAACGCATTAGTTGCTCTTGGCTTTGGTGCATCATTAATTTCTATTTTTGCAAGGCTTGGTGGGGGTATTTTTACTAAAGGTGCTGATGTTGGAGCAGATTTAGTTGGAAAAGTAGAAGCTGGAATACCAGAAGATGATCCAAGAAATCCTGCTGTAATTGCTGATAATGTAGGTGATAATGTAGGTGATTGTGCTGGAATGGCTGCTGATTTATTTGAAACTTATGCAGTAACTATTGTTGCAACAATGGTTTTATCGTCAATTTTTTTTCCAGGAGATTTATCAATGATGATTTATCCACTAACAATTGGTGGAGCATGTATTTTAACTTCAATTATTGGAACTTTTTTTGTTAAACTTGGTAGAAGTAAAAATGTAATGGGAGCTTTGTATAAAGGATTTGTTGTATCAGCCTTAGCCTCTTTGGTTATCTTATATCCAGTTACTGATTATGTTCTAGGTTTAGAAAATTCTTATGATTTAAATAATAAATCATTTTCTGGAATGAGCCTGTATTATTGTGGACTAATAGGATTAGTAATTACAGGATTGCTTATTTGGGTGACTGAATATTATACAGGAACTAACTATAGACCTGTGAAAAGTGTTGCAAGCTCCTCTACTACTGGACATGGTACAAACGTAATTCAAGGTTTGGCAATTTCATTAGAGGCTACAGCTATTCCAGCATTAATAATTGTTGCTGGTATTTTGCTTACTAACCATATCGCTGGTTTATATGGTATAGCAATTGCTGTAACAACTATGTTGGCATTAGCAGGGATGGTTGTTGCTTTAGATGCTTATGGACCAGTAACAGATAATGCTGGTGGTATTGCGGAAATGTCTAAATTACCTAACAATGTTAGAAAAACAACAGATGCCTTAGATGCTGTTGGAAATACTACGAAAGCAGTTACAAAAGGTTATGCTATAGGATCTGCTGGGTTAGGGGCTCTAGTTCTTTTTGCGGCTTACACAGAGGATATTAAACATTTTTCAAAAGAAGTTGGCTCAAAATTAGAAGGAATAGTTGTAACTTTTGATTTATCTAATCCTTATGTTGTTGTTGGTCTACTTATAGGTGGAATGTTGCCTTATTTATTTGGATCTATGGGGATGCAGGCTGTTGGTAGGGCAGGTGGTGCAGTTGTAATTGAGGTGAGAAGACAATTTAAAAAATATCCAGGCATCATGAAAAGGAAACAAAAACCTGACTATGCTAAATTAGTTGATTTATTAACTGTAGCCGCAATTAAAGAAATGATTATCCCTTCATTATTACCAGTCTTGTCACCAATTGTTTTATACTTAATAATTTTTGCAATTGGCGGTCAAGTTGCAGCTTTAGCATCAGTTGGTGCAATGTTGTTAGGTGTTATTATTACTGGTCTATTTGTTGCAGTTTCTATGACAGCAGGTGGAGGTGCTTGGGACAACGCAAAAAAATATATTGAAGATGGAAATCACGGTGGAAAAGGGTCAGAAGCTCATAAAGCAGCAGTAACAGGTGATACTGTAGGTGACCCATATAAAGATACAGCGGGTCCAGCAGTTAATCCAATGATTAAAATAACTAATATTGTTGCTTTACTTTTATTAGCGGTTATCGCTGGCTAATTTCTTTTCTTTTTTTGGCTCTCACACCAAGAGGGTCATTAATTTTTTGTCTCATACTGGACATGAAATCATATATAAAAGAATTTCTTGCAAAATTTGCTTCCGTTGTATCTTCAACTACTTTTATTTTTTTCATATTATCCATATTATAAAATTCTTTCTTCTTTAAAATTCCAAAATTATCTATCTCAAGAACTAATACATCATTTTTGAAGATTTTCATTCTCCCTAAATTTCTTAATTTAGATTGAGTTTGTTTTCTTTCTATGTAAATCCACACGTCGTTATCAAATTTACTTCTTGTTGATGGAGTTCCTAGAATTTTTCTTACATCGTTACTTGTTGACTGATCAATGGTTAATTGTTTTTGTTTTTTTTCAAGAAATGGAACTCCATGATGTTTAACGACTTTTTTAAAAGCACAACTAGATACTATTAATGCAAAAAAAAATATATATAATATTTTTAACATGTCAGAAAAATATATTAATGTTTATAACAATTTAATCAATTACTCTAGAAATAAAGACCTGTATAAATCTCTTAATCGAGAAGACAATTTTTCTGATCGGTTAACATTTTTTCTCATCCACTTTGCTTTCTTTTTAAAAACCTTTAAAAATAAAGAAAATCAGGATATTTTACAAAAAATTTATGACTTTAATTTCAGACAATTAGAATTAAGTATTCGAGAGATAGGGTATGGAGATCAATCAATTAATAAAAAAATGAAAATATATCTAAATTTATTTCATGCTATTATTTCAGAAATTCACTTTTGGGATGAATTAAATAGAGATGAAAAATTAAAAAAACTATCTTCTTTTTTAGAGGATTTTAAAGAAATAGATGATTTAGTTGATTATTTTAATGATTTTTATCTAAATTTGAAGAAAAAATCTTTGAATTTTTTTTTAAAAAGTGTAATTAGTCCATAATTATGGCAGTTCCTAAACGAAAACAAACACCATCAAGAACTGGAATGAGAAGATCGCAGAATATGAAATTCTCGTCTAAGAATGTGATTGAAGACAAAAAATCTGGTGAATATAGATTGTCTCATCATTTAGATTTAAAAACTGGAATGTACAAAGGTCGTCAGGTTTTAGACCCAGAAGAATAATTATTATTTAAATGTCAGATTTAACTAAAATTGCAGTCGATGCAATGGGAGGTGATGGATCCCCTAAGAAGATTATTGATGGTATAATTCATAGTCATAAATCAAATAAAAAAAATTTTTTTAAGATCTTTGGTAATAAAATTAAGATTGAGACACTCATTAAAGATAGATTAAATGATAAATTCTACGAAGTAATACACACAAATAATGTTGTTAAAAGTACAGATAGCCCATTAGAAGCTGCCAAAAGAGGCAAAGATACAAGTATGTGGCTTGCAATTGAGAGTGTAAAAAAAAAAGAAACCGATATTGTAATATCTGCAGGAAATACTGGTGCATTACTTGTTATTGCTAAATTAAATCTCAAAATGATTGAAAATATAGATAAACCTGCATTATCTGCATTATGGCCAAATAAGAAAGGGATGAGTGTTGTATTAGATTTAGGTGCTAATATTGAATGTAATTCAAAAAATTTAGTTGATTTTTCAATTATGGGTGCATCTTTATATAAGTCTCTTTATCCAAATGAAATACCAAATACAGCTTTGCTAAATATTGGTTCAGAAGAACTAAAGGGCAATGAAATTATAAAAGAAACTTTTCATATACTTAATGAAAAAAAATCTAATAATTTTAATTTTTCTGGCTATATAGAAGGCAATCAGCTAATGGATGGAAATGTTAATGTAATTGTTTCTGATGGTTTTACAGGTAACGTTGCTCTTAAAACAGCAGAGGGGACAGCAAATTTTATCACAGATGAATTAAAAAAAGTTTTTAAAGAAACATTTTTAGGTAAACTATCAGCAATTTTGAATTTTTCAAATCTGAAAAAGTTTAAAAAACGATTAGATCCTCGACTCTATAATGGTGCGATTTTTATTGGCTTAGATTCACCAGTTGTAAAAAGCCATGGCGGAACAGATTTCATTGGTTTTTCAAATTCATTAGAAGTATGTAGTAAAATTGTCAAAGGTGATTTAATTAATAAAATAAGAGAAAATATCTAATTAATGAGAGTTAATTTAACCAAAAAAGATCTCGTAAATTCAATATATATGCAAGTTGGATTTTCAAAGCAAATCACAGAAAATTTAGTTGAAGAATTTTTTTCTATAATTGTTTCAAATTTACACAAAAAAAAAACTGTAAAAATATCTAAGTTCGGAACATTTTTGATTAGATCAAAGAGTTCTAGAATTGGCAGAAATCCAAAAACTAAAGAAGAGAAAGAGATTTCTAAGAGAGATGTTGTTTTATTTAAGCCATCAAAAGAATTTAAAGAATTACTTAATAATAATGCAAATAATGCAACCTAATAACACTTGATAAAGATTGTATTTTGAAATAGAAAGCTGAAATTTGGTCCCTTCGTCTATCGGTTAGGACACGTGGTTTTCATCCTCGAAAGAGGGGTTCGATTCCCCTAGGGACCGCCACATTTATGATATTTTATGTTTATATGCTTAAAAGCGTAAATATTAAAATTACAAAAACATATGTGGGATACACAAATAACCTTAATTTAAGACTTAAAAAACACAATACGGGTGAGGGAGCGAAATCAACACGTGGTTATAGATGGAAAATTATCTATAAAAAAAAATTTTATGATAAAATATCAGCTATGAGGTTTGAGTATAAATTAAAAAAAGATAAAAAATTAAGAAAGTACTTATTAAGTATAAATTAATATGAAGATTGCATCAATATTACCATATAAAGAAAACTACACTTTAAATGGGGCTGGAGCAGTTGCTCTATGGATTAGTGATTTTATAAGAGACTCAGTTTATAAAAATAAAAATTTTATAATAGGAAGTACTAATAATAAAAATTATCTTTCAAAAAACTACATCAATATAAATATAAATAATGTCAATTCTAAATTTAATAGCACCACCAAAGAATACTCAAAAAAAATTATGAATAAAATTCAAAACTCAAATTTTGATATCATTGAATTACATAATAGACCTATCATGGTAAAAGAATTTTTTAAAAAATTAAATTCAAAAATAATATTATATTTTCATAATGATCCTACAACAATGAGAGGAGCCAAATCTGTAAATGAGCGTATTTATTTATTAGAAAATGTTGACAAGATAATATTCATTTCAAAATGGGTTAAACAAAGATTTTTTAAAGATCTACCAAATCTATCAGATAATAAAACCCAAATTATTTATCATAGTATAGATCCATATAAGAAAAAAGTTAGGAAAAAAAAACAAATTATTTTTGTTGGAAAATTAAATGAGTCAAAAGGATATGATTTATATTGTAAATCTATGTTTAAAATTTTAGATATTAATAAAAATTGGAGAGCATTTTCTATAGGTGAAGAAAAAAGATTTCAAAATTTTCCAACCCATGGTAGGCATAAAAATTTAGGACAAATTTCTCATTCAAAAGTTCTAAATTATTTATCCAATTCTGAAATAGCAATCATTCCATCGAGATGGGAGGAACCGTTTGGTAGAACAGCTCTTGAAGCATCCTCGAGGGGATGTGCCACAATCATTTCTAATAGAGGTGGACTTACTGAAACCACTGACCACGCAATAGTATTGAAAAAATTAAATGTTAAAAATATTGAGTCAGAAACAATTAAATTGATTAAAAATAATAAGTTTAGAAAAGAAATTCAAAAAAATAGTAAAAAATTTGTAAAACATAAATTAAAAGAAAATTCTAAAATAATTGATCTAATGAGAGAGTCTTTATTTCCATTCAATAAAATCAATATTAATAATGGTAAATTAAGGATCTTAAATATTTATAATTTAGCTCAAAAACTAAATCATAGAATTTATAATTTATCCTTAGGTAAAAAATTTACTAATGGTTTTATTAGAAATGGTCATGATGTAATTGAAATAAGCGACAGAGATTATGTTAGACAAAATAAAGGGCTTAATTTATTTAATGTAAATGAAAAGTTTCACAATTATCTAATTAAAACTTTTAAGAATTACAACCCTGACCTTATTATTTTTGGGCACTCAGACAATATTACAGAGAATATTTTGAACGATTTTAAATTGATAAATAAAGATTTAATTATTTCGCAATGGAATGAAGATCCTTTTATGACTGATTTACCTGATACAATTGGTAATATGAAAAAATTAAACAAATTTATTCCTTATGTTGATCATTCATTTATTACAACCAATCCCTCTGTATTAAAATTTAAAAAAAAAAATAATCAAAATATTCATTTTTTCATGACTCCTGTTGATAAAAACATAGAATGTTTTGATGCTTTTAAACTAACACCCCAAAATGATATTTTTTACGCAATGAGCCACGGGGTTAATAGGGCAACCCTTAAAGAGGGTAAAACAGATAGTAGGGTTAACTTTTTGAATAAACTTATTAAGAAAATTGATGGGATAAAATACGATTTTTATGGTTTTGGAAAACAAGAACCTGTTTGGGGCAATGAATTTTACAGATCATTATTAAATTCTAAAATGGCATTAAATCTTAGTAGAGGAAACCCCATAAAGCATTACTCAAGTAATAGAATAGCTTCTCTCATGGGTAATGGCTTGATGGTTTTTATTGATAAAAAAGTAAAAATGAACAGTTTTTTCAATTCAAGTGAGATAGTTTCTTATAATAACATCAACGATCTTGCTGATAAAATAAAATTTTACAAAAAATATGATAAATTAAGAATTAAAATTGCTAAAAGTGGTAAAGAAAAATACTTTAAGTTATTCAATGAAGTAAGAATTGCAAAATATATAATTGATAAATCTTTAGGAAAAAAAGTTTCTTTAATTTGAGTATAAGTTTTTATACTTTTATTTTATTTAGTGCATTATTTTTAAAAATATTTGCTTCTTTAATATATCTTCTAACCATTTGAGTTGTTTTATGACCTGTCATCGCCATTATACTTCGTTCGTCTGCACCAGATTCTGCAGCAACAGTTGCAAAACCAGATCTTAAACTATGCCCCGCAAAATTTTTATTCTCTATGCCTGCTAAATTTAAATATTCTTTCATTAATAATACTACTGATTGATCGGTTAATCTTTTTTCTGTTAGAGATAAGCCTTTAGAAAATCTTCTAAAAATTGGTCCAGATTTAATTTTAGAAATTTCCAGCCATTTTTTAAGATTGACTACAGGGCAATAGTTTTCATTTGTAAAGTAGGGTAGTCCCTTGATCATTCCTTCGCCGAATTGATCAGTTTTTGATCTTCTGATAGTGATTTTAAGACCTTCAGTTACAAATTCCAAATCTTCATAATCAATTGAAATAAGTTCAGTTCGTCTAAAGCCGCCCCCAAAGCCCACTAGAATAATTGACTTGTCTCTAAACTTCTTTATATTTTCAATTTTTTGTTTATCTATTACATTAATTATTGATTTTAAATGACTGATTAATATAGGTTTTTTTCCTTTTTGAATGCTTCCTTTAACCCTTTTTATGCCCATTAAATTTTCAACAATAATTGGATGTTTTGTATCTAAATAATGACCTTTGAGTTTATGCAGCATGCTAATCGAAACTAATCTTCTTCTTAAAGTGCTAATTTTTGAATTTTTAGAAATATGGGTTAGGTATAAAGACACTATTTTTGGCTCTGATGGCAATGAATTAAAACCATGTTTAGCACAAAAAGCTGCAAAGTCTTTGAAATCTGATTTATATGCTCTTAAAGTGTTATTTGCTTTAGAGTTTTTGAGGTTATTTAAAGTTGCCTCATGAAGCGATTTTAGGTCTGTTGTTAGTTCATTCATATAATTAGTATTGATAACAATTAATTATCACTAGTAATATATCAAGTGATTTTTAATGTCAATAGTTTAAATATAAAAATTATGGGTTCAATTGATGGAGAAATTCCTGCTGTTTGGTTTTTAATTACCTCTGTGGGATTTATTATTTTAAGTTCGATTCAATATAGAAATCATGGCAAAAGCATTGAAACTATTTTTTTATCTATCTTGGCAATCTTATTTTTAATTAGCTATTTTATCTTAGTTTTCAAAGCTTGATTTATCCCCAATATTCACATGAATTGCTGTAAATTTTAAGAATCAATTAAAAGGTGATACAGCTTTTAAATCATATCTGTTAAGGTATAAATGAATTAAGGGGCAACCCTTAACTGGCCAATTGGGCAAAAGCCGAGAGGTACAAATCCAAAGGGCAGAAAGTTCTGCAAAGCATCGCTGAACATGCAGAACGGGAGGCATGGCGGTAGCGCATCAACGACGTGCCAAAACAACTGTTCTTTGCACCTTTAAAAGTGCAAGGAAACAGGGGTTTCTCAGGAAAAATGCATCTTAAAGGTACTAAATTTCAATTAAAAGTCTGGAAATACCTCAAAACTATACCAAAAGGTAAAATAAGAACATATAAACAAGTTGCTGCTGCAATAAACAGCCCTAACTCAGCCAGAGCTGTAGCTAATGCATGTGCTAAAAATCCATATGCCCCAAAAATACCTTGTCATAGAGTTATTAGAACTGATGGAGCTCTTGGAGGTTACTCTGGTAGAGGTGGAATCAAGCAAAAGCTCAAATTACTAAGATCTGAAAAAGTAGCTATTTAGACCTATTTTAAACATTTTTTAAGTTAAAAAAGTGAGTAAAATCAACACTTTTTTACCTTTTTGTAAGATTACTTTCTAAATAACATAATTCACCCTTTGGTTGTACCATATATTAGCCTATACCAAAAATAGACCCCTCTTTGGGCGTTTAAATGCTATATTCAATTAGTGCATCGCTCTACTATTTAACTATATCAATGTCTTTGGAGTGCCCTTTTTTTTTGGAATTTTCATAACCACAACCGTAAAAAGTCACTATTTTAAATGGTTATTTGATGTTTTTCATAATTTACTATAAATCTACCTTTGCAGAGCATATTAGGGTGATTTTAACATTAAATAATCTAAATTATTCAAAAATTGATATTATTTGTATTTTTAATTAATACAATAAATACAATAGTTTATAAAAAATACTTAATGTAATACATTAAAAAGTAGTAAATAAATATTACCTACTATTTTACTTTTTTAACTAAGTTCTCTCTTCTTGAAATGTAGATACCACTTAATACAATAATAAACAAACCTAAGAAAGTCCAATTATCAGGGAAATCACTAAAGAAATAAAAACCTATAATTATGTTTGTAATGATCTCAAAGTAACTAAAAGGAGCTAATTTTGAAGCATCAGCGTATTTTAGAGATAATATTAGAAATAAATGACCTACGCAGGCAAATACGCCAATCGCAGCCATCATTGACCACTGATTAATTGTTGGCTTGATCCATACAAAAGGCATTACACATGAAATAATAACAGCCCCTACTACACCAGTTAACAATAAAGTTAATAAAGGATTGTCTGAAGTACTTAACTTACGAGTAATAATTAAATAAAATCCATACATTATTCCTGTTCCAAGCGCAGCAATACTTGCTAAATTAATTTCCACAAAACCAGGTCTTATAACAACCAAGGATCCTATAAATCCTATAATTACAGCTGACCATCTTCTAAATCCAACCCTCTCACCTAAAAAAATTGGAGAAAAAGCTGTAACAATCAAAGGTGCAACAAATGCTAAAGTTAATGCCTTTGCCAAAGAGATTACTGAAATGGCATAAAAAAAACAAATATTTGCTGTTAAAAGTATTAAGCCTCTTATAAATTGTAGCTTCGGTTTATCTGTCCAAACAAGATTTTCTCGAAAAAAGAAAAACATAATTGGTAAGGTGAACGCCACAGTAAAAAAATATCTTGCCCAAGTGATTTGTAATACAGGTAATTCTGCACTTAAATATTTAGCAAAACCATCCATAATTGGAAGCATCACCCACGCTAAAAGATTAAATGTAATAGCCTTCATATAAGAAGGATATAGATTAATTAAAGTATTTTAAAGCAAAGAATACAACAATTGGAATTGTTATAAAAGACATGAGTGTTGACACAACAATAGTACTAGCAACACTATCAACTATTTTTTTTGGTGAATAAATTGATGCAACAAGATAATTAAGAACAGCGCTAGGCATTGAACATTGAATCAGTAATACACCAGCTGCAAACCCTTCTAGACCAAAATATAATATCAATAGATAACCGATAATAGGTCCAACAATCACTCGGCCTAAAGAAGAAAATATTGCCTTGTTAAGTGAAAAAACTTTAAGTCTTGTTAGTGCTATTCCTAATGACATCAAAATTAAAAATATTGTGGCATACATTAATAAAAAAGTAGTATTTTCTACAAATCCTGGAAGTTCATAATCATAATAAAGTAAAAAAACTGCAATAATGATTGCATAAAAAGGTGGGCTTTTTATTATGACTTCTAAACTAAATTTTCTATCTGCTAAAAAAACACCTAATGTAAAGTGACACAAAATGATTAAGGCAGAAATAGCGGCTGAAACACCAAGACCTTGAGAACCATACGCAAATAAACATATTGGTAAACCCATATTGCCAGTATTAGGCATTGTTAAAGGCGGAAGTTCTCTTATTATATCTTTAGTATTTAAAAGAAATAATATTATTATTCCAACAATAATGAACCCAACAATTGCGATTGCATAGTACCAAAAATAGTTAATGAAAATAGTAAACGATATATTTACCGGATTTAATGCATAAATAATCATTGCTGGTGTACCAACATTTGCAGCAAAATTAGTGATAAATGTAGTATCAATTTTAGGATTTTTTTTACCAAGATAATATCCAATACCCACAACAAAGAATACTGGAAACAAAACTTCAAAAAGTTTTATATAAATATCCATTAATTATTAAGTCTAATTAAAGTTGGAAATTTGAGAATATTTTTATTTTTTTTAAAAATTGATAGACAATTTTTTATATTTTTTTCAGTAGTTTTATGGCTTATAATAACAATTGTAGCTTTCTTATTTTTCTTATCAGGAGTTTGGATAATTCTTTTTACTGAGATCTTAAATTTAGATAATCGATTTGTAATTAAAGATAAAACGCCCTGTTTATCCTTAACCTCAAATCTAAGATATAATGAATTAGAATAATTTTGATTGTTAAAGGGTTTTATAGATTTTCTTTTATTATAAGAAATTCCAAAAGGGGGTTTTATATTTCCTCTCAAAATTGATAATAAATCTGATAATAAGGATGATGAAGTTGGTCCAGGACCTGCCCCCTCTCCTTGTAAAATACTTTGACCTACTGGTTTGCCTTCTGTAATAACCGCATTCATTACACCATTCACATTTCCGATATATGAGTTTTTACTTACTAAACATGGATGTACTGTTTCGAATAATTGATTATTAATAATTTCAGAAATCCCAAGTAATTTTATCCTCAAACCTAATTGATTTGCTATTTTAATATCTTCTAGTTTAATGTTTTCAATTCCTTCCATTATACACTTACTTTTTGATATTTTGATATTAAATGAAAGCGCTGATAAAATTCTAATTTTAGCAAAAGCATCAAAACCATTAAGATCTAATTTAGGATTACCTGGTTCAGCGTAACCAAGTACCTGAGCTTTCTTTAATACTTTTTCAAAACTTTCGTTACTATTTTCCATCTCTGATAAAATATAATTAGTTGTCCCATTTAGAATTCCATAAACTTTTTTAATTTTATTGGTTGCTAAACCTTCTTTAATAGTTCGAAGAATTGGAATACCTCCAGCTACAGAGGCTTCAAATTCTAGATTTACTCTATTCATTTCAGCTAGTTTCGCTAAATAATCCCCATGTTTAGCAATTAATGCTTTATTCGGTGTTATTACATTTATTTTTTTTTTCAAAGCGTATTCTACTATTTTTTTGGAAATACCATCAGATAAACCAATACATTCAAATAAAATATCTATTTGTTTTTCTTTAAAAATTTTTAAAGGATTTGAATAAAAAATTTTTTTATCTATGTTAAATCGTCTTTTTTTATTTTTATTTTTAGCAGATACAGCTACAATATTTATTCTTTTCCCAGTTTTTATCTCGATTTCTTTCTTTTTTGAATTCAATTCATTATACAAAAATATTCCGACCTGACCCAATCCAACTAGTGCAATATTTATATTCTTATTCATTAGTTAATTTCTGGAAATTTACTTTTTTTGATATAATTATTAATATAAATTTCATACTCTTCAATTGTCATTAATCTAATATCATTTGATTTTTTTATTATTTTGGTCAGTTTGTTATTATCATTTTTTTTATCACTTTTCTCATTCCAATATTTAGAGTCAATATTAAATGAACATGCATTTAAAAATATGAAGATAGCTATAAATAATAATCTATTCATTTAAAACCAGCATCTTTTGGAAAATTAAATTTCATATTCATATTTTGTATAGCTTGACCCGCTCCCCCTTTGATAAGATTATCAATAGCAGAAAGTATAATTATCTTATTCTTATTTTTCGATTTACAAACAGATATATTGCAATTATTCGTATTAATTACATCATTTGTACTTATTAATTTGTCTTTATTTAATATTTTTATAAAATTTGCTTTTTTATAATATTTTTTCAATGTTTTTAATATTTTTGATGCTGAAGAAGTCTTATTAAGCTCAACATAAATTGTGCTTAAAATGCCTCTAAACATAGGTGATAAATGAGGAGTAAAATCAAATTGAATATTTCCTTTAACACATCTTTTTATCATTTCTTCAATTTCAGAATTATGTCTGTGTGATGCAACACCATAAGCGCTTAAAGATTCATACAAATTTTTATTTTTATATTTTTTATGTACACCTCTCCCAGCGCCAGAATATCCTGATTTTGAGTCAATTGTGATATTATAATTTTTTATTAATTTACTTTTTAATAAAGGTATTAAAGGTAATAGAATAGAAGTCGGATAACATCCAGGACAAGATATAATTTTATAATCTTGAACTTTTTTACCTGTTATTTCAGGTAAAGAATAAATACTATTCTTAATATTATATTTTGCTTTATGATCTTTTTTATACCATTTTTTGTAATCTAAAGCTTTTTTAAGTCTAAAATCTGCGGCAAGATCAATTAAAACATTCTGTTTATTCAAATATTTTGAAATTACTTGTGCTTCTCCATCGGGAAGTGCTGTAAATACAACATCAATTTCATTCAAAAATTTTTTATTGAATTTTACAATTTCGGGTAATCTTTTTAATCCAATTGTTTTATCGTAATAAGAAATTTTTTTTCCTACTGATGTGTTTCCACATAAATACTTTATTTTTACATATTTATGTTTGTTTAACAATTTTATCAATTGGATACCAATATAACCAGTTGATCCAGCGACTAATACATTAAGCTTAGGCATTTCTTATTATAACAGTTAAAAATTAAAAAAAAATTATCTTTTAGAAAACTGAAAGCTTCTTCTAGCTTTTCTTCTTCCAGGTTTTTTTCTTTCAACTGCCCTGGAGTCTCTCGTGGTTAATTTCTCAGTTCTAAGAGTAGATTTAAAGCTTTCATCAAATAATACTAAAGCTTTTGAAATTCCATGTACCATTGCCCCCGCTTGTCCTGTTGGACCACCGCCTTTAACATTACATCTCACATCATAATCTGCCGCTTGATTAATTAATTCAAAAGGTCTGGTAATTTGCATTTTGTGATTCTCACTAGCAAAATACTCATTGTATAATTTGCCATTAACATAAATTTTTCCTGAACCCTTTTTAAGCCAAACTCTTGCAATAGATGTTTTCCTTCTTCCAGTTGCATATTTGCTATCCTTAAAATCAAGTTTTAATTTTGTCGTTTTTGATGAAGTTTGAGCGTTTTCCATATTAATTTCTTGCTATATTCTTGCTATTCAACTTATCTAATTGAATTACTTTAGGATTTTGAGCTGAGTGAGGATGACTGTCACCAGTATATATTTTAAGTTTTGTAAGTTGTTTTCTTCCTAAAACACCACCTGGTAACATTCTTTTAACTGCTAATTTTAATGCCTCACCTGGTTTTTTTTCATGTAATTTTTCTGGAGTTGTTTCTTTAATACCTCCAGGATGGCCAGTATGTCTGTAATATTTCTTATTTTGAAATTTTTTTCCTGTAAATTTTGCATGCTCTATATTTTTGACTACTACAAAATCTCCTGTATCCATGTGAGGAGTGTATGTTGCTTTATTTTTTCCTCTAATGATTTTAGAAACAATTGTTGCAAGTCTTCCTACAACAGCATTTTTTGCATCAATTTCAAACCAAGATGAATTAAGCTCGCTTTTTTTAACAAATTTTGTCATTACGCGAGGATTAATACTATTATTAGGTTTAAAGTCAATTTTATATTTACCTTGTAAAACAACTCTATTCTGTTAAAAAGAGATTGCCGATTTGATCCTATTGCGGGCATAAACTGCTAAAAAGGAAACTTTCATAAAATCGGTAGGCATTTGAACTATATTGTGCGCCTTGCATAAAGCAGAAGCACTAAAAAAGGAGTAAAAATGAGTACAAAAAGAAATAATCCAGAAACTATAGCCATTCATGGTGGTGACTATAAAAGTGATCCAGCCACAAATGCTGTAGCTGTACCTATCTATAGAACGACATCGTATCAATTTAATAATACTGAACATGCTGCTAATCTTTTTGCATTAAAAGAATTTGGAAACATCTACACGAGAATTATGAACCCGACCAATGATGTTTTAGAAAAAAGAGTTGCAGCTTTAGAGGGAGGATTATCTTGTGTAACAGTATCTTCAGGTCAAACAGCTTCATCTTTTGCAATATTAAATGTGGCTCAAGCGGGTGACAACATTGTAAGTTCAACAGATCTATATGGTGGAACTGTATCTTTATTTACTCATACATTAAGTAAATTGGGAATTGAAATTAGATATGCGGACCCAAGTGATCCAAAAAATTTTGAAAAAATGGTAGATGATAAAACAAGAGCTTTTTATGGAGAAACTTTACCAAATCCTTATCTTAGAGTTTTTCCTATCAAAGAAGTTTCTGATATTGGCAGAAAATATAATATTCCATTAATCATGGACAACACTGCATCACCAGTTATTTGTAAACCTATCGAACATGGTGCAGCCATAGTAATTCACTCACTTACTAAATATATTGGTGGACATGGAACCGCAGTAGCAGGGAGCATTGTTGATAGTGGTAATTTTGATTGGACTGCTGATCCAAAAAGACAACCTTTATTTAATGAACCTGATGCTAGTTATGGTGGTGTAATATGGGGTAAAGCAGTGCCTGAGCTTACAGGAGCAAATGTTCCTTTTGCAGTGAGAGCTAGAGTATGTTTACTAAGAGATCTTGGTTCCGCATTAGCACCTGATAATGCATTTGCTATAATTCAGGGTTTAGAGACTGTAGCCTTACGTATGAAACAACATTGTGAGAATGCTGAAAAAGTTGTTAATTTTTTAAAAAAACACAAAGAGGTTACAAAAGTAATCTATTCTACTGAACATAATAAACCAATCGCTGATAGAGCTAAAAAATACCTAAGGGGTGGTTATGGGCCAATGGTTGGTATTGAATTAAAAGGTGGTATTGAGGCTGGAAAAACATTCATTGAGTCTTTAAAAATGTTTTATCATGTTGCAAATATTGGTGATGTAAGAAGTTTAGCAATACATCCTGCTAGCACAACTCATAGCCAATTAAATGAAAAAGAACTTGCAGCATCTGGAGTTACACAGAGCTATGTAAGACTTTGTATTGGTATTGAGCATGTAGATGATATCATTGAGGATTTAAACCAAGCTTTAAACAAATCTTCTAAAGGTAAATTAAGAGCAGTTAGTTAAATCTTGTATTAAGAAATAAAAAATAGATACAAGAACTTACCAAAAAGATTGAGCTTATTTGGTGCATAGATGCTATATAGATTTGTGCACCATATAAAACTGTTATTATTCCTAAAAAAATTTGTAATAAAATAAAGAAACCCAATACATTTATAGACTTGTATAAATCAAAAATTTTGTTCTTATAAATTTTGTAAAACATAAATAAATAATAAAATCCGATTATATAAGCTAAGTTTCTATGAATAAATTGAACCAAAGATGGATCGCTGAAAGCAGATAGTTTAAATAAATTAACAAATTCATTGTCATCAGGAAAATATGTTGTACCCATATTTGGCCAGGAATTATAAATTTTTCCAGCATCCATACCAGATACAAAAGCTCCTATAACAATTTGTGTAAAGACCAATGTTAAAAAAACGAGTGGTATTAAAGGATTTATTTTATTTGTTGTATTATAACTCAAATTTAGTTTGAGATAGTTCCAGAATATTAATGATAAAATAATAAAAGCAATCAATAAATGAATAGATAGTCTAAAATGACTTACATCAACTCTATCTACAAGACCACTACTGACCATATACCAACCAACAAAGCCTTGAAAACATATTAGAAAAAAAATTAAATACAAACTATACAATTTTGAAATACTAATTTTAAAAGAAAAATAAATTAATGGTATTAAAAATCCGATACCAATTAATCTTCCTAAAAAACGATGTGCCCATTCCCACCAAAAAATAATTTTGAATTCTTGCATATTCATATTGTAATTTTGTAATTTGAATTCAGGTATTTGCTTATAAAGATTAAAATATGAAATCCAGTCTTCTTGATTTAAAGGTGGTAAAAATCCTGAGAAAAGTTGCCATTTAGTAATTGAAAGACCCGAGTCCGTTAATCTTGTTAAGCCTCCAACAACAATCATAATGGACACAATCCAAAACATTAAAATTAACCAGAGAGATAATTGATAATTAATCTTATGATTTGCTGTGTACATATGCGCATAAATATAATAATTTTTTAATTATCCAAATATATAAATGTCGCCGCAAAAACGAAAAAAACTAAGCAAAATTAGATCAGAACTAGATAAAATAGATAATTCACTTATAAAAATTATAAAAAAGAGAACATTTCTTGTAAAAAAAGTTTTAGAGCTTAAAGATAGAAAAAATCAAATAGTTGATCAAAAAAGAATTAGATCCATACTTAGTAATATAAGAAAAAAATCTATAAAGAATAAAATTGATCCACGTATTACTAATAGAATATGGAAAAATATGATCTGGTCTTATATTGATTACGAAAGAAGAAATTTTAAAAAAAAATGATTATTTACTATGTGGTGGTAACTTTTTTTCAACAAAAATTTCATGTTTTCTAGTTGAGGGATTATATTTCCTAGCTTTTAATTTTACTTTGGCTTTTTCTCCACCAGTAGGTTTTTTTACATAATAAAAAAAAGGACTATCTGGTTTTTCTTCAGGGACTAAACGAACTTTTATATGAGTTTTTTTTGCCATCTTATTTAAATTTTTTTAAACTTTTTACAATATTTGAAATCTTATTTAATTTATTTTTTAAATTATCTGCTCTTATAGAATTATCTGCCATTTCGTCAAGCTTTAAAGGTTCTTTATTATTTAGTATTTTCTTTACACCTTTGATAGTCATTCCTTGATCTTTTAATAAAAAATGAATCTTTTTTAATAATTCAATGTTTTTTTTGTCATAATATCTTCTATTTCCAGTAAGTATTTTAGGCTTAATTTGTTTAAATTCTTTTTCCCAGAAACGAAGTGTATGAGTGGGTAAAGTGTCCCCTTTTTTTGATTTTAAATTTAATATTTTAACAACTTCGCTTATAGTTTTATAAGAATTATCTTCTTTATTCATTTATTTCATTTTTTGATTTTATTATTTTTTTCAAATTTGTAGATTTATGCGTAATGAGCGTTTCTGATATATAATTATTTTCCTCTATTTTTATCCCAGAAACAATGTCCCCGTTTGTAATGCCGGTTGCACAAAAAATTGAGTCACCTGTAATTATTTCATTTAATAAATACTTTTTATTTAGATCATCTATACCCATTTTTTTTGCCCTATTTACATCATTTTCATTATCGAAAATGAATCTACCTTGAAAAAAACAATCAAAAGCATCCAAAGCAGAAGCTGCAAGTACACCCTCGGGTCCGCCACCAATACCCATAAAAATATCTACATTATATTTTTTATCAGAAACTAATAAAGCTCCTGATACATCTCCATCAGAAATAAGTTTTAAATTCACCTTCAAATCCCTTAGTTCTTCAATAATCTTTTTATGCCTTGGTCGATCTAAAATACATGCAGAAAGTTCATTAGGTTGTCTATTCTTATAATCTGCAAGATTAGAAATATTTTTTTTAACTGAATAATCCAAATCAATAATACCCTCAGAGGGTACATTTGCAGAAATTTTGTTCATATAAGTCTCTGGTGCACTAAATAAATTTGACTTTTCTGCAACTGCAATAACAGATAATGCTCCTGGCTGATTATTTGCTGCAAAATTAGTTCCCTCTAAAGGATCCACAGCAATATCTAACTCAGGACCACTCATGGTACCTAAAGTTTCCCCAATATAAAGCATAGGAGCTTCATCCAGTTCTCCTTCTCCTATAACCACCTTTCCTCTCATTTCTATTTGATTAAGTTTATTTCTCATCGCATCTACAGCTGATTTATCTGCTGCTATTTTATCTTTTTTTCCAACAAAATGGTAAGATGATAAGGCTGCTTTGATTGAAACATTTAAAAATAAGTCTTCAAATTTTTTGTCTAATGACATTATTTTGCAGTTTCAATAGATATATTTTTCTCTAATTTTGATTCAAATTCTCTCAATCTTTTCCAAACTGAAATTAGTTCAACAATAATTGGCCAGCTTCTAACTAAATATTGCAGTGATGTTTCAACTCGACCAAAAGCTCTTATAATTTGTTGAACAAAACCAAGTGTTATTGCACCAGTTACAATCGTTGGTGCTAATGCTAAATATGGAACAATTACCATACCTTGTAAGTAACTCCATTTTACTGCATTAAAGTAAAGGTAGTGAAAATACATCTTATAATGAATTTTTCTAACACCACCATAAAGATCTGTAATTTTTGCAGGTTGTGCACTTTCTTTAAAATCCTCTCCTAAAACTAATTCTTTCCTATAAGCAGCCTCTTCTTTTTGAATATCATATTCAATGCCAGGAAGTTTAATCCCAACACTGGCCAATAATATTGTTCCACCCAATGCTGATATAATCGCGACCCAAACTAAAGCATGTTCGACTTCGCCAATCCATGGTAATACAGTAATACTTTTTGATAAGCCCCATAAAATTGGAGTAAAAGCAATCAACGTCATTACACTTCTCAGTAATTCAGCCCCTAGTCCTTCCATTATTCTAGCAAATTTAAGAGTGTCCTCCTGAACTCTTTGAGATGCTCCTTCTATAGAAGAGGCATCATTCCATTTGTCGTGATAAAAATCTGCCATTGCAGTTCTCCATCTAAATGTCCAGTGGCTGGTAAAATAATCACTAAAAATAACCACTAAAATGTATACCGCTGCGATTTTAGCAAATGTAAAAAGATACGCGATAAATTCTTTTTCAGATACAGAGTTAGGATTAGTGAGGGCTTTTTGTAAAGTATCGTAAAATTCACCAAACCATTCATTAATTCTCACATCAAGTTGAACCTGATACCAAGTAGCCATTAAAATCAGTAACGTTCCACCTATACTCCATAAATACCATCTTCTATCTGTAAAAAATTTAAACATTATTTATCTATTTTAAAAAATTATCTGCGTAGGATTTTTTTACTATTTTTCTTTTTTTTGGCTCAATTAGTTCATAATCAATTTTTTTCTTCTTTGCATAATTTATTGCCAATTCTTTGGTTGAAAATTCTAATTTAAGCTCAGTATACGTATCATTAGAACTTTCCCATCCCATTAAAGGATTTTTTGTGGGATCATTCGTTTCAAATTCAAGTATCCATTTATCAAGTTTTCCTAAACCAGATTGCATTGCACTTTTATTAGGTATGTAAATTTTTGCTTTTTTCATATCAATGGTCGGAGTGGCAGGATTCGAACCTGCGACCCTCTGGTCCCAAACCAGATGCGCTACCAGGCTGCGCTACACTCCGAGAATGTTCGTTATAGCGTTTTTACTTATGTTTTCAATAAAAAGAAAAAGGTTAAATGATAAGGAAAAGTAGAAATAATTGATTTTACC
>CACLEX010000013.1 GCA_902606065.1 uncultured Pelagibacteraceae bacterium
ACTGAACATAAAAAATCTAAATTATTTTTTTTTGCTATCAAGCTTAGAAAATGTATTTGTTTTTCATTTAGCTCCATTTTTTTCCACATTTTGCTTAAATTATCTTTTTTTTTTAAAGTTTTTTTTTGATCGATTGTTTTTTTGGAGTCTTCTCTAGCTAAAGTTCTTGCTTTAAATACCTGAAATTTTACTGCATCAACGCCACAAAGCTTGGCAAGCTTAATTAGCTTTTTTGCCCTTTCAAACTTTCCATCAAAATTGATACCAATTTCTGCAATTACATATGTCATTATTTTTTTTTAAAAAATCTTTTAATTTCTGTTGAAATATACTTTATGTCTTTTTTGTTAAGGTTGTTGTGCATCGGAAGTGAAATTATATTATCATAGATATAATCTGTATTTTTCAAATCAAAATTTTTAAATATTTTTTATAAAATTTATGTTTATGAGCTGGTATATAATGAACGGAAGTATTTATATTTTTGTACTTTAGCCATTTTATTAAATCATCTCGATTTTTATCGGTTTTATTTTTATTTAACAAAACAGTAAATATATAAAGAGCCGATCTTTGATCAGAGTTAATTTTTTGTAATTTTAAAATACCATCTTCGATGAGTGACTTTAATTCATTTATATAAATTTTTTTTAATATCTCTCGATATTTTATTATTTTTTCAATTTTTTTAAGTTGTTCAATTCCAATAGCAGACTGAATATCCGTAAAATTATATTTAAAACCAGGTGCGGTAACTTGATATTGATATTGCATTGCATTTTTTTTCCTTAACCAAGGATCTCTATCAATACCACAAGAATTAATTATTCTTAATTTTTTTGCTAGCTTATTGTTTTTACAGGTTATTATACCACCTTCTCCAGCAGTAATTATTTTGTTTGCATAAAGACTAAAAATAGTTATAGAACCATAATTATTATCACCAACATATTTTTTTTTATACTTTGCGCCTAAAGCAGTAGCTGCATCCTCAATAATAAATATTTTGTTTTTTTTCGATATATCTAAAACTTTTTCCATATCAAATGGAGTGCCAGCATAATGAGTAACAATTATGCATTTTGTTTTTTTTGTAATTGTTTTTTTTAGTTTAGCGATATCAAACATGTATGTATTTAAATCAATATCAACTAATTTTATATTTAACTTTAAATGATATAGATTATTAATAACGCTAACAAAGGTAAATGGACTGGTTATAATTTCATCACCAGCTTTTAACCCAAAAGCATGTAATGCAGAATTAATTCCACTTGTACAAGAATTTACCGCTAATGCGTTATTACATTTCAGATATTCTTTTATTTTTTTTTCAAATTTACTTGTCACCTGACCACTTGTTAACCAACCAGATTTTATAACTTTTTGCACTGAATTGATTTCTTCAGTTCCCAGATATGGCTCAAATGTATTAATTAATTTCATTTACCTAAACTTTTCTAAATTAGAAATATTAATGTATTTATCTCTGAAAATATTATTAATTTTATTTTTTTTGGTATTTAATATTATTTCTTCAATTCCTCTTTTTACTGTGTATTTGGGCTTAAAATTAAAATCTTTAAATGCTTTTTTTGCTGTGACTTTATAGTTTCTTTTATCATCTATATGTTTTTCAATTATTACATTAGCATTATATTTTTTGATTAAATATTTTCCTAAATTAGAAATTTTTATGTTTTCACCAATTAAATTATATATCTTTCCTTTTTTATTTTGGGTTCTGTTTTCAATAATTTTTTTAATAAAATTTGAAACATCAAAAACATGAATAAAAGGCCTCCATTGTTCACCACCAAAAATCTTAATTTTTTTATTATTAGCAACTAATCCTGAAAAAAGATTAACAACTAAATCATACCTTCTTCTAGGAGAGTCTCCAAAGACTGTCCCTAGCCTTATTATAGATGGCTTACAAAAATTCCCTATATTATTAAGTATTGCCTCTTCACATTTGATTTTTAACTTAGCATAAGATGAGACTGGATTGATTTCAGAGTTTTCATCCAATAATTTATTTGTTTTATTTGCTCCATAAACACTGCAACTAGAGATATATACAAATTTAGAGATTTCGAGTGTTTTACAAATATTTGCGATACTGATTGACGCTAAATAATTAGTCTCTAATGTTAACTCAGGCTCTTTTTCACACAAAGGATCTCCCACCATTTCACCAAGGTGAATTACTATATCATTATTTTTTACAGCATTAAAAACTGTTTTGATATCTCTTGTGTCTCCATCAATTACATTTAATTTTTTATTTTTAAATAAATTTTTAAATTCAAATTTACTTTGATAAATAAACTTATCTAAAACATTAATTATATAACCATTTTTTAATAATAATCCTGTAAGGACAGATCCGATATAGCCGGCTCCACCAATAATCAAAACCCTTTTTTTTGATGAACGTTTTTGCTTTTTTGGTTTATTAAGGTTTTCTAAGTTGTTTATAATCAAAACCGGGATGTTGTCTTTATTTAAAACAGGTATGAAGAAGGGATCAATATTTATATCATTTAATCTCTCCTTTTTTTCTTTGATCAACAAATAGTCTTTAAATTTTAAAACAACAGGGTTTAAATTAATAAATTTTTTAATTTTTTGGTTAACATTATTCCCTTTAACTAGAGCCCTTCTTACGTCAGATATAGTTATTACACCCTCAAACTGATTTTTTGAGTTTATCACAATTAAAAAATTATTTCTATTTTGGTCGAATTTCTTTAAAACATCTATAATTTTTTTATTAACATTTATTGAAAATTTTTTAATTTTTTTTTTTAACATGTTATTTATATGTATATGAAAATAATATGAATAAAAACATCTTTTTTAGATTCGATGCTGATGATGGAGCAAGACATGGATTAGGACATTTTTATAGAACTAAAAAGATTATAGATTATCTCAAAAGAAAATTTTCAAATTACAAATTTTATGTAGTTATAAAAAAAAATTTATATGGCACTAAAATTATAAAACAAAATATTAAAACCCCAATAATTTTTTTTGATAAAAGTTTTTTTAAAAAAAAGTTTGATAAAAAAAAAGATATTTTTTTCGTAGATACCTTTCAAAAAGATAGAAAATTAATTAAATTCTTATCAAAAAAAGGTCTAAAATTAATTCTTTTTGATCAAACAAAAATTGACCATCTTAAAAAAGGTTTGATAATTAATGGTATTTCTTTTGCAAATAAAAAAATTTTTTCGAAATATAAAGGCCTTAAAATTTATCAGGGTCCTAAATATATTTTTTTAGATAAAAGTTATTCAGTCAAAAAAAATTTAAAACGTACTTATAAAATTAAAAACGCAATAGTGTCATCAGGAGGTGCTGATAAAAAAAATTTTTTATACTTTGTAACGAAAAAGTTATCAAATTTTGATTTAAAAAAAATATTTGTCATAGTGGGAAAGAGTGTAAAAAAAAATAACAAAATTTTTTCTCTCAAAAAAAATAAAAAAGTTCATTTGATTATAAACAAAGATAAAATTAAAAAATATTTTGATTTAGCAGATGTTTCATTTGTTACAGGTGGAACTGTTATGTTTGAGTCAATTGCCACTGGCACCCCAACGCTTGCTTTTAAAAATTACAATCATCAAAAATATGCTATGAGATATTTTAGCAAATTAAATTGTGTTATTGAACATAACAACACTAAAAGTTTCACCAAAAACCAAATTTTATCTTTTTTTAATTATTCAAAAAAAAATTTTAGTAGTTTATATAAAAATAATGTCAGAGTGATTGATGGAAAAGGTTTTGATAGAGTTTGCAAAATAATTTATAACTATTTAAGTTTGTAAGAATTTAAAATGCAAAATATTTTATGCACAATCGAAGCTAGAATGAATTCTTCAAGATTCCCAGGAAAAGTTTTAAAAAAAATTAATAATACAACAATTTTAGAAATCCTCTTTGAAAGAGTAAAAAAATGTAAAAGAATACACAATATTGCGTTGGCAACCACTAGAAATAAAATTGATGATAAAATTGTAAAAATTTGTAAAAAAAACGGAATAAGCTATTACAGAGGTAGTGAAAACAATGTTTTGCAAAGAATTATAAAAACTTCTGAAAAATTTAATGGTAACATAATAGTACAGTTAACAGCCGATAATCCAATTGTTGACCCTGAAATGATTGATTATATGATTAATTTTTTTTTAAAAAAAAAAAATGTCGACTATTTGACTAATAATGGAATGGGAAATTTTGAATTAAGAAATGTTCCATATGGCCAAGATGTACAAATTTTTTATTCTCATCATTTAAAAAAAAATTTACTTTTGTCAAAACAAAAAAAAGAATTACTTGAACATCCTTCTTTATTTTTTTATAGAGAGGGTAAGGCTATTTATAATTTAATGAACATAAAACTACCAAAAAAATTTTTTATTGATAAATTTTATAGACTTACAATTGATCATAAAAAAGATTTTGAACTAATAAAAAGTATCTACCAGTACTTCAATAAAAAAAAAAAATATGAATTTAAAAATAAAGATATATTGTTTTTTTTAAAAAAAAATCCAAAAATTGCAAAAATTAATACCCACCTTAAACAAAAAACAATAAATCTTTTACATGATGAATAAATATAATATAGAGGACATTTCTCAACAAATATCAGAAAAAGGTTTTGTAAAAATTGAAAATATTTATGATTTTAGTGAGTATAGATTTCTTAATCATACCAAGAAGAAGGGATTGCTATCATACCCTATTAACTTAAAGCAAAAATTTATTAAGCTTTTAAAGCTAGATCTTCAAAAAATATTTCAATCAAATAAATTAATAAAACTTAGTGATGAGTTAGCTTTTGATAAAATTTGCAACTTATATTTTAAAAAAAAATCACAATTAAGAATGATTGATAGTTACTATTCTGAAAAATCAGAAAGTCCAATAATCGATTGGCATAATGACTTAGCTCTACCTCCTAGATTAATGCAAAAAAAATACAACAATCAAATGAAATACATTAAAAATACTCTTACAAATACAAGTGGACCAGCAAGAGGTTTAAAATTTTTTATTTATTTATCAGATGTACAAATCAATAATGGATCATTAGCAATAATTCCATATAGTCATCAAGTAGTTCAGACTTGTTCATATCTGATGCTGGAAAAAAAGATTCCAATATGTCCTTTTTGGAGTTTAAAAGAATTTAGAGATATGCTTAAGAATAATGAAACAAAAAAAATGATGGCTGAAAAATTAGGTAAAGAAAAATTAGAATTATTTATCTCACAATCAGAATTTATTAATCACAAACAAGCGGATACAAATGATTTCGATATTGAAATGAAAAAGGGGGGTGTAATCATATTTGATGAGCTATGTTTTCATCGTGGTTCAGCTCCGCAAAAAAATTCAAGATTAGTTTTAAGATACTTATTTAAAAAAAAAAATTAATTCATTTTTTTTCCTATTACAAAAAAAAGACCTCCATCAGACCCCAAGTTATTAAAATTCATATTTATTTGAGAAAATAATCTTGTTAAGAAATTTCCCTTAGAATTTTTACGAAATAAATCATGATTATTATTAAAATTACATGTTGGTATTGAATTTATATATTCAATATTATTTTTCTCAAACCAATCTAAAACTTCATCTAATGAGTGTAAACTCTCAACTGGATGTTCATATTGATCTCTAATCCAAGATTTAATTTGATGATGATTTGATTTTTTTAAATTTCTAAGAGTCGGATCTATTATTTTGATTAGATTTTTTCCAAAAAGCTTATACAAAAGTTTTCTAAAAATTGTTCTTAATCTTCCATATTTATTATACAGACCTAATAAAATATAACCATCTTTTTTTAAATATTTTGATATGATGTCAAATGCTAAACTTGGATTTTTTGTATGGTGCAAAACACCACTAGTCCAAATAAAATCAAAAATTTGATCACTAAACAAATCATCAAAAATATCTGCATTAACAAATTTAATATTGTTAATTTTATTTTCTATTGAAAATTTATTACCAAGATTAATAGACTCAAGCGTAGGATCTAAAGCAAATACCCTATTATTTGTTCCTATACCAAGGTATAGTGATAACTGACCAGTCCCACAGCCTACTTCAAGTATATCTTTATTAAAACCAATAAATTTTTTGACAGTTTTAGCTAAATAATTTGTATCTCCTTTGTAATTTATTGAGGATTTGTCATCCTTTTTCTCATAATTTGGAAAAGGAGCAACGCTATAAAAATCAGTTATTTTTTTAACAGTTTCATCTTCAATTTTAAATCGAATTAAATTTTCTTTAATTTTAAAATCTTTTTTAAAAAAATTATTCATTTTTGGTAGAATTAAATTTAATTTGATCATTTTTTTGTAATACATAATTGCCAATTACTAGCAAATCTAAATCTGTGGACATAAAACATCTGTAAGCATCTAATGGAGTATTAACTGGTGGCTCTCCCCTTACATTAAAAGATGTGTTTACAATCACAGGACATCCAGTTTGATTTTTAAATTTTTTTATCAATTCATAATAAATGCCGTTTTTTTTAGTGACTGTTTGAACTCTGGCAGAATTGTCAACATGTGTAACAGCAGGTATTCTAGATCTAATTACGTCCAACTTTTCCAAGCCTTTTTTTGAGTTATCATTATCAAAATTTTGAGTTAATTTTGATTTAATAACATTGGTAACCATTAACATATATGGACTTTCATTTTTCAAATCAAACCAATCATTAAGATCCTCATATAATACAGAAGGGGCAAAAGGTCTAAAACTTTCTCTAAATTTTACTTTTAAATTGAGTTTTTTTTGCATATCTGGAGATCTTGCATCACCTATTATAGATCTGTTACCAAGAGCTCTCGGACCAAATTCCATTCTTCCCTGAAACCAACCTATTGCATTTCCTTTTATCAAATTTTCAACAGTCAAGTCTAACATTTCATCTGTTTCTAATCTTTTGTACTCTGCTCCTATTTCATTAAGAATATTTTTAATTTTTTCATCAGAATACTCTGGCCCTAGATAACTACAATTCATCGAGTCAGTACTACTAATTATTCGTTCATTACCAAGATCATCATGCCATAGTGCCAAAGCAGCTCCAACTGAACCTCCCGCATCACCAGCAGCAGGTTGCACCCAAATATTCTCAAAAATATTTTCCTTAAGTATTTTTCCATTAGCAACACAATTCAACGCAACACCTCCTGCAAGACATAAATTTTTAATTTTATATTCTTTTGCAACTGATCGGGCTAATTTAATCATGATTTCTTCTGTAACATTTTGTATTGAAGCTGCAATATTCATATGAAATTCTGATAAATTTTCATTGATTGGATCTCTAGGTTTTTCACCAAATAATTCGTTAAATTTATCATTTGTCATGGTTAGACCAGTAGCGTAGTTGAAATAATCTTGATTTAATCTAAATGTGCCATCATTTTTTACATCAATTAGTTTTTTTATCTCATTTACATAAGTTGGTTTGCCGAACGGAGCTAGTCCCATTAATTTATACTCACCTCCATTTACTTTAAAACCAGTATAGTAGGTAAAAGCTGAATACAATAATCCTAGAGAGTGTGGGAAGTGAATTTCCTTTTTAATCTCAATCTTGTTATTTTTTCCTATTGCGACAGTTGTAGTTGCCCATTCACCGACACCGTCAGCAGTTATTATAATTGACTCATTAAACGGGGAAGGAAAAAATGCACTTGCTGCATGACTCAAATGGTGATCAGAGAAAAATAAATTTTTATTTGATATATAATTTTTGTCATGTCTTTTTAAATTATCAAATAAAAATCTTTTTTGATAGAGCTTTTCTTTAATCCACAAAGGCATAGCTTTTACAAAGGAATTAAAACCTTTTGGCGCAAATGCAATGTAAGTTTCTAATAATCTTTCAAATTTTAAAAAAGGTTTTTCAAAAAAAACAATTTTATCTACGTCACTTAGTTTTAATTTTGCATAACTTAATACAAATTCGATTGCATTATATGGATAACTATAGTCGTGTTTTTTTCTTGTGAACCTTTCCTCTTGTGCTGCTGCAATAATTTTTCCGTTTATTAATAAGCACGCTGCACTATCATGATAAAATGCAGATATCCCCAAAATTGATGACATTTAGAAAATTGTATAAATAAAAGGTGCTACTGCAGAACCTTGAGTTAAAACAATCAATCCTCCAAAGATAAGCAAGAAGATCATAATTGGTATAAGCCAATATTTCTTTCTGACCTTAATAAACTCCCAAAACTCTTTAATAAAATCCATTAAAATTGTTTTTTCATATTATTTTTTAGCTTAGGTCTTGTTTGCCAATATGTTTTTTTATCAGAAAATTTTAGATTTAGCAGATCTTTTTTGAAAATTTTCATTGTAAGACCTATGGGCGTAACTACTCCAAAAAAGAGAATACCCATTATAACTGGGGAAATTATTCTTCCTAAAAATAAACCAAATTTAAACCAGAGTATATTAAATGGAGTTAAAATAGGTGAATTTGTCAGTCCTAAAATTAAAATAAAAAATGAAAATGTTAAAAATAAAAAACTAATTTGCCCGCTTTTGAAAAAAATAAAAACAAAAATTAAAAAGAAAAATATTGAAAATACAATACCAAATTCTTTGTTTGTACTTCGTTTAACATTTTTCATAAGTAAACCTGTTTTTTATTATTATCATAGTTATTTTATAATTTTATAATTATGTAAGTTTATAATTATTTTGTAAGTTTATAAATAGTTTTAGCTATCTTATTAAATCCCTCAGGATTGTAATGACCCCATAAACCAAAAGGAAAAAGGTCAGTTGGCTCTTTTTCTTTTTCGAATACTTCTTTATGGATGTCAATAAATGGTATTTTTAGCTCTTCTACAATATTTTTGACTAATGTATAATTAGTTTCATTGAAGTGATTTTTACCAAAAAATATATTTCCAACTTGATATCTGCTATATTGGGGTAAATAAATAAAGTATATCTCAGAATTATTTTCTTCAACAAGATCTTTTGCTTTTTTAAGAATTTCTTTAAATTCAATAGGAGGAGCAGGTTGTTCAAATGAATAACCAGGTTTTGTTATCGCTCGCCTAGTATTATAAATTTTTATAAAACTATTTAATTTGAATAAAAAATTATCTCTATTTTTTCCTCTGCCACCTATTTTTTCAGCTAGTTCTATTTTTTCTTTCACAAGGCTATTTATTTCACCATGTCTCAACTTAAGATTTTGTGAAAATGACGAGTCATTTAAATAATTTTTTAATAAATTACTTTTCAACTCATCGGTTAAATCATGCAAGTCGTTGCCTTCAAAGTAAATCCATAAGACTTTTTTAGCCCTTTTATCATAATATTCTCTTAGAGCCCCAAATTCCAATAATGGACCATTGCTTCCATAACCTAAATTTAAAACTGACCTATTAGATAATTTTCTTAAAATAGAGGCAATATCTGAATTTACACAACAGCCATGGGTCATTGAGTCTCCAACTAATAAATATTCAATTTCATTTTTATCCCATTCTTCATCGGGATTTCTAAAACCATATCTATCACTTTGATAAATTATATAATAACCGTTTTCATTACCAAGTATCGTTTTTTGAATTTGATATACCCGAAAAAGGTAATAAAGAATTATTTTCTTGAATATGATCATCTGGAGTTACTTTAATAACAATATTTGGATCATTTTTTTTTAAATCACTATAAATTTCTAATAAATACCTTGTATCATATTTTTTTCCAGTTTCTTTTTCGTACATTCTCATTTTATAACTAGCTTTGTATGTTAGATAACCTTCAAAAACATAAATTGTTATTATTAAACTAAACAAAATTATAATTATATATTCTTTTAAGTTGTCTTTTACGAAAAAGGAAATTACAGAACATATGATTAAAAAAAAAGATATTTTGTAATATGAGGAATAATATAGTTTCTCATTTCCACCCCAATGTATTTCTGCTCTATAAAAAGTATAGATTAAAAATAGAAAAGAAATTAGCAAACTTAATATCGAGAAATTTTTTTTTAAAAATTCCATTAGTCTTATTTTGAATGTAGATATTTTTTTCTAACTAATTTAAGTGCTATATTAGCTTGTAAAGAATTCATTTCGTAACCATTTTTATAAGCTATTCCAAGCTTTTTACAATAAATTGATAGACGAGTTTTATAAGGTTTGTATACAATATCAAAGACAAACAGTTTTTTATTATGTTTTTTTAAAATGTTATAATTTATTGGAGATTTGTTTAAAAAATTCTTTTTTAGACTGCTTCCTAAAGGTGAACAATTAATAAACAAGTCAATTTTTTTAAAAAAATTTTCATTAATTTTTCGAAGTAAGTTTACTCGTCTTGAAAATTTAATATTTTTTTTTGAGATAACAGAAAATTTGGATTTATTAAATTTTTTATATAATATCTTAAATAATGGCTCACCAACACCACCATAACCAAAGATCATAATATTTTTAAAATTTCTATTAGGTAATGATTTTAAAGCTGCCTCTATATCTGTATTGTAACAAATGAGATTATTATTATTTTTAATAATAAGGTTTGATGACTTTACTTCTTTAGTTAATTTATTTCCGTAGATTGAATAATTTGTTATTACTTTTTTATAGGGCATGGTTATAGCTGAAGCTATAAAATTTTTATTTTTTTTTAATTTAAGAATAGTAGAATTTAAAAATTCAGGTCTCACTGAAAGAGGATCCATCTTAATATCCATCTTATTTATTTTAAAGAAATTTCTCCATAGCTTCACTGACCTAGGATTATTAAGAGGGTAACCTATTATATAACTCTGCATTAAATTATTTTTTTTTGATATATTTTAGCTAATTTTCTAGATTTTTTTATCAAAACACTAAATTGTTTAAAATTTAACGGCTGCAAAGGATCTACAGCTGATTTTGATGGTGTTGGGTGTGTTTCTATTATCAAACCATTAGCCCCAGCTGAAATCGATGCATAAGTCAATGCAGGTACCCAAGGCGCCCAAAAAGAAGCGTGGCTTGGATCAGAAATAACTGGGTATTTAATTAATTCTTTTAATGCAACAATAGCCTGAATATCTAAAATAAACCTAGATGTATTTCTATGTGTGTGAGGCGCAGTGATACCCCTTTCACATAATATTAGTTTCTCATTTCCCTCCAAAAGGATATGCTCTGCTGCACCCAGCATATCCCTCAAACTTGCACCAAAATGTCTTTTTAATATTATTGGTTTGTTAGTTTTTGCAACTTCTTGGAGTAATTCTAAGTTTTGCATATTTCTTGATCCGATTTGTAAAATATCTGCAGTGTTACAAATTCTTTGTAAATATTTTATTTCGGTAACTTCGGTTACAATTAATAATTTTAAATACTTTTTAACTTCATCAAGCCAATCCATACCTTGAGATTTAGTTTCTGAATATTGTTTTGAGCGATAAGGAAAAGTTAGAGGCTTATACGCATGCCCCCTCAATATTCTAATTTTATTCTTCTTTAAAAGTTTGCCTACTTTAAAAATTAATTCTCTGCTCTCAACGCCATTTGGACCTGCTATTATGGGTATTGATTTATTATTAAAAGTAGTTTTTTCATCAATTTTTACTTCAATATTTCTTTTTGAAGTTATAATAGGTATTTTAAATTTTAAATCATCGCTGGTAATATCTTTAGTGGGTTGTTTATTTGTAAGGTTTTTAATAAATCTATTTTTCATTCTTTCCAAGAATACTTTGTTTGAATGCAATATTTTTTAGTTTCTCTACTTTATATGAATTATATATAGAATGAAGAACTTCTAAAATATGTAAATTTTTATAAATTTCTAAATCATAGGATGATTTTTTGGGATTTTCATTAAGAAATTCATCTAATATTTTTTTATGACCATTACCCATTGCTCCATAAAGCCCTTTTTTATTAGAAAAAATTTCACTATTTTTTTTTTCCAAAATTTTTAAATGAGACTGATATTTATTGAAAATATTTAAAGACACTCCTGAAATTGTTAATCTTTTTTTCTCCATTATAACATCAATAGAACTCTCATAATTTTCATTGGCTCGGGTTGTAGCAACTACAGAACTGACAATATTACTTTTATGAATAAAATTTAATATTCCAAAATCTTCTGCTTCTAATTTTTTTTTGTTAAACCGTAATAATGCCTGAAATTTTTTAATTTTTCCAAAAAGATAAATTAAACTATCAATCAAATGAATTGCTTGATTAGTTAAAACTCCTCCATCTGTCTCATATTTTCCATGCCAATTGGATCGATAGTATTTTTCATTTCGATGCCATAACAACTTTGAATCAACATAAAAGATTTTATTTTTCCTTTTTGAGACCTCAGTCTTTAATTTTTGAATCGCTAAATTACATCTATTTTGAAAGACAACCCAACATTTTTTTTTATAGTTTTTTGATAATTTGACTAATTTTCTTGCATTATTGATATTTAATACCATAGGTTTTTCTATCATAAGATTCAAATTTAAATCTATAAGAATTTTAGAATATTTATAGTGTAAAAAAGATGGAGTAGATATAATTGCATGAGTAATTTTATTTTCGAATAATTTTTTTTTATTAAGTTCTGTAAAATTTTCTTTAATTTTATTTTTTATCTTATTATCAATGTCATAAATAAAAATTTTTTTTACTTTTTTATTCTTTTTTAAAAGTTGATGATAATATTTGCCTGCAGCTCCAAATCCAATAATTAAAACGTTCATTAATAAAAATATTTAATTTTATTTAGTAAGCTTTTTCTTTGTAATTTTGTATATCTATTGTTTTTTACTACAAAGGAATCTATTTTTTTACTATCAGAAAATTTTGTTGCAAATTTATCAGTTATTTTTGAATTTATTCCACTTCCATCAAATCCTATGTTTTTTACAAGTGATTTTGATGGATAAAGATAAGATAATTTTTTTTGGTAATTATATTTGATAAAGCCATATGACCAAATCCTTTTTCTATCTTTTACTGATTTTTTAATTTTATTCAAAATACTATCTTTAACCCTTTCATTATTTAGATCATATTTCATAAATTTTAGCCAATGTTCTGATAAAACGCACCAGCCCCATGGAATGAAATACTTTAATTCAATAGTTTTAAGGTTTTTATCAGAAAAAAACTTCTCATGTATTTCTGGAATTTGATAACAACAAATTGCACCAATATTTTTTAAATTTTTTAAATTATTCATATTTTGTTTTATATATTTAAAAAATCCTTCTCTCGGAATACAATCATCTTCAAGAATAATTATATATTTACATTTTTTTGCTATTTTTGTAATTCCTTTTTTTAATGATACCGCAAGACCTTTATTTTTTTTTGAAATAAAAATATTTCTCTTTATTTTTTTATTAAACTTATTGTTAACAAAAAATTGTTTAATTTCTTTTTGAATTATCTTGTCATTGTTGTTTTTGGGTCCATCTAGGAATAAATTTATCTCATGAATATTTTGATTTTCTAGAGCAATTAATACTCTTCTGAGGTGAGAAGGTCTATTGTAGGCAAATAAAATAATAGAAATATTATTTTTCATAAGATAATTAATAAACAACCATATCTTTATTTAGTTTTTTTGTTTTTAAAAACTTCATAATTATTTCGGCCAATTCAAGATCTTGTTTGTTATGTATGTCTATACTAGTAAAAGGATCATTATTAATGATAAAATGGTTTTTTTTTCCTATTCTTTTTCCATTTCTCCACAAAAATGCTCTACTTGCCAATGCAAGTGGTGTATCCTCCCTATAGATTTTATTTCCAACTTGTCTTGAGGTATAATTCTTCATCCAGGGCAAAACTTTAGTAAACACTTTTCCTTTTTTACCCCAAAAATGCTTATACATTTCATGAACAGAAAATGCGCTGTCAATTTTACTATTGGTTTTTAAAATATTTACTGCCTCCTTTATCCAACTTATTTTTCTAAATAAATTTGTACACGTCAAAAATACACAAATATCATATTTAGTTTCATAGAATTTTTCAAAACTTAGCAAAGCTTGTTGAAGAGTCTTTTCTGTTGTAGTTAGATCTTCTGAGTATTTTTTTTCTCTTAAAAAAGGGACTTCAGCGCCATATTTTTTTGCCAAATTTCCAATAACAATTGAGTCAGTTGATACAACAATTTTGTCACAAACTTTACTCCTTAAAGCAGCTTTTATTGGATAATAAATTAATGGCTTATTGTTGATTTTTCTGATGTTCTTATTTTTCAGTCCTTTTGAGCCTCCTCTGGCTGGAATTATGCAAATTACTTTAGCGACCATTATTTGATAATTATTCTGTTGTTTTTAAAAGATTTTAAATTTTTAAAACCACCATTTATCATAGCTGAAGTTAATTCACTTTTAAGAATTTCGAAAATATTTTTAACTCCATTTGAGCCATCGCAAATTAATCCATGCATAGCAGGTCTTCCCACAGCAATAAAATTTGCTCCAAGAGATAAATATTTAATTATGTCACTTCCTTTTCTAATTGCCCCATCCACTATGATAATTTTTTTTTTAATCTTAATTTTTTTCTTAATATTTTTAAGAGCTTCAACAGGAGTAATTCCTGAGTTAAACATTCGACCTCCATGATTAGATATCCATATACCATCTGCTTTATTATTTATTGCTTGTTTACAATCTTCTACTGACAAGATACCTTTTGGAATTACTGGTAACTTAGTTTTTTTCTTTATATATTTTATTAGGCTCCAGTCATATTTTAGAGATTGCTCTGGATTTGGTGAAATTGGATTTGTTCTTTTACCAATTTTTCTTGCATCATAGGAAGATTCACGATCTGAATATCTATGTGATCTAACATTTGCATCAATACATAAAATTATTGCAATACACTTATTTTTTTCAGCAGAATAAATTTGTGAATCTATCCACTTTAGATCACCAAATGGAAAAATTGTCCAACCAATAAAATCATTTTTTTTGGCGATCTGTTCAAGTTTCATTCTACTCTGTGTCCCAAAAAAACTCAAAATATTCGCTTTTCTTGCTCCATCACAAGTTTCAATTTCACCATTTTTATGAAACTGAGTTTGATGACCCATGGGAGCGAGTAAAATTGGATATTCTAGTTTTGTTTTAAAAAAATATGAACTAGTATTTATTTTGTTAATTTTACTCAAATGTTTGGGAATAATCTTAATACTTTTCAAATCTAAAAAATTTTTATCTAAGGTGTAATCATCTTCAGCACCAGATTGAAGCCAATTAAAGATTTTATAATTAATTTTTTTTTTTGCTTTATTCTCAGCTTCTCTTAGTGTTGAAAATTTTAACATGATATTTTTTTTAACTAATTATTATTATTTAAATGATTTTTATATTA
Organism: uncultured Pelagibacteraceae bacterium; assembly: GCA_902606065.1. Classification (GTDB taxonomy): domain Bacteria; phylum Pseudomonadota; class Alphaproteobacteria; order Pelagibacterales; family Pelagibacteraceae; genus Pelagibacter. The sequence continues at coordinate 15,426 of CACLEX010000013.1, forward strand.
TTATTTAATAAATTAATCCATAACTAAATGAAACTTTTTAAAATCAACTTTTTTTATAAACCTGTCAAATCAGATGTTTTAGTCTACGATTATTTAAGTTTAAAATTTGCCAAAAAATTATTTGAAAAAAAAAAATTGTCAATATTTTATGCTAGATTTGATGGCTTAAGCATTTATATTCTATTTAAAACATTTTTAAAAAGTGGATATAAAAATTTTTTTAAAAATTATAAAATTAATTTTTTTTCATTTGTTAAACCAAAAATTATTTATACAGCAATAGATAATAATTCAGGATTCTATAAACTTAAAAAAATATATCCTCACGCCAAATATGTGTCAGATCAAAATGGAATGAGAGATGAAAAATTTTTTGATATAATCGTCTCTAAAAAGAAATTTTTTGATTATTCTTCAGATGTAATATTTTGTTTTGGTGAAAATGAAAAAAAAAGATTAAGCAAAATTATTAATGCTAAAATTTATCCATTAGGCAATACACTCAATAATTCTTATGAAAGATACAAAATAAGAAATTTCGAATTTAAAAATTTAGTTTTCATTTCACATTTTAAAAATGAAATTAAATTTAAAGACCTAAAATTTTTAAATAAACTAGCTAAAATAACATTTAAGATGAATAAAATTTTTTATTTTCATGAAAGGCCAAATCAAAATTTTGATCAATTATTAAATGATAAACTCAAACAATATAATTTTAATTATATACAAAACAAAGAATTTAATATCAAAGAATTCTATGATAATAGTATTTTTATTGCCAGAAGATCAACTTTAGGATTTTCTTATTTATCCAATAATTATAGAATTGGTTTTTATGGGCTAACATCATACAATAGTCAAAATTCAATTAGCTATAATGCAAGAGGTCCATTTTGGACAAGTAAATTATCTGAAGCTGAACTTACGAAAATGATAAAAAAAATTAGAAGTTATGATCAAAAAAAATGGAACCTTATCTCCAATAAATATTCTTATCAATTATTAAATTTAGATGAAAACAATATAAAAAAAAAGAAAATAATAAACAAACTCTTAGACAGCTAATTTATGTTTAAAAATTTTATAGTCTTTTGTATTTCAAAAAAAATTTAGCCCATTTAGTAGTTGCATTATCATCAAAGTTATTTGTTTTATTTAAAAAAGAATTTATTAGATTTTGTATTTTTTTTTGACCCCACCATCTATTTACATCATTTTTAATAAGATTAATATGAAGTGCAAGGTCATGTCCATTTTCAAAAGCTATCTTATTTTCAAAAAATTTTTCCATTAAATTACGATTTTCTTTTTCCTCATAATAATGTTCTTTATTAAATAATAAAAAAGTTGGACCATTCACTAAAGACTCTAAATAAGCTGTTTGAGGATAAGTTATAATTTTTATTGCTGCTTTATTGAATAATTCTTTATATTCATGATTGTTATAAAGTATGTTTTTGTTATTAATAATTTTTTGATATTTCGTAGATGAATTCCAATGAGAATTAACGAAATATGGTTTAATAAAGATATCATTTTTTGTTTTTTTACTTATATATTTAAAAAAATTTTTTATTTGAGCAAATTCCTCATTTGCTTCTTCACAAATTGTAGTTTTAAAAAAATTACTAGGATATTTTGAATTATCATGTGTGATTATGAGAATTTTCTTAGAATTTTTTTTTTTGTTTTTTGAAATAAATAAACAAGGTAAATTTATTTGATTATTTGAAATTTTTTTTGAATAATTTATATTAAAGAAAGAATTTATTTTATTATAATCAAATATTTTTAAATTAGTGCCATAAGTACCCCCATGATTTGAAGAGAATATTTTAAAATTTTTGCTTTTTCTTTTTTTTGCTACTAACCATGATTTAAAGATTGAATTATATTCATGCATTGTATCCGTTATTACAAATTTTACATTTTCCAATCTATTATGGTGTAAATTTATAATATCATTAAAATTTTCTATAAAAACCCTTGGAATATCAAAACTTATTCTTTTTAGAATATAATTGTCAAAATTATTTTGAGCTTTTAAATTAAAAGAAAAGTTATTTCTTTTTTGATTGCTAAATGATTTTTTATTACAAATGCTAATAAGTTTTGATCGATTAAAAATGTTTAATCCTTTAAATGGAAAAATTTTTAGTTTGCTACATAATTTAAATAAATTTGATTTTTTTGTTTTGATATTAATTAATATTTGAATTTTAAAAAATTTTTCCACTACATTTTCATAAAAAGTAAAAAAAAAGTTGTTTTTGATTCTATTATAAATGACATAGATAAATTCATTATTATCTAATCTAAAATTAATTTTTTTAAGAATTACTTTATTTTTATCTTTGTTTCTGAATTTTAAAATATCTTGATAATTCAAATGATTAAACACATCATGCTTATAGTCAAATTCACTAAACTGCAAAGTATCAAAAGCTGGGACTAATTTATTAGTTGAAATTTCGAGATATTTAAAATTACCAAATTTTTTTAAGAGATCATCTATTATAAGCCATCTAAAATATGAAGTTTGCAAATAATTATTCAGCCATGGCTCAAGTAGTATTTCCCAATCATTAATAGAGTAATTAATATTATGTAATGAGTTTAAATTTTTTTTTAACTGAGGTAATAAAATTTTTCTTAAAATTAATACCTTATTTTTTAATTTTTTTTGATTTTTATGCCAGAACTTTGAAATATAAAAAATTTTTCTATTTTTGTAATGATTAAAGTAATTTTCGTTTAAGTTGCAGCTTAAAAGTATATTTTTATAGTGTTTACAATTTAGTTTTTTTTCTAGACCACTAAAATGAATAAATTTCATTAATTTTTAATGTTTTAATTTCTAGTATATGTTACAAGGAAATTATTCTAATATCCTACTTTATATATATATAACTTAATGCTCAATCTATTAAATATATTAGATTTTAAAAAAAAAATATTTTTTTCAATTTTAATTTTATCATCTGTATTTGCTTCATTTCTGGAAATTTTAGGATTAGGACTTTTAATACCCATAGTATCAAGTTTACTCGATAATTCTTTTTATATTCAAGTAAATGATTACACCTCAAGATTTGGTTTGCCTCAATTCACAGAGCAGAATTTTTTATCATTCTGCCTATTTTTATTGCCAATTGTATTTATTTTAAAAAATTTATTTTTGTTTTTATTCCATAATTTTGAGGCAGCCTTCATTTTTAAAACTTTGCAAAATTTTTCCTTTAAAATTTATAGGATATTTTTATATCAAAAATATGATTTTTATTTAAATGAAAACTCGTCAAATTTTTTTGTGAAACTTACTGGTGAATTTAAAATTCTTGAAAGGTATTTTATTTCTATAATCAATTTCATTACTGAGACTATTATACTTTTTTTTCTATTAAGTTTCTTAATATATTTTGTAAAGGAAGAAATTTTTTTAATTTTTACAATAATTTCATTGTGTATCTTTTTATTTTATTTTTTCTTTTATAAAAAGATTAAAAAAATTGGTTTTTTAAGAAAAATATCTGAGCAAAAAAAAACACAAAATATTTTAGAAACAATTAATGGAATAAAAGAAATAAAAATTTACGGAAAAGAAACTTTTTTCAGTTCAATTTTCAGTAAAATAAATAAAGATTTATTTAAAGCTTTTAAAAACTTTTATATAATTGAAAAGATACCAAAACTTTTTTTTGAATCTGCGTCTATATTAGCTTTGGTCATTGTAATATTTTTTTTAGTTAAATCAAATGAACCAAGCTCTGTAATAATAAAAATTACAGTTATAAGTGGTACTTTAATTAGAATATTGCCCACAATCAATAAACTAATACATTCTTACAATACAAGAAAATATGGAATGTCTTCCGTTAAAGAAACAATCAAATTTTTAAATCGCCTTAAAAAAAAAAGAGTAAATAAGATTGTTATAAAAAATTTTGAAAAAAAAATAGTTTTTTCAAAAGTTGACTTTAAATATCAAAATAATAATGAATTAATTTTTAAAAATTTAAATTTAAATATTTTTAAAAAAGATAAAATTTCAATTATGGGACTGAGTGGTTCAGGTAAAAGTACTTTTGTAGATATTATTTTGGGCTTTTTGAAGAGTAATAAAGGAAAAATAACAATTGATGGAAAGAATATCGAAAAATATACATATAATAATTTAATTAGTTATGCCCCACAATCAAACTATATTTTTGATACTTCTATTGAAAAAAATATTGCTCTTGAAAATGATGTTAAAAAAATTGATTTAAAGAAAATTGATGAATTAAAAAAGATATGTATTTTAAAAAGTTCTCCGAAATTTAGAAATAACTTTAAGAAATTTCTTGGAGAAGGCGGAGCAAAAATATCTGGTGGTCAAAAACAAAGAATTGGAATTGCAAGAGCTTTATATTTTGATCCTAAAATTTTAATCCTTGATGAATCTTTTAGTGCTATTGATTTAGAGACTTCCAAAAAAATTTTTTATAACATTGTTAGATATTATAAGGAAATTACAATTATCTTGATAACTCATAGCCCAGTACTCGCAAAAATGAATAAAAAGATTTATACTCTTGATCAAAAAAAATTAATTAAAAAGATCATCAAAAAATAAAAATTCTTATAAAGAGAAAAAATTTAAAAAGAGAACATTTTTGACTAAAAAAATATTAATAACTGGTGGAACAGGATTTATTGGTTATCATTTGGCAAAGAAATGTTTAAAATTAGGGTGGGTTGTTACAAGTCTCTCATCGAAAAAACCAAAAAAAATAAGAAAATTGAATAAAGTCAAGTATCTCATCGCAGATATTTCAAAAAGAAATAATTTAAAAAAGGTAATTAATGATAAATATGATTATGTAGTTAACCTAGCTGGATATGTTGATCATACTAATAAAAATAAAACTATAAAAAGTCATTATATAGGATGCAAAAATATAGCTTCAATATTTATAAAATCAAAAATTCAAAAATTTATTCAAATTGGGTCGAGTATCGAATATGGAAGAATTAGTTCACCACACAGCGAAATCAAATACTCAACAAAAAAAATTAATTCGTTTTATGGGGAGTCAAAATTATTAAGCTCAATTTATTTGAGGAATTTATATAAAAAATACAATTTTCCAGTAATTATATTAAGATTATATTTAGTCTATGGACCAAATCAAGATCCTAATAGAGTAATTCCCTTTACAATTCTCAATTCCATTTTTAAAAAAGATTTTATTTGTTCAAATGGTAAACAATTTAGAGATTTTTTGTATGTTGATGACTTGATTGAGGCAGTCATAAGATCTTTAAAACAAAAAAATTTATTTGGTGAAATTATTAATGTTGGTCAAGGTAAACCTATTAAAATTCGCAATTTGATCTTAAAAATTTCTAAAATAATTGGTACAGGAAAACCCATATTTGGCAAAATTAAGCTTAGAAAAGATGAAATAATAAAATTGTATCCAAAAATAGATAAGATAAAAAAATTACTAAAATGGAAACCAAAAATAAATCTTGATCAAGGGTTACATAAAACAATAAATTACTATAAAAAAAATAAATTTGAATTTTTAAAATTTATTAAATGATTTTAAAAAATAGTTATTTAGGCTTAATAGTATTTTTATTGCCATTATCTTTTATAATAGGTACAGCAGTCACTGAAACTTTTCTTTTTTTAAGTATTTTATTATTTATTTTTATCAACAGAGAAAAAAATTTTTATATTGATATTAAGATAATATTTCTATTTGTATTCGCTCTTTATGTAGCTTTAAATTCATATTTTCTTATCACTGATCAATATGGCAAAGATTTAAAATTATCATCTTACTTATATTTTAGATTTATATTATTCTCATTATCTATATTTTTCCTCTGCACACGTTTAGATCAAGGAAAACATAAAGTTTTTCACATGCTATTTAGTTTTGTAATTTCAGTTTTATTATTTGATGCAATATTTCAATTTTTTTATGGAATTAACATTTTAGGATTTGTTGTTGATACAAGTGGAAGAGTTTCTAGTTTTTTTCAAGATGAGCTAATTTTAGGAAGTTTTCTTGTTAAATTATTACCAATTTTTATGTGGTCATTATTTTTTTTTAAGATCAATTTAAAAAATAATTTTCTTTTATTAATAATCTTTTTTTCGTTATATTTTATTTCAATATATATTTCTGGTGGGCGAACATCATTTTTTTTACTTTTATTTCTAATATTTTCATTTCTTATTTTAATCAAAAATATTAGACTAATTTTATCTTATTCTTTACTTATTTTAATAATTTTTGCTATTTGTATAAAATTTTTCAATTTAGGAAGTGTTGATACATCACATAGAATTTTTACTAAAACTTTTGAACAAATGACTGAATTTAATTCAGTTACAGAAAATTCTGATAAAGATAAAATGAAATCAATAGAATTATTAAAAGGAATAAGAATTTTCTCAGATGACCATGAAGGTCATATTAAGCTTGCGCTAAAGCTTTTCTCAGAAAATAAAATTTTTGGAATTGGACCTAAAGGTTTTAGACATTATTGCAGGCAAGTTAATTATGATCCAGATTATGGAATTTGTTCTACACATCCACATAATACTATAATTCAAATAATTTCTGAACTTGGATTGGTTGGTTTGATTTTTTATTTTTTTGCATTAACATTTATTTTATTTCATTTGCTTAATTTAGTAAGAAAAAATTTTTTTAATGATGATTGTTTGGCATTTTATTCAATTACACTTGGTTTACTTGTTAATTTATTTCCCTTTATTCCTTCAGGTAATTTTTTCAATAATTGGATTTCAATAGTTCTTTATTATAATTTTGGAATCTATTTATTTAGTTATAAAAAATGTATTTTGAAATGACTTATAAAATTGTCTTATATTAATATTTAGTTTAAATGAAGATTAATGTTTTTAAATAAATTTAAAAATAAAAAAGTAATTATTACTGGTCATACTGGATTTAAAGGTGCGTGGTTAACCCTTTTTCTTAAAATTTTAAATGCAGAAATCATGGGTATTTCACTGAGACCAAATACAAAACCATCTTTATTTGAGGCCACTAATCTTTCAAAAAAAATTGATAATAATTTTTTTGATATTTTGCAAAAAAAAAAGCTAGAAAAAAAAATTTTGTCATTTAAACCTGATTTTATTTTTCATTTAGCAGCACAACCGTTAGTTACTAAAGCTTATAAAAATCCATTTTTAACATGGCAAACTAACTTAATTGGAACAATAAATATTTTAGAGTCCATTAGAAAATTAAAAAAAAGTTGTACATGTATAATTATTACCAGTGATAAATGTTATGAGAATGTGGAAAAAAGAGCTGGTTATTTAGAAACAGATAGGCTTGGAGGTAGTGATCCATATAGTGCATCAAAAGCAAGTGCTGAGATTGCAATAAATTCATATTATAAATCATTTCTTATTAATACCAATCATCGTATTGCAACTGCGAGAGCTGGTAATGTAGTTGGAGGAGGAGATTGGAATTCAGGTAGAATAATACCTGATTGTATATTTGCCATAAATAAAAAAAAAAGTGTTGTGATTAGAAATTCTAATTCTTCTAGACCCTGGCAGCATGTGTTGGAAATAGTGTATGGATACATGAAGTTGGCACTATTGCTTAATAAAAATAAAAAATTAAACGGCCAATCTTTTAATTTTGGCCCATCGAATACAAAAATTTTTAAAGTTATTGATATTCTTAAAGAAATTAAAAATGAATGGAAAAGTTTTCGATGGTTAAATATAGATGATAGAAAGAATATAAGCGAAACTAAAATGCTTGTATTAAATTGTAACAAATCAAAAAAATTTTTAAGATGGGGCTTAAGAATAAATTTTAAAAAAACAATTAAACTGACTTTGGAGTGGTATAAAGTATATTATAGTAGTAAAGCAAATCAAAAAAAAATAATAGATATTACAGAAAAACAAATAAGAGATTATTGTAAAATAATAAAATAATACCAAAATTTATAACTTTTTCTACTCTTTATCATTATAAAACTTGGTAGATGGACTATGTTTAGTCCAATTAAAGTTTCTTTTAGGAGTCTGCCAATCAGATCCATATAAATCTTCTAAATATTTTTTATATTCATAAGGTACCAAAATTTTCAAACCAAAAAAATTATAATTTTTCAATTTAAAGGCATAATTTGCTTTGTGGGAATACCCGGCAAAAGAGTAAAATAAATTTTTATCAATAAATTTTTTTTTTAAATAAACAAAAAAACTTTGACTAAAGCCAAACAAATTAATAATTAAACTATAATTTCCTTTATAATTCTTTGAAAAAGACAAAACCTCTATAATCCTCATAAAAAGATTTCTAGGTACAAGCCATTTTACATACACATGTGTATTTTTTTTATTAATTTCATATAAATTAAAATCTATTTCCTTACCACCTTTTTTTGAAAATTTTAACATTCCGTCATTTTTTAAAAAAGTTTTATTTACTTTATTGAAACCATTTTTTTTCATTAAAGATATTAATTTATTTTTTTTAACTTTTTTTTTTATTAATCCAATATCTATATCATTGTCCCACGGTAATATTTTTTTATCTCTTATAATACCAAGCAAAGTTCCGTGGCAAATCCAATAATTAATTTTATGGGTATTTAAAATTTTTATTACCAATTTTAAATTTTGATCAACTTTTTTTTTGATATCATCCTTATGATACATAGATCCTCGTTTTTTTAATTAGGTTACTTGTGCTTCCAACTAGATCTATAAGTGTAAATTTAATTTTTTTTTTATAATGTTTATCACAGAAAGTATTATTACTCTTTAGTGTCATATTAATTGCTTTCAAATGAGAACAAAATCTTTATATTTACAACTGTTTATATTTAAATTTAATAGATATTATTAAAATAATTACAATAAAAAATGTTTTATATTGAGAATTTTATAAAATTTTTAAATAAAAAAAAAATTAACTTTTTTACAGGTGTACCAGACTCTATTTTAAAAGAGCTAAATACACATATTAACCAAAGCAATAATAAACATATTTTAGCTTCAAACGAGGGATCTGCTATAGCAATTGCTGCAGGCTATCATTTATCAACAAAAAAAATTCCTGCGGTTTATATGCAGAATTCTGGATTTGGAAATGCAATTAATCCACTTATATCAGTTACACACAAAAAAGTTTATTCAATACCATCACTTTTAATAATTGGGTGGAGAGGTTCACCAGGTTTAAAAGACGAACCACAGCATTTGGTCAAAGGATTAATTACAAAAGAATTATTAAAACTTATGGGAATAAAATTTTGTGTAATTGAGAATGAAAAAGATTTTATTAGATTATCAAAATTAATTAATTTTTCTAAATCAAATAAGGTTCCAGTTGCTTGTTTGATTAAGAAAAATACTATTCTTACTGAAAAGAAATTTTTAAATAAAAAAAAAGATGAATATATTAGTAGAAATTTTTTTATTAAATCTCTA
>CACLEX010000014.1 GCA_902606065.1 uncultured Pelagibacteraceae bacterium
AGATCTTATCTTATCTATCTAAAATGGATAATTCCCAATCAGATATTGCATTGGTATCTAATAAGAAATTACTAGAGACCGGAACCTCAAATTTATTATTTGTTAAAGATCAAAAATTTTTTACTCCCAAAAAGGATTATTATGAGGGAAATACTTATAAATTTTTCAAAACAAAAATAAGAAAGATTTTTAAGAAAGATATTTTACTTAAAGAGATAAAAAATTATGATGAAATATTATTGATAGGTTCTGGTAAAGGGGTTGCCTCAGTTAGAACTATAAATGAGCTTAAATGGAAAAGAAAAAACCTAAAAAAATTTAAGTTTTTATCAAAAGAATATGATGCAGTTATAAACAAATGCAATTCTTATAGATTTTGATAGATGAAAGATCCAAACAATCCTTGTTTATTTTGTAACGTTAAAAAAAGTGGATGTGCTCATGAAAATGATTTGGCATATGCAAGTTATGACTCTTTTCCAGTTTCAGAACATCATTGTTTGATTATACCCAAAAGACATATAAAGGATTATTTTGACCTTTCTAATGATGAATTGGTTGCATGTAATGATCTTATAAAAATTGTTAAAAAAGAAATAACTAATAAAGATCCGCTAGTTAAAGGATTTAATCTAGGTACAAATATAGGAATTGTATCTGGTCAATCTATTTTACATTGTCATTTTCATCTGATTCCCCGAAGAGAAGGAGATGTTGACAATCCCCAGGGTGGAGTACGATCAGTCATTCCAAACAAACAACATTATAAAAGAAATAATTAGCCTGTTATAAAAGACAAATTGACCCCAGTTTGAGGTTGAACTATAAATTCAACTAGATATAAAACTTTAAAACTAATTCAAAATTTAACAAAAGGCGGAAATGTTAAGTAACAATCCATTTTCAATTTTATCAGAAACTATTTCACCCTTTGCAATGCAATCTTTTATCATTGCAATGGTTTTGTTAATTGCAATTGGGACTATTATTCAAATGATACATCACAAAAATTTGACTTATTTTTTTAATAACGCAAAAAAAGCAAAGCTTTCAGCAACAAAAAAATTAGGAGTTGGAGAAAAAGTTTCTGTGATTGCTAAAACAACAGTTGTTGATATTGGTACAACTTCTGAATTAGGGTTTGGTAAAAGAAGACTTGCCCATGTTCTAGGAATGTATGGCACAATTTTATTTTGGGTGTCTTCAGCTATTTTAGTTTTTTGTTACACAGGCGCTGATAAACCAAGTTCTCAAACTTGGTCAATGATTTGGCATGCAGGTGCAATATTAACATGTTTAGGTGGATATTGGTTTTGGTTTTTTTTAAGAGTTGATGTTTCAGCAGAAGCCCATCCTTGGTATAGGATTATAAAAGCTGATTTATTTGTTTTAGCATTACTTGCTTGTTCAACTTTTGGGTTAGCTTGGTCATTCACACAATTTAATGGGCAAATAGGTTTGTCTTATTTATTTTTAATTTTATTTGTTGCATCTAACTTAATTTTATTCGGTGGTGTTTATTGGTCCAAATTTGCTCACATGTTTTATAAACCTGGAGCAGCTATTCAAAAAAATTTAGCAGAGGCAGATGGATCTAGGGATAATTTACCTCCACCGGCTGATGCCCCAGAACAATTTGGCCTGGGTATAAAAAGAGAAGAGCCAAAACATTATTAATATGTTAATAGAAAAAGGAGAAAAATAAAAATTATGTCAACTTTTGTATACATGACAAGATGCGATGGCTGTGGTCATTGCGTAGATATATGTCCTTCAGATATCATGCACATTGACGAAAATATAAGAAGAGCAAAAAATATTGAACCAAACTTTTGCTGGGAATGTTATTCGTGTGTTAAAGCATGTCCAAATCATGCAATTGATGTGAGAGGGTATGCTGATTTTGCTCCGATGGGTCACAGTGTTAGAGTTAGAAGAGAAGAAGAGAAAGGAACTATCTCTTGGAAAATTAAATTTAGAAACGGAACAGAGAAAAACTTCGTTTCACCTATAACAACAAAACCTTGGGGGAAATTTATTCCTAAACTTGCTGAAGGTGATACTCCAAACCAAGGAGAAATTAATTCACAAAGATTATATAGTGAGCCAGAAGGATTAAATACCAATAAAGAATTACCATCGGTTCCAAAAGAGTCTTTTAAAAAAGGTGTTTATTATTAATGGCTAAGCACAAAACACATTATGAGGAGTGTGATGTATTAGTTGTTGGTGGTGGAATGGCTGGCACAGGAGCAACATTTGAGGCTAGACATTGGGGAAGAGATTTAAAGATTGTTTGTGTTGAAAAAGCAAACATTGATCGAAGTGGTGCAGTCGCACAAGGTTTATATGCAATCAATTGTTATATGGGTATGCAATGGGATGAAAATCAACCTGAAGACCATGTAAGGTACGCACGAAATGATTTAATGGGAATGGTTAGAGAAGATTTAGGTTATGACATGGCTCGCCATGTAGACTCAACCGTTCATATGTTTGATGAATGGGGTCTTCCAATGATGAAAAATGAAAAAACTGGAAGATATTTAAGAGAAGGTAAATGGCAAATAATGATTCATGGCGAAAGTTATAAGCCAATTGTTGCTGAGGCAGCAAAAAAATCTGCAGATAAAATTTACAACAGAATAATGATTACTCATTTGTTAATGGATGAGTCTCAAGAAAATAGAATTGGTGGTGCAGTTGGTTTTAATATGAGAACAGGTGATTTTCATGTGTTCAGAGCAAAAGCAGTTATAGTTTCAGCTGGTGGAGCATCACATATTTTTAAACCAAGAGCAGTTGGAGAAGGTATGGGAAGAACTTGGTATGCACCTTGGAGTAATGGATCTGCTTATGCTCTACCTATTGCAGCAGGTGCAAAGATGACTCAAATGGAAAACAGAATTGTATTGTGTAGATTTAAAGATGGTTATGGACCAGTTGGAGCATATTTCTTACATTTAAAAACATACACACAAAATGCTAATGGCGAAAATTATGAGAAAAAATGGTATGAACAAACTAAAGAATTAGTTGGAGAATATATTGATCATCATCCAACTCCCACTTGTTTGAGAAACCATGCCTTTATTCAAGAGGTTGCTGCAGGTGGTGGACCGATACATATGGTTACCAAAGAAGCTTTCCAAGATCCCCATTTAGAAACAGTTGGTTGGGAAAACTTTTTAGGTATGACAGTTGGGCAAGCAGTAGTTTGGGCATCACAAAATATTGACCCCAAATATACAAATCCTGAATTAACAACTTCTGAACCTTACGTTATGGGATCACACGCAACTTGCTCTGGAGCTTGGGTAAGTGGACCAGAAGATCTATCTCCACCAGAATATTTCTGGGGTTACAATAGAATGCTTACAATCGATGGACTTTTTGGAGCTGGAGATACAGTTGGAGGTAGTGCTCATAAATTTTCATCAGGTTCTTTTACAGAGGGAAGATTAGCTGCAAAAGCGGCGGTTAAATATATAGAGGATAAAAAAGCAGAAGGAATAAATGTTACTGATAAACAATGTGAGGATTTTAAAAAGGCAGTTTATAAACCTTTAGAGACTTACACAGTAGCTCAAAACGAAATCACTGGTGGAACTGTTTCACCAAGCTATATTTCTCCAATACAAGGGTTGCAAAGACTTCAAAAAATTATGGATGAGTATGTAGGTGGAATTACCTCAAATTACATGACGAACGGCAATATGCTTAAGAGGGCTCTTGAACTTTTAGAGTGGTTGCAAGAAGATTTGGAAAATGTAGGAGCTGAGGATTATCATCAACTAATGAGAGCTTGGGAGCTTAAACACAGAGCTCTAACCTCACAATGTGTAACAGAGCATACATTATTTAGAGAAGAAACTCGTTGGCCAGGTTATTATTACAGAGGTGATCATATGAAACTTGATGATGAAAATTGGCATTGTTTGACAGTTTCTAGAAGAGACCCTAAAACTGGAAAATTCACTCTTGAGAAAGTACCTGTTTATCATATCGTTGACGAAAAAGAGAAGAAGAAGGCTTCGTAACACCATATTCCAAACTTCTTAATGGACCTTTTGAAAAAAACAGACGAGGAGATATTCACGATAGCCAAGCCTTTTTGGGAAAATCTCGTAAGGGCCTCAAATATGAAAGATTATGGCGGCTTTACCAGAGATTTCTCTACTCAAATGCTGTTTGGGGCTAACGAAGTAGAGCTTGGGAAGCAATGGGCTAACAACAAGATTATTACCAATTTAAATGAGACCTACGAACCATTTGGAACATTAAGAAGAGGTGATCACATTACTGTATTAATTAAGCAGACTAACAAGGAGGTACCTGGAGAATTTTTAGGAAGGCTAGTGCTTGGTGTTGAGGATGGAGAGGTGAAAATTTTTGGAGCCACAATTTATTAATTAAAGTTTGACAATTTTTCTGCTGGTGCTATTGAGGATATAGATGCACCTTTCAAATATAAAATTTCTACAAAAAATCTTAAATTATAAAACAGCATTAATTAAAACAGGAATTTTTTCAGCAATATTAGCTTGCTGGGGTGTAATATTATTTGGAACTTTTTTAACTTTTAAATAAATTTTTTTAAAAAAGTTAATTATTTTAAATGGAAGTATTTTTACCAATAGCACAAGTACATGTTACTGCTATTGAAATCATTCTTTTAAGTGCTTTAGTTGGAATTTTATCAGGACTATTTGGAGTAGGAGGAGGTTTTTTAATGACACCTTTCTTAATTTTTTTAGGTGTTCCACCAGCTTATGCTGTTGCCAATGAAGCAAATAACATTCTGGCTACCTCTGTTTCTGGATCAACTACTCATTATCTTAAAAATACATTGGATTATAAAATGGGTTTTATGATTGTCATTGGTGGTGCAATAGGAACCATTATTGGAATTTATACTTTCACATATTTTAAAGACATTGGCAAAATAGACACTGTTATCTCACTTGCTTACATGTATATCTTGGCAATTATTGGAACTTTAATGCTTGTTGAAAGTCTTGGTGAGATTGATAAGGCTAGGAAAAATACTATTGTAAAACGAAAATTACACGTTCATTATTGGATACATGGTCTTCCATTTAGGATGAGATTTCCTAAATCAAAATTATATGAGAGTGCGTTCACACCAATTATCATTGGTTTATTTGTAGGTTTTATTGCTGCAATTATGGGTATAGGAGGAGCTTTTATATTAGTTCCTGCAATGATTTATATAATAGGTATGCCGACTAAATTAGTTCCTGGAACTTCTTTATTTGTAACTATTTTTGTAAGTGTCATTGTAACGTTTTTACATGCATTCAATTATGGATCTATAGATTTGATTTTAGTTTTAATGCTGGTTATTGGTTCAATAATTGGAGTACAAACAGGTCAAAAAATTGGTCAGTCAATTGAAAGTTCTGGTTTAAAAGCGCTATTAGCAGTTTTACTATTAATTGTTGGAATTGCAATTGCGTATGATACTTTTTTTGTTGATCATACTATGAATGGTATCAATAAGGTTGCAGAGAAAGACCTAACACCATTATCAGTGTTAGTTCAAAAATTTTCTAAAGATATGCCAATTGTATATAGTTTATTTTCAATATTTTTTGCCATAGCGTTAGGTGTTGCAGCAGCATTTATTCGAAGATTTTTGTCTGATTTGAAAAAAAAGCACTTTAGCAAACCAGCTAAGTAGAAATTTTAAGCGCTTCGGTATAATTTAGTCATTACAAATTCTCTATGACCTAATGCTTCAGCACAAGTAAGTCTACCATTTGCAACTTTTAATGTTGTTTTAATTAATTCATCTCCAGCTTCAGATAAATTCATTTCTCTTGAGAGAATTTTAGAAACATCACAATCTATATGTTCTCCCATAGATTTCACTGTTAATGGATTTGCAGTTAATTTTATAACTGGTTCAATTGGGTTTCCTACAATATTACCCTGACCCGTCGGGAATAAATGAATATTAAATCCTGCAGCTGCTTGTAGTGTTACACACTCCGCTGCAGCAGATGAAGTATCCATAAAGTATAAACCCTTTCCTTTTTTTGGCTCTTCAGCAGGTTCTAAAACATCAACAAATTTACAATTTCCTATTTTTTGAAAATTTCCAAAAGCTTTTTCTTCAATAGTTGTTAAACCACCTGCTATATTTCCAGCAGTTGGCTGACTTTCAGAAAGGTCATCAGTTGCTTCTTTTAAAATAAAATCGTTATAGGCGCTCCAAGTCTTCATAAATTTATCTGAAGCTTCTTTTGTGGCACCTCTTGTAGCACAAACTTTTTCTGCACCTGTAAGTTCTGATGTTTCCCCAAAACATAAATGAACTCCAAGTGGTTCAAGTTTATCCATTAAATTTCCAACAGTTGGATTGGAAGCTAACCCGGAAGTGGTATCAGACTCTCCACATTTTACTGAAATCCATAAATCACTTATAGGGCATTCTTCTCTCTGCTTTTCAGAAGCCCACATAACAAATTCTTGAGCTTTTTTTGAAGCTTTCATTACTGTTCCAATATCCCCGGTACGTTCAATATGGAAACCCTCAACTGGTTTTCCAGTTTTTGCAATTCCATCAACAATTCTCTTAGTCCATTTAGGCTCAATACCAATCACAATTACTGCTGCAACATTTGGGTTGCTACCAGTTCCAATCATTGTTCTAAAATGCAATTCTAAATCCGCTCCAAATTGTAATCTTCCATAAGAATGAGGAAGTGCTATTGTTCCTTTAATGTTATTTGCAACTGCTTCAGCACATGCGTTTGAAATATCATCAACAGGTAAAATGATTACATGATTTCTTGTTCCTGCTCTGCCATTTTCTCTTTTATAACCTAAAAAACTCTTTGGAATTTCCATCTAATTACCACTTTTTTGTTTTGACGTTATGAACGTGCACATGTTGACCTTTTTTAATTGCTTTGACTACTTTACCTATATCGTGACCATATTTTAAAATTGTATCTCCCTCTTTTAAATCAATCATTGCAATTTTATGGCCTAAAGGGATTTCATCTGCTGATTGAATGTTTACTGAGCTGTCGTTCTCCATTATCCAGCATTTACAATCTTGTTTTGGAGTTATTTTTTCTATTACAACTACACCAACATTGTCTTTTTTGTCGTGAATTATAATATCTGTTGACATTTATATAGTGTCGATTTGTTTGTTTGAATTTTCTAAAATCTTATATATTAATCGCAAAAATTAACAATTAATTTTTAAAAAATTGTTCTAAAGTAATTTAGAAAGGTTCTACAAATGACTAAAATGACAACGGAAGAAGCTTTTGTAAAAGTTTTACAAATGCATGGTATTGAACATTCTTTTGGAATTATTGGTTCAGCGTTCATGCCTATATCTGATATTTTTCCAGATGCAGGAATTACCTTTTGGGATGTGGCACACGAAACAAATGGTGGTTTGATTGCAGATGGTTACACAAGAGCTACAGGAAAAATGTCAATGGTCATTGCACAAAATGGTCCAGGTATAACAGGGTTAGTAACACCGATCAAAACTGCTTATTGGAACCACACACCTTTATTATTAGTAACCCCACAAGCTGCAAATAAAACTATGGGGCAAGGTGGTTTTCAAGAAGTAGAACAAATGAATTTGTTCAAAGACATGGTTTGTTATCAAGAAGAGGTAAGAGATCCTTCGAGAATGGCTGAAGTTTTAAATAGAGTAATTGAAAAAGCAATAAGAGGTTCAGCACCAGCACAAATAAACGTTCCAAGAGATTATTGGTGTCAAGTGATTGATATAGACCTTCCTCCAATCGTCCGATTAGAAAAACAAGGTGGAGGTGCTGATGCAATTTCTAAGGCAGCAGATTTATTATCTAAAGCAAAATTTCCAGTGATTTTATCTGGAGCAGGTGTTGTTATTGGTGGTGCAATTGAAGAAACTAAAAAACTTGCTGAAAAACTTGATGCACCTGTTTGTTCGGGTTACCAACACAATGATAGTTTTCCAGGAAGTCATCCTTTAGCAGTTGGGCCATTAGGATACAATGGATCAAAAGCTGCGATGGAATTAATTTCTAAGGCTGATGTCGTTTTAGCTTTGGGAACAAGATTAAATCCTTTTTCAACTCTACCAGGTTATGGAATTGATTATTGGCCAAAAAATGCAAATATAATTCAAGTTGATATGAATCCAGATAGAATTGGACTAACTAAAAAAGTTACAGTTGGAATTAGTGGAGACGCAAAATTAGTTGCAACACAAATATTAGAAAAATTATCATCAAATGCAGGCGATACCGATAGACAAAAAAGAAAAGATTTAATTCACCAAACAAAATCAGCATGGTTACAAAAATTATCAAGTTTAGATCACGAAGATGATGATGAGGGAACAGTTTGGAATAAAGAAGCTAGAGAAAGAGACGCAGATAGAATGTCACCAAGACAAGCTTGGCGAGCTATCCAAGCAGGTATGCCAGAAGATGTAATCATTTCAAGTGACATAGGAAATAACTGTGCAATTGGCAATGCCTATCCAACATTTGAAAAGCCAAGAAAATATTTAGCGCCAGGTTTATTTGGTCCTTGTGGCTATGGTTTTCCATCAATACTGGGTGCTAAAATTGGTTGTCCGGATACACCTGTAATTGGTTTTGCGGGAGATGGAGCATTTGGAATAAGTATGAACGAAATGAGCTCTTGTGCAAGAGAGGAGTGGCCTGCAATTACAATGG
Organism: uncultured Pelagibacteraceae bacterium; assembly: GCA_902606065.1. Classification (GTDB taxonomy): domain Bacteria; phylum Pseudomonadota; class Alphaproteobacteria; order Pelagibacterales; family Pelagibacteraceae; genus Pelagibacter. The sequence continues at coordinate 8,727 of CACLEX010000014.1, forward strand.
TAATTTTTAGAAACTACCAATGGGGCGCTGAAAAAAGAAATACAACTCTTTGGTTTGATAATAATTTTATTGGTACAGAACTTGATCCTGAATTAAGTTTTGCAAAAGTAGCAGAGGCTTGCGGTTTAAAAGGTGTTACTGTTAAAACTATGGAAGAGACTACGGCTGCCATTAAACAATCTTGTGAGGATCAAAAGAAAGGTATTACAACATTTATTGAAGTGATATTAAATCAAGAATTAGGTGAACCTTTTAGAAGAGATGCCATGAAAAAACCGGTAAGAGTAGCCGGTATTAAAAAAGAGGACATGAAGAAACAACCTTCTTTAAATTCGTAAGTTTTAATTATAAAGAATTCACTAAAAATCTATTTATGGCTACCTTTTTTGGCAAATTCCTCTAATTCTTTATTTAATTGTTTTTTTGATGATAAAAAACTGCATTTATATCGTTCTCCACCTTTAGTGTGGTTTAAAATTAAATTATTTTTATCTATTTCACCAACATATCTTATTTCAATAATATTTGATTTTACCTCTTCATAGTTCAAATTAAGAAACTTGATTTCGTCTGTTTTATCTATGAAATAACTTTGTACGTTATCTAAATCTTCAAAAAAAAAGTAAAATGGATAGCCTCTTACGGTTTCTTTTTTAGCTTTACATTTCATAGACTTTCCCACTATTTCATTACCAAAAGAATTTGAAGAAAACATCATGCAAACTAATATTAGAAAAAGTTTTTTCATTCTATAAACTCATATCAGGCCAGTCTTTGTCATTATATCTATCAAGTTCTTTTTTTGTGATTGGTCTAAACAATATCCACCCAATAACAATTACTAAAGCCAGTAGTATTAATGTTTGCATGATTTAATTTATTACAGACATAGGATCTAGTCTAGTCTGAAACCAATTTACTCTAAAATCTAGATGTGGACCAGTTGATCTTCCTGTTGAACCTACAGTTCCAATGATGTCTCCTTGATTAATTTTATCTCCTACAGACACCATTACATTTTCAAGATGTGAATAAATAGTTGAGATGCCATGACCATGATCCATAATTATTGTTCCACCAGTATAATAAAGATCATCTTCTGCCATGGTGACAATACCTGATCCAGATGATTTGATCATAGTGCCTTGTTTAGCAGCAATATCAATTCCATAGTGAGGCCATTTCGGTTTACCATTTAAAATTCTCTGGCTTCCATAGACACCACTAATGATACCTTCAACTGGCATAATAAATTGATTTTTGAAAAAGGGTAAATCTGAGTTAATTGCTCTTGCTTCACCAATTTTATTATTTTCTTCTTTTATTCTTTTATAAACAGACTCCGGAGGTGTGACTTTACTTTCTTCTAAACCATCTATTCTTTGAATATTATATTTTCTTTTAAGAACTTTCTTTATTATTTTATCTTTTTTTCCATTAACAATTTTTGTAATTGTTAAATCAAATTTTCTGTCTCGATCGAGCCCAAAAACAAAAAAACCTTCCTCTGATACTTTGACTTGTTTTTTATCTATTATAATTTTTGCAGTTGGATCAGTCTGTCCAATAATAAAATGTCCTTGTAGAAATTTTCCTGTAAATTCTATTGCTACTAAATGTGTAGGTATAAAACAAAAAATTAAAAAAAATAATTTAGTTATTATCTTGCAGTCCATCCACCATCAACCAATAATGAAGTACCTGTAATCATAGCTGCAGCATCAGAGGCAAGAAAAACAGCTGCACTTGAAACATCAGAAAGTTCAGCAAATTTTCCTAACGGAATATTTCCTAAAACTTCTTTTTTAAATTTTTTACTTTTTAGAAATTTTTTTGTCATTGGAGTAACTACAAATGTAGGACAAACTGTATTTACTCGTATGTTGTATTTTGCAAGATCAATAGACATACCTTTTGTTAATCCCTCTAAACCAAATTTTGTCATGTTGTATACACTTCGAATAGGACCCCCAACATGACCCATTTGTGATGACATGTTAACAATTGAACCACCAATTTTTTTTCTATTTTTTGATTTTATCATTTTAAGAGCACACAGCTGAGCAAGGTTAAAAGTTGCAATCGTATTAATCTTTACAAGATATTCCATGTTTTTTGTTTTCACTTTTGTGAAATGTTCAGGAATATTATTCCCAGCATTATTAATCAAAATATCTATTTTTGGTTGTTTATTTATAATGCCTTTAATTTCATTATAATTTGTGATGTCACATACATAAGATTTACATTTTGACTTTAATTTTTTAATCTTTTTTGAAACTTCATCTAAATCTTTTTTAGTTCTACTAATTATAATTAAATTTGCTCCAGCTTCTGCGAGAGCTATTGCGCACGCTCTCCCAAGCCCTTTGCCAGCACCAGTGACAACTGCTGTTTTATTCTTTAAGTTATAATTTTTTAAATACATTATAAAAACAATATTTTAATATCTGTGTAAATCAATTCAATAGCAACAATTAATATTGCAATCAAACCTGCCCAAGCAATCCATTTATACTTCTTAATCCAATTTGATATTAAAGTTGCCGCAAATGCCATTAAGGCAATTGATAGAACCAAACCAAATACTAATAATCCATAATGATCTCCTGCTGCCCCTGCAACTCCTAAAACATTATCTAAGCTCATTGTAAAATCTGCTATGAGGATTGTCCAAATCGCTTTGAAAAAACTGGAATTATCAATTTTTATATCATCATGATTTTCAGAACCTTTAATGACATCCACATACAATTTGTAGACAATATAAAGAAGAAGCAAACCTCCAAAAAGTCTTAGTCCAGTTATTTGAAGTAAATATGCAGTCAGTAAAGTTAAAATAATTCTTAAAACGACCGCACCACCAATTCCAAAAATAATAATTTTTCTTCTTTGCTCTAAAGGAAATTTTGATGCAACCATACCAATTATTATTGCATTGTCTCCTGCAAGGACTAAATCGATTAAAATAATTTGAGTTAATATAGTTAATTGTTCTGGTGTAAATAATTCAGCAAACATCAATGGGTAAGTATCATATCTGCACCTTTTTCTGCAATCATTATTGTAGGTGCATTAGTATTACCTGATGTAATGTTTGGCATTATAGAAGCATCAATTACTCTTAAATTTTCAATTCCTTTTACTTTAAGTTTTTCATCAACTACAGCCATATCATCTTGACCCATTTTACATGTGCCAACTGGATGAAAAATTGTTTGTGCAAAATCTGAACCTACTTTTACAAGTTCCTCATCATCATTAATGTCAATACCTGGTCTATATTCCTCAGGTTTATATTTTTTAAATGTTTCAGATTCCATGACAATTTTTCTTGTAAGTTTTAATCCTCTAGCTGCAATCATTCGGTCGTGATCGGTTGAAAGATAGTTCATTTTTATTTTTGCATATGTTCTAGAGTCTTTATCAACAATACTCACATGGCCTCTACTTGTAGGTCTAATATTTGAAACAGTAGGTGTGAAAGCATGAAAATCATGATTTTTAGTTGCTCCTAGGGTGTCCATACTCATTGGTTGTACGTGCCATTGTAGATCTGGTAATTCTAATGAGGGATCACTTTTAGCAAACATACACATTTGGCTCGCTCCCATGGTCATTGGTCCACTACGATTAAAAACATATTCCAGACCAATCATTAATTTTCCAAATAAACTATTAACCTTTTTATTTAGCGATTTAAGTCCTTGAATTTTATATATAGGTCTAAACATCAAGTGGTCTTGTAAATTTTCACCAACACCTTTTAATTCTTGTACTATATCTATACCTAATTCTTTTAATTTTTGAGAATTTCCTATTCCAGAAGTTTGCAATATCTGAGGTGAACCGATCGAACCAGATGATAATATTATTTCTTTATTACAAGTTAGTTTTTTAAGCTCATCACCTTGCCAGTATTCAATTCCTTTTGCAGTTTTGCCTTCAAAATTAATTTTTTTTACATGAGCATTAGTTATCGTTTTTAAATTTTGTCTGTTTTTTATCGGATTTAGATATCCAACTGAAGTACTACATCTAAAGCCATCTTTTTCAGTAACTTGAAAATAACCACATCCATGATTATCGCCTGTATTAAAATCTTTCGTTTTGGGGATGCCAAACTCTTCGGCGGCATTTTGAAATTCATTTAATAATGGTAACTGAATTCTTTGATCAGAAACTGATAGAGGCCCACCAATACCATGAAATTCATTTTTTCCTCTTTCTTGGTTTTCTGCTTTTATAAAATATGGCAGAACATCATCCCAACCCCAACCAGTATTTCCTAATTGTCGCCAAATATCATAATCTCTGCTTTGTCCTCTTATATAAAGTAGTCCGTTGATCGAAGAGCTACCACCTAATGTTTTACCTCTTGGATAACGAATTGACCTATTGTTCATTGAAGCATCAGGCTCGGTTTTATAACACCAATCCACAGAGGGATTGTGCATCGTTTTAAAATATCCAACAGGAATATGTATCCATGGATAATTATCTTTCCCACCAGCTTCAATTAATACAACTTTATTGTTTGGATTTTCAGAAAGTCTGTTTGCTAGAACACATCCTGCAGATCCTGCTCCAATAATTACGTAATCAAAGTTTTCCATCAATAGTTGAATCGTTTTTTAGTTTAAGCATTTTAATGCTTTTACACTTATATTTATCGATTGTCACTTGTGCCAGGTTTGTTTTTCTGATTGTATAATGTTCATATAATTAACTATAGAGAGGAATAATAATGAAAAAAATCATTTCAATGTTATTTGCAACAATTCTAGTGCTTGGTTTTACATCAAGTGCCAATGCTGCAAAAACATTAAAGTGTCAAACTGTTCTTAACACTAAGGCTGATGAAGTTAAAATGTTAAAGGACTTTACTGACACAGTAACTGAATTAACAAGTGGATCATTAAAATTTGAAATTTTACCAGCTGGTGCAGTTGTAGGAGTTAAAGAAACCCTAGATGCTGTTGATAAAGGTTTGATTGATTGTGGTTTTGCATGGACTCACTATTGGTCAGGTGATCACCCTGCTGCTATGTTATTTGGTTCGCCAGTAGCTGGTGGTGGAGTAGGTATCGACAATATCGCATTCCTATCATGGTTCCAATATGGTGGTGGAAAAGAGTTATACGACCAACTTTGGAAAGAAATGGGAAGAGATATTAAAGGATTTATGATTCAACCAGTTGGTCCAGAAGCTTTAGGTTGGTTTCCAAAACCAATTAAAGATATGGCTGACTTTAGAAAATATAAGTTTAGAACTCCTCCAGGAATTCCAGGACAAACTTATAAAGACATTGGTATAGCGTCTGTTGCAATGGGTGGTGGAGATATTCTGCCAGCTCTTGAAGCAGGAACTATCGATGCTGCTGAATGGTGTTGTCCAAAACCAGACTTAACATTTGGTTTCCAAAAAGTATTAAAGCATTATTACCTACAAGGTTTACACCAAGTAGTCGTAAATGCTGACTTTTATATTACTGGAAAAACATACAATGCTATGAGCGCTCATGAGAAAAAGTCACTTGAAGTAGCTGCTAATGCTTCATTAGCAAAATCTTTAAGTTACAGAATCTATGAGAATGGTAAAGCTTTAAGAGAGCTTACTACTAAACATGGAGTAAAACTAGAAGATACACCTTCAGATTATTTCACAGAATATATGGCAGCTGCTTTAGCTTCTTTGAACAAAAATGCTGAACAAAACGCATTTTTTAAAAAAGTATATGACTCTATGAAAGAGTTTGCTGATATAGCAGTTCCTTATTGGAGTGGTGCTCAAATGTCTAATGCGAAGCTAGGAATGGCTCACGCAGCAACATTAAAGTAATCAGTAATCAATCTTGATTTCTTAGAGCGGACTTTTAAAGTCCGCTCTAATTTTTTTAACTAAAATTTTATGGCAGACGAACCTGGTAAACTAGATATCTCTGATGAAATGATTGCCGAAAGGCGAGGTGGATCAGGTAAAATGCCAACCGATATGCCATCATGGATGGCTAAATCTATTGTTAATATTGATAAATTCAGTAAGTGGATTGGTAGTATTGTTTGTTGGATATTGATGCCACTCATTTTTGCAATGACCTATGAAGTTCTTGCAAGAAAATTATTTTTAGCACCAACAATTTGGGCTTACGACATAAGCCGTTTTCTTTATGGCGCATTATTTATGCTTGGTGCAGGATACGCTCTTTCTAGAGGAGTGCATATAAGAGCAGATTTTTTATACAGGAATTTTAAAACTAAAACACAAGGTCTTATTGATTTTTGGTTATATCTTTTATTTTATTTTCCAGGACTAATTGTTTTTCTTTATATGACCATAGGTTTTGTTGAAGAGTCAATTAGAAGAGGTGAACGAGGGATGGATACTACTTGGATGCCCTATATGTGGCCCATCAAAACGTGTTTGTTACTTGGAATTATTTTTTTATTAATTCAAGGTTTCTCAGAATTACTAAAAAGCTATTGGGCAGCTAAAAAAGGTGAGTGGCCTGGAGAGAAAAAATGATAGCAGAATTCATTGATCCGGCTATTTTAGGTTTCATTTTAGTTGGCGTGATGCTATTTGCAATATTTATAGGGTTTCCCATTTCATTCACTTTAATATTTCTAGGATTTGTATTTGGTTATCTTGGGTTTGGAAAATTAGTTTTTTATTTAATGACCCTTCAATTTTCAATGGTCATGACCGAACAAACACTCGCCGCCGTCCCACTCTTTGTTTTTATGGGTATTATGATGGAACAAGCTGGATTAATGGAGAGATTGTTTTCAGCATTTCAAATGATGCTAGCAAAAGTTAAGGGTTCTTTATATTACGCAGTTTTATTCGTTTCAGTTATATTCGCAGCAGCAACAGGAATTGTTGGTGCATCAGTGACAATTCTGGGAATTATGGCTGCTAAGTCAATGAACAGATCAGGTTATGATGTAAAACTTGCTGCTGGTACTATTACTGCTGGTGGTACTTTAGGAATTTTAATTCCACCAAGTATTATGCTTGTTGTAATGGGACCTATTATGGAAATTCCAGTTATAGATTTATTTGCAGCTGCAATTTTACCAGGAATTCTTCTTGCAAGTTTGTATGCAGCTTACACAACAATCAGATGCATGATTAATCCAAAACTTGGACCTGTATTACCTGATGACATGAGAGCTGCTAGCATGAAAGAAGTATGGATAGAATTTTTCTTAGGTTTAGTTCCTCCAGCAGCTTTAGTATTTGCTGCATTAGGTAGTATTTTATTTGGGTTTGCAACTCCAACAGAAGCAGCAGGCTGTGGAGCTATGGGTGCTTTATTACTTTCATTAGCTTATAAAAAATTAACTTTATCAAAACTTCAAGAAGCATTAGTGAAAACATTAGAGATCACTGCTTTAATAATGGTTTTAGTTGCAGCATCAAATTTTTTTGGCGCAGTTTTTGCAAGACTAGGAACTCCAACTCTTTTGACTGAATTTTTATTAGGCTTAGAAATGAACAAGTATTTAATTTTAGCGATGATAATGGTGATGATTTTTTTATTGGGTTGGCCGTTAGAATGGGTACCGATTGTGATGATTATTATTCCAATAATTTTACCATTGGTAGAAGCGTTAGGATTTAATTTAACTTGGTTTGCAATTTTAGTTGCCGTTAATTTACAGACCGCCTGGCTCTCACCTCCAGTAGCACTCTCAGCATACTTTTTAAAAGGAGTTGTTCCCGAATGGGATTTAAAAGATATTTACTATGGAATGATGCAGTTTATGGTTCTTCAAGTGATAGGATTAGTTTTGATCATTATATTTCCTAAAATTGCACTTTGGTTACCAACTCTCTTATATGGACAGTAGAATATTAAAGTTTTATATTGTCTAAGTGAGTCAACAAAAAACAAAAAAAACTCTCATTAACTGGGATTTAGTAACTGTAAACCCTAACAATAAAACTTGGGACTGGAAGGACTTATTTTGTTTTTGGGGGGTTAATATACAAAGTGTTATAGGATTTTCACTAATTACATCTTTGTACTTAATTTATAATTTAAATACTGCTGTAGTCTTTTTTGGGACAATTTTAGGAACTTTTTTTGTTTTCATATTTTCTAATTTAATTGGAAAACCATCCCATAAATTTGGATTACCATTTGTTGTTTTGTTAAGATCATCATTAGGTTTTAGAGGAGCACAATTTTTTGGGTTATTGAGAAGTATTGTTGGAATATTTATGTTTGGTATTCAAACATATTTTTTATCAAAAGCGATTGGTTTTCTTATTAGAGTTTTAATGTATTCAGTCGATAATTCAATTTTACAAAAAGAAATTTTATTAGTCTTTTTCATAGGACTCAATATTATTGATTGGGCTGCCATCATAATATCAATTACTTTGCAAACATACTTATTTAGTGTGGGCATGAACTTTAATAAAAGATTAATTAAGTTTTCGGCATTGTTAATTTATGCAGCAATGGTAATGTTTTTCTTCATTGTTTTTTTATCTGATGTAAAATTAACTGCTAAATCATTTATTAACGTGCTTGATTTTCAAAATATATTTAATGCTAATAATGTAGGCCCCATAATAACAGTTGCTGGCACAACGTTTACCTTTTTTTCTATTGTAATCTTATCGTTTGGTGATTTTTCTAGATACATTAAAAATGAACAAGAGCTAAGAAAAGGTAATTTAAGCTTAATTTTAAATCTAATAATTTTTTCATTTTTTTCATTATTTATTGTTACTGGTGCTGATGCATTTCAAAATTTAAATCAACAAAATGCGGAGATGATTTTAACTAACCCAACAGATATAATTGGAAAATTAGATAATATTCTTTTGGTTTCATTGGCCTTAATTTTTATAATCATTGCTTCTGCATCAACTAATTTAATAGCAAACTTTATTCCTTCTCAATATACTTTAATTAATTTTGATCCCACATCCTTCTCCTTCAAAAGTGCTAGTTATGTAATTGCTATTTTTGGATTTATTATAGGAGTTTTTTGGTTAACTTTTTTAAGTCAGGTTGGGATCTTATCTTACATAGATACAATCGGCGCTTTTTTTGGTCCTCTGTTCGGGTTGATGATTGCTGATTTTTATATGATTAAAAAAGGAAAATTAGAAAACAAAGATATATACTCACTTGAAACTAATGGTACTTATTATTATTCGGGAGGATGGCATCTTAAAGGAGTTTATTCTCTAATATTAGGATTTACCTTTTCTGCCTCAACAATTTGGAATACAAATCTAATGTTTTTACAATCTTACTCTTGGATTATTGGTGCTTTTGTTGCAGCTTTCGTTTATTACCTTCTAGCTAGAGAGTAGTTTTATGGATAAAATTTCTTTTGATTTTAAAGGCAGAACTGCAATTGTTACTGGAGGCGCACAAGGCTTTGGTTTAGACATTACAAAAAGATTAATAAGGTCGGGTGCGAGTGTAATTATCTGGGACAATGACCAGAAAATGGTCGAAAAAGCGATTGAAGATATTAAAAGTCCCAATTTAAGTTTTAATATTGTTGATATTTCAAATTATTCAAAAGTCGAAGAATGTGTGCAAGAAATCACTAAACAAAAAAATATTGATATATTGATTAATAACGCTGGTATTACTGGTCCAACAGCAACTTTATGGGAATATGATATTGAAATGTGGAAAAAGGTTGTTGATATAAATTTAATGGGTACTTTTAATTGTTGTCGAACAATTGTACCGAATATGATCAAAAATAATTATGGTAGGATAGTTAATGTAGCTTCAGTAGCAGGTAAAGATGGCAATGCTAACGCAAGCGCTTATAGTGTTGGAAAAGCAGGGGCTATTGGATTAACAAAATCACTAGGAAAAGAGCTTGCGGACAAGAATATAGCAGTAAATGCCGTTACTCCTGCAGGTGCTAAAACCAGAATTTTAGACCAAATGACCAAAGAACACGTCCAAAGAATGTTATCAAAAGTGCCAAGAGGACGATTTCTTGAGGTTGAAGAGTTTACCTCTTTAGTCTGCTGGTTATCTTCTGAGGAAAATACTTTCTCAACTGCTGCTGTTTTTGATATCAGTGGAGGTCGTTCGACCTATTAACTTCTTGGTTTTATCTCTACTATCTTAGTTTGATTGAGTTTAGCCCTGCCAAATTTTACATCTTTTGACATCACTGGAGCAAAAATCATTATTGACCAGTAAATTAATAAAATAAAAATGGAAATTGTCTTCATAATTAATATATACAAATAGAAATTGATTTTTGATTGTTTAAATTTTGTCAAAATAATGTATTAACAATTTTTTTTAAAAATTTATGAAAATAATTTTAAAACTTTTAATCAGTCTCTTTTTATTTACTGAGATAGTTGCAGCTAGTGAAATAAAAGTATTTGAATTTACCGAAGCTGAACTTTCACAGCTTGAGGTCAGAAAGGTGAGAGGTGCGGACAATAAGACAAATTATTCAGTTGGATCTAATGAAAATGGCAATTTTTTAAAATCAGTTGCTAATAATGCTGCCTCTGGTTTAGGAAAAGAAGTGAAAATTGACCTTAATAAGACACCTTTTATAAATATTACATGGAAAGTTGAAAAAGATTTATCTGGGATAAAAGAAAATACAAAAAAAGGACATGACTTTGCAGCCAGAGTATTTGCAGTAAAAAAGACTGGTGCAACACCACTTTCTAATAGGGCAATAAATTATGTCTTTTCAAGTAACAACGAAATTGGATTTAGTTCACCAAGCCCTTATACTAAAAAATCCATAGATAATGTTTTATCTACAACCAAAAATAATCTCAACCAGTGGGTTACTGTTAAAGCAAATGTCAAAGAAGATTTTAAAAAATTCCACGATTTAGATGTTAATGAATTAGATGGGTTAGCTATAATGTCTGATACCGATAATTCTAAAATGAATGCTGTAGCATATTTTCAAAATATCTATTTTTCAGCAAATTAGAGAATTATTTGATATAATTTTTTTATGCATGAAAATTTTTTTCACAAATTAAAAGTTTATTATGAAGATACAGACTCTGGTGGAGTGGTTTATTACGCAAATTATTTAAAGTATCTAGAAAGAGCAAGAACAGAGGCTCTATTTTCAATAGGTTTTAGTAATAAGAAAGTTCAGGAACAATTCGGTTCATTAATAATTGTCAAGTCTTGTAACATTGAATATAAAAAATCAGCGTTTTTAGAGGATGAATTAACTATAAGATCTTTTGTTAAATCTATAACTAAAACATCTTTTTTTATGAACCAAATTATTACAAAAGGTGAAGATATTATAGTTGAAGCACAAGTTCATTTAGTTTTCATAAATAAAGATGGTAAGCCAGTTAAGATTCCTGAAGATATATACTCAAAATTTAAACCTTACTTTTGTGACACAATTAAAGTGTAGAAAATTTTTTTGCTTTTTTAAATAAATTGTTAATCATTAAAGGTGTTACAACTTTAGTATTAACATTTCTAGGGCTAGGATGATAACAAGCAATTAATATTTTATTATCGGGTAGTAAATATTTTTTTCCGTGTTTAAATTTAAATTTTTTATTCATATTAAATTTTTTTTTGTAAATTTTTAGACAATTGTCAAAAGCAACTTTACCTAACGCTACAATTACTCTAAGGTTTTTTAATTGATCTAGTTCACTAATAAAATAATTAGAACATTTTATTAATTCACTATTTTTTGGCTTATCTCCTGGAGGAACACACTTGAGTATATTAGTTATATAAGTCGATTTTAATCTTAATCCATCATTTTTATTTTTTGAGAAATTTTGATTTGATATATTCACTTTATGGAGACTTTTAAATAAAAAATCCCCTGATTTATCTCCAGTAAAAGCTCTGCCTGTTCTAGTTCCACCATGTGCTGCAGGAGCTAAACCTATAATCATTAATTTTGCATTGACTTCACCAAAACCAGTAACGGGCTTTCCCCAATATTTTTCATTTATGTTTTGTTTTCGTTTTTCTAATGAAATTTTTTTTATGAAATTAAACAAACGTGGACATTTTTTACATTTAATTATTGTATTATTCAACTTTTTGAATTTAATGTTCATTGATGAAATTACCTAAGATTATAATAATTATATTTTTTGCTTTAACAATTGAAATAAATGCAGATATCGAAAAAGAAATTATAAACAATCTTCAAAAAGGAGGTAATTTAATTTTTATCAGACATGCTTATGCCCCCGGTAATGGCGATCCAGAAAATTTTGATATCAATAATTGTGAGACGCAAAGAAATTTGAGTCAATCAGGAAGATTGCAATCAAAAAAAATTGGAAATTTTTTTAAAGAAAACGATATTCCTATTAAATTAGTAATTTCAAGTGAATGGTGCAGATGTAAAGAAACGGCTTTGATTGCTTTTAAAAATTATGAAACAAAAAATTTTCTTAATTCATTTTACAGCTCAAAATTTGAAAAAAATAGAAAAATGCAAATGAAAAAGCTCAAAGATTATGTAAAAAGTTGGAATGGTGATAAAAATTTAGTGTTAGTCACTCATTATGTAGTAATATCAGAAGCTCTTAATTATGCACCAAGTTCAGGAGAAATTGTGATTGCTGATAAAAATTTTAAAAAGTTGAATAGTATAGAAATTGATTATTAAAGATTATGTCCTCAAAGAGAGCAATGAAACAAGCACAAAAACAAGCTTATGCTAGACACAGAAGTAACATTACTCAAAGTCGATTTGGTCAGAAAAAAAGAAACTTTACAAAAAAAGGTAAAAAAAATTAACTTTCACTATCGAATTTTTCAACTTTTTTACATGTAGAAATTTTAGAAATTCCTTCTTCATCATTTAAAACAGTTTTCATGTAAACTTCTTGTTTGCCTTTTTCAAAAAGTATTTGAGTATAAAATTGTGGATATCCATGTTTATGAGTTAAAATTTTTCCATTTTCCTCGTAAATATTTCTTACATATGAGTTAGATTTCTTTACACTAAGATCAGTTAATCTGTATTTTTGATAAGTTTTTTCTTTGTACACATAGTTTCTAACCATGATCAATTCATTTAAATTAAGTATGTATTCATTTTTTAAAAACTCATCTTGTTTGTCGTCACAAGCACTCATTACTATGATCTCAGATTTTAAACTTTGTAGGGGTAAAATGAGTAATAAAAAAATGATAAAATATTTAACTTTTTTCATGTTTGTCAGCTAAAAATAAACTTATTAAAAATATAGCTGTCCAGCCAAGTCCTAAAAGACCTTTATATACATTGGTGTCTGCACTCCATATTTTAAGAAATATAGCTCCAAAGATAAGGCCTATTATGTAAATAATTGATACTATTGTAGTTCTACTCATTTTTTAAACTTTTTTTAAAAAGAGAAATACCATTTTCAATTTTATATGTATATGACTCTTCAAAACTTTCTAATTGCCATCCAGACAATCTAGCTTTAATTATTTTAAGATTTTCTATTTTCCATTGATCTGTAGTATCCTCTTGTTTCCAAATTTTTTTTTCATCATTATTTCTGCCACAGCCATAACAATATCCAGTTTTAGGATCAGTTTTACAAATACTTATACATGGCGAAACAATCATAATAATCATTATAGAGGAAAAATTATAAATTTTACAACAAATGTCGTTGGACAAATAGTTTCAATAATATATAAAACTTCAAGAATTGTGGGGCGATGGCGGAATTGGTAGACGCGTCGGTCTTAGGAACCGATAGAGCAATCTGTGAAGGTTCGAGTCCTTTTCGCCCTACCACCAACAAATTATGAAAGTAACAATAGAAAATAAAAAAGGTTTAAATAAAGACTTAAAAGTATTCATAGATAAAAAAACTATGAGTACTCATATGGATCAAAGGTATGAAGAAATTAAAGGGACTGTTAATCTTAAAGGTTTTAGACCCGGAAAAGTACCAAAGGAAATTTTAAAAAGGCAATTTGGAAAAGCAGTTTTTGGTGAAGTCCTAGATAAAGTTATAAAAGATACTTCAACTAAAGCATTGCAAGAAAATAATATCAAACCTGCTGGTCAACCTAAGTTGGATCTTAAAACTTACGGGGAAGATAAAGATCTTGAATATATTATTTCAGTAACAGAACTTCCAAAGGTTGAAGTAAAACCAATAGAAAATATTAAGTTTGATGAGTATTCTGTAAAAATAGATGACACTGAAGCAGATAAAAGAATTAAAGAAATAGCAAAAAATCAACCAAACTTTAAAGAAGCTCCAAAAGATACAATTGCAAAAGAAGGTGATTTAGTAGCCTTTGATTATAATGCCACTATTGATGACAAGCCATTCAAAGGTGGTGAAGGTAAAAATACACAATTAACTTTGGGTAAAGATTTATTTTTAAAAGGTTTTGATAAACAACTAATAGGTGTCAAAGTAGGTGATGAAAAGACTGTTGAAGCTACTTTACCTGAAAATTTTCCTGAAAAAGAATTGGTAAATAAAAAAGCAAAATTTAAATGCAAAATAACTGTATTAAAAAATCCTGAACCTGTAAAAATCGATGATGAATTTGCAAAAAATTTTGGTGCTAAAGATTTGAAAGATCTTAAATCTTTAATTTCAAAACAAATAAATGATGAATATAAAAATTCTCTTGAGCGTTTGTCTAAAAATCAAATCTTAAAAGAGATAGAAAAATTTAAGATTACTGAAATTCCTGAGAATTTGATTGATGAAGAAGTAAAAATTCTTTCTCAAGGAATGTCTGAAGAAGATGCAAAAAAAAGTAGAAAAAATTTTGAGGAAATTGCGAAAAAAAGAATAAAAGTTGGATTAGTTTTGAATGAATTCGGTGAACAAAATCAAATAAAAGTAACAGAGCAGGAACTACAAGCTGAAGTCCAAAAACAAATTAGAATGATGCCAGGTCAAGAGAAAATGGTCATGGATTTTTATCAAAAAAATCCTTCAGCATTATCTAGCTTGAGAGGTACTGTCTATGAAGAAAAAATTTTGAAGGTAATTAAAGAAAAAGCAAAACCTAATAAGAAAGAAGTTTCAAAAGAAGAGGCAGAAAAAATTTTGAAACAATCTCAAATGCAAGAATATAGTCATGCTAGTGAGGGCAAAGAAAAAACTGAAAAAAAGGTTGAGACCAAAAAAACCTCAACGAACAAAACTAAAACAAAAACCTCAAAAACAAAGTCTCCGGTTAAAAAAACAAAAAAAGTTAGTAAAAAGTAATCTCAAGTTGTATAAGTAAAGCGAATCAACTTATGACAAATAAAATATCAGAACATATGAGCACGTTAGTACCTATGGTTGTTGAACAATCAAGTAAGGGAGAAAGAGCGTATGATATTTATTCTAGGTTATTAAAAGAGAGAATAATTTTTTTAACAGGACAAATTAATGACAATGTTGCTTCTCTAGTTACTGCTCAACTTTTATTCTTGGAGGCAGAAGATCCAAAAAAAGAAATTTATTTATATATAAATAGTCCTGGAGGCTTAGTAACTGCGGGTCTTGGTATTTATGATACTATGCAATATGTAAAGCCTGATATTTCGACACTATGTATCGGCCAAGCGGCATCAATGGGATCATTTTTACTTTCAGCAGGAAAAAATGGTAAAAGATTTTCGTTACCAAATTCAAGAATAATGGTTCATCAACCATCAGCCGGTTTTCAAGGACAAGCAACTGATATTGAGATTCATGCTAATGAAGTTTTGTCTTTAAAAAAAAGATTGAATGAAATTTATTCAAAACACACTGGTAAATCAGTTGACGAAATCA
>CACLEX010000015.1 GCA_902606065.1 uncultured Pelagibacteraceae bacterium
AAACAGACCAGAGCTTGGTGCTTTGGGTGGCTCAATTTTAGTTTTTATTTTTTTTGGAATTGTTGCTGGTGACACTGGAATGTTTAGTGCTTATGGGACATTAAATTTTTTAGATGTTTCAGCAAATTTAGGAATTATTGCTATTGCTGCTGCAATGTTAATGATCGGTGGAGAGTTTGATTTATCAATTGGATCAATGATTGGTTTTGCAGGAATCTGTATCGCTATACCTGCAATTTATTGGGGCTGGCCTTTATGGACGAGTATTATTTTTGCTTTTGCTATGGCAGTACTAATTGGTTATTTCAATGGTATAATGGTAGTAAAAACTGGTCTTCCATCCTTCATAGTAACTTTAGCAATGTTGTTCATTTTAAGAGGGGCAACTTTGGCTATCACGAGATTAATTACAGGAAGAACTCAAGTACCAGGATTAAGAGTTTTAATAGAGGATGATCCAATTGCTTGGTTGTTTGCAACAGATACTTTTCAATGGTTATTTACATGGCTAGGATCGATGAAATTAATTGCATTGAGAACTGACGGTACACCATTAGCTACAGGTATTCCACCATCAGTAATATGGTTTATTGCTCTTACATTATTTGCAACTTGGATACTTATGAAAACTAGATATGGAAATTGGATATTTGCATCAGGTGGAGATAAAGTTGGTGCTACAAATGTTGGTGTACCTGTTGGAAGAGTAAAAATAAGTCTATTTATTGGAACAGCTGTAGCATCGACAATATTTGCTTGTATTCAAGTTTTAGATGCAGGTTCTGCAGATACTATGAGAGGAACTTTAAAAGAATTGGAAGCAATAGCAGCTGCCGTGGTTGGCGGTTGTCTTTTGACTGGAGGTTATGGCTCTGCCATCGGAGCAGCATTGGGTGCTATTATTTTTGGCACTGTATCAATGGGAATTTTTTATACAGATGTTGATACTGATTGGTTTAAGGTTTTTTTAGGTGCAATGATGTTAATTGCAGTAGTATTCAATAATTATATTAGAAAAAAAGTTACGGAGACTAAGTGATGTCTGAATATTTAGTTCAATTCAATAATATAAGTAAATTTTTTGGTAAAGTGATTGCTTTGAAAGATGTCACTATGAAACTTAAAAAAGGCGAAATAATGTGCTTACTTGGTGACAATGGAGCTGGAAAATCTACTTTGATAAAAACTTTAGCAGGCGTTCATAAACCTGATGAAGGTGAAATTATTTTTGAGGATCAAAAAATAGTTTTTGACTCACCACGAGATGCTTTGGATATTGGGATAGGTACTGTTTATCAGGATTTAGCATTAGTTTCTCTTATGAGTGTAACTAGGAATTTTTTTATGGGTAGAGAGCCACAAAAAGGTTTACCTTTTTTCAAAACTTTTGATATTGAAAAAGCAAACACTATAGCTGCAGAAAGAATGGGACAAATAGGTATTGATGTGAGAGACCCATCACAAGCTGTCGGTACGATGTCTGGAGGTGAAAGACAATGTCTCGCTATTTCTAGAGCAATTTATTTTGGAGCAAAAGTTTTAGTACTAGATGAACCAACGTCAGCATTAGGTGTGCATCAAGCTTCAATGGTACTGAAATATATTGTTAAAGCAGCATCGCAAGGTTTAGCTGTAATTTTAATAACACATAACGTTCATCATGCTTATCCTGTTGGAAATAGTTTTACAGTTTTAAATCGAGGAAAAAGTATGGGAACATTTCAAAAAAAAAATATATCTAGAGAAAAACTTTTAGGCATGATGGCAGGTGGTGAGGAATTAGATAAGTTAGAAGTCGAACTTAAAGAAATGGACCGAATAGAAAATAATTAGACAAATATACCACTTCTACATACATAAATTTTGCTGTAATATTTTTTAAAATAAAGAAAGGGGTAACATATGAAGGCATATATAATGGGAAACTACACTGAAAAAGCTTTTCAAGGTTTTTTAAAAGATCCTAAAAGTGATAGAAAAGCAGTAGTTGAACAATTAACAAAAGCTATGGGTGGAACAATGCATAGTATGGATATAGTTAGAGGTCCATATGACTTTATAGTTGTAAATGAACTTACAACGTTTGAAGACTTTGCGGCAGTAAAACTTGTAGTAGAAGCATCAGGAGCAGTTAAAAATTTAACAATGTTAGAAGCTATTGATTTTAATAAAGCTACTGTTAAGGCAAGTGAAGTTGCATCAGGTGCATACAAAGCGCCAGGACAATAAATAGATTATTACTTCCAGTACGCGGGCTGGAAGTAAATTTATTTACTTTTTCAATTTAGAAGAAAACTTAAGATTTGTATTGTCAAACTTTTCTTTATTGTTTTTAATATAATTATCCATAATTTCTAATTTATCTCCTTCGAATTCTGAGACTTTTCGAGTATTTAAATCAACATATAATGCTAGGACTTCAATCGTTGATGCTAAATATTGCTTTTGCTTATGGATCATTTCCATCTTATATTGCAATCTTTTTTTATCGTGATCAAAAAAAACTAAATTTACATCTACTTCGTCATTCATCTTCAGTTCTTGATTATAGGTAATATGAGACTCAACAATCATTGTGCTTTTTCCAGTAGTCCTCGCTGAATGCTCGCCCATTTTAAAGGTGTCATTTAATATATCTGCCCCATATTTATCAAAGATCAAAAGATAATAAGAAACATTCATATGATTGTTATAATCAATCCAATCTTTCACAATTTTTTGTGAACTTAAAAAAATCGGCATTGTAAAATAAAAATTTAATGATTTGGATTATCGTTATCCACTACGAGACATATTTCAGATTTAGTTAAAAATCTTCTTCCAGTTCCATTATCTAATGAAAACATTCCGCCAATTCCTTTTACGGCATCTATTGTAAGATCAGTATGTTTCCATTTTTCATATTGATCACCATTCATATAGAATGGAACACCACCTATTTCTCCAAGTTTAATATCATTGTCACCCAATGGAAATTCACCTTCTTGGAAACACATAGGAGCACTCCCATCACAACATCCACCTGATTGATGAAACATTAATTTTTCACCATATTTTTCTTTAAGTTCAGATAATAAACTTAGTGCCGAATGTGTTGCAGATACTTTCATATTTTTTCTCTGGCCCATGATATCGAATCATGGACCAGTATATATTATTTGATTAAAAGAAGCCTAATTTTTTCTCAGCGTAAGAAACATGAAGATTCTTATTCTGTCTGTAATGATTAAGCATCATTTTGTGAGTTTCTCTGCCAACTCCAGATTGTTTGTATCCACCAAATGGTGAGTGAGCTGGGTATGCATGATAACAATTAGTCCATACTATCCCTGCTTGTATTGCTCTGCCCATTCTATAGGCAATATTACCATTTCTAGTCCAAACAGCTGCTCCTAAACCATAAAGAGTATCATTGGCAATTTTTAATGCCTCTGCTTCATCTTTAAATTTAATTACAGACACAACAGGCCCGAAGATTTCTTCTTGAGATATTCTCATATCATTTTTTGCTTCAAAAACAGTTGGTTGAATGTAATTACCTTTTTCCAATCCACTGTTAAGTTTTGCAACACTTCCTCCTGTTAGGACTTTCGCACCTTCTTTTTTCCCTAGATCAAGATAAGATTTAATCTTCTCCATTTGTTCTACGGAAGCTTGTGCTCCAATCATGGTTTCCATTTTTAAAGGATTGTCTTGAACAACAGCTTTTGTTCTAGCTATAGCTCTTTCCATGAATTTATCATAGATCGACTCTTGAACTAAAGCTCTACTCGGACAAGTACAAACCTCACCTTGGTTAAGATTGAACATAACGAAACCTTCAATACATTTATCGAAAAAATCATCATCTTTATCCATGATATCCTCAAAGAAAATGTTTGGAGATTTTCCACCTAATTCCAAAGTTATCGGAATTATGTTTTGTGCAGCATACTGCATTATCAATCTTCCTGTTGTTGTTTCACCAGTAAATGCAACTTTAGCAACTCTTTTTGATGATGCTAAAGGTTTACCTGCCTCTAATCCAAAACCACTAACAATGTTGACAACTCCTGGAGGTAATAAATCCCCAATAAGTTCCATCATCACCATTATGGATGCTGGCGTTTGTTCAGCTGGTTTTAAAACTGAACAGTTACCCGCTGCAAGAGCTGGTGCTAGTTTCCATGTAGCCATAAGTAATGGGAAGTTCCAAGGAACTATTTGACCAACTACTCCTAAAGGTTCTGGTATGTTGTAAGAGTATTGAGAATTGCTAATTTCTGCAATTGATCCCTCTTCTGCTCTTATTACTCCAGCAAAATATCTCCAATGATCAACAACCAAAGGTAAATCTGCTGCCATACATTCTCTTATTGGCTTTCCATTATCTAAACATTCAGCTGTTGCGAGTAAGTTTAGATTTTTTTCTAAAACATCAGCGATCTTATATAATATATTTGATCTTGTTGTGATGTCTGTTTTTCCCCATTCCGGGAAGGCCGCGTGAGCCGCATCTAATGCTGCTTCTACGTCTTTTTCGTCTGATCGCGCAACTGAACAGATTTTCTCATTTGAGATCGGGCTTACATTATCAAAATACTTGCCTGATTTTGGTTCTACAAATTTTCCATTAATGTAGTTTCCGTATTTTGCTTTGAACGGAAATTTAACCTTTAAATGAGAAGTATCTAATACAGATGACACTTTCATTGCTTCTGCACTCATTTTTTTCTCCTCTTATTATTTATATAAATTAATTAAAGACCTTTTTGGGAATGATGTAAATGGGTCAATAATGTTTTCAACTAAGAATTGTATTAATCGAGCTTTATTTCACTAATTTTATTGTCTGCTTTTCTCACAAAATAAATTCCTACTGATACCGCAATTAGAGATATCAAAACTTTGAAAGTGATCAATTCTTTCAGGAAAATATAACTCAAGATAGTTCCAAAAATTGGAATTAAATATGAAACTTGTGACTGAAATATCAGTCCATTATTAACTAAAATTCTAAATCTCAATAACCATGCAATTCCAGTAGAAACTAAGCCAAGATATATCACGGATATTGTAGAATCTAACCTTGGCGAGACATTCCATGGTTGTTCAACAATGCTTACAATTGGTATCAAAATCAAAACTGCCCAAACCAGTATTGAGCCAGTTACATTTTCATTTTTTTTCTTACTAATTTTTAAGGTTAGGACACCACCTATTACATAACAAGTTGAGCCTAATAAAATTAGTATTGCAGAAAAAAAATTATTTTCATTAATCAAAATATTATCAGAAAATAAGTAAAGTATTCCAGAAAAACCTATTAAGATTCCTATTGTTTTGATAAAATTGAATTTCTCATTTTTTGTATAAAAATGACCAAGCACAGTTGAACTTAATGGTGTAGTTGACATCAATATTGCTGCTAAATTACTTTGAACTGATTGCACGCCGTAGGCAATTAAAAAAAAAGGAGCAACTAAATTTATAAATCCTATCATCGCAAACCAATGCCAATCCTTTGAAAAAGCTTCGATCTTTATTTTTTTATAATAACAAAGTAACAAAACTGGGATTGCTCCAAAAAACACTCTTAAAAATGCAATAGTAATTGGTCCAAATGAATAGGTTGCAATTTTGATATTAAAAAAAGCTGATGCCCATATTAAAGCTAACAAAATTAATAAAAGATAATCTAATAGTTTTGGTTGTCTCATTCAGTAATATCTTCAATTTTTCCTTTTGTAATTTTCTTTAAATCTGAGAAATTGATTTTAAATATACAGTTTGGGTGACCTGCGGCAGCAAATAAAAAATCAAATCTATTTAAAGAATTATCTATGTAAATATCAACATTTTCTAAATGGCCTACTGGTGAAACACCGCCGATAGTATAACCAGTAATGTTTTTTACATCTTCAGCAGTAGCCATTGAAACATCTTCAAATTTAATATTTTTCTTAATTTTTCTTAGTGAAGCTTTCTTATCTCCAGCAACTAAAAATAAAGTAAAATTATTATCTGTCTTAAATAGTAAGCTTTTAACAATTGCTCCTACCTCACATCCTAAAGAAGATGCGGCTTCTAAAGCAGTTCTGGCTGATGTTTCTAAAACACTAACAGTTAAATTTTGGTCGAATTCTTTAATAATTCTACCAACTCTTCGAACTGGTTCTTTATCAAGTAATGTCATTATTCAACTCTGAATTGTTAGTATTCTTAGTCTTTTCAATATACACTTATGTTAAAAATGCATAGGTGTTATTAAGTAAAAGAGGATTATTTATCAGTCTTTATTTGGTATCACAACCCACAAGATTACATAGGAGATATAATGAGCGCAAAAAATGTATTAAAAGTTATTAAAGACAAAGATATCGATTACGTTGATCTTAGATTTACTGACCCTAGAGGTAAACTTCAACACGTTACGATGGACACTAAGGTAGTTGACGAAGATATGTTAAACGATGGAATTTTCTTTGATGGCTCCTCAATTGCAGGTTGGAAAGCTATTAATGAGTCTGACATGATTCTAAAGCCTGATTTAAGCAGAACTGTGGTTGATCCATTTACATCTCATAATACATTAAACATTTTTTGTGATATTTTGGATGCAATAAAAAAAGATCCTTACGAAAGAGATCCTAGAGGAACAGCAAAAAAAGCTGAGGCGTATTTAAAAAAATCTGGAATTGGTGATAAAGCATTTTTCGGTCCAGAAGCTGAATTTTTTGTATTCGATGATGTAAGATTTAAAAATGACATGAATGAAACAGGCTTCAAAATTGATAGTACTGAAGGCCCTTACAACACTGGAAAAAAATATGAAAATGGAAATATGGGACATAGACCTGGTATCAAAGGTGGTTACTTCCCAGTTCCTCCTGTTGATAGTGCACAAGATATGAGAAGTGAGTATTTGAAAGCAATGAAAGACATGGGTATTAAAGTTGAGAAACATCACCATGAAGTTGCTCCAAGTCAGCATGAACTTGGAATGTATTTTGGAACTTTAGTTGATCAAGCAGATAACTTGCAATTATATAAGTATGCGGTTCATATGGTTTCACATTCATTTGGAAAAACTGCAACTTTTATGCCTAAACCAGTAAAAGGTGATAATGGATCAGGTATGCACGTGCACCAATCAATTTGGAAAGGAAATACAGCATTATTTTCAGGAGATAAATATGCTGGCTTATCCGATTTAGCTTTACACTATATTGGTGGAATTTTAAAACATGCAAAAGCTATAAACGCTTTTTCAAACGCAACAACCAATAGTTACAAAAGATTGATCCCAGGATTTGAAGCACCGGTGTTATTAGCGTACTCAGCAAGAAACAGGTCAGCTTCATGTAGGATCCCTATTACTCTAAGTAAAAAGGCTGCGAGATGTGAAATTAGATTTGGTGATGCAGCTGGAAACCCATACTTAACTTTTGCAGCAATGCTTATGGCTGGACTAGATGGTATTAAGAATAAAATTGATCCAGGTAAATCTTTCGATAAAGATCTTTATGCTTTATCTGAAAATGAAGTTAAAAAAATACCTACTGTTTGTGGCTCATTAAGAGAAGCAATGGAAAGTTTGGATAAGGACAGAGATTTTTTAAAACAAGGTAACGTTTTCACTGATGATCAGATAGATGCTTACATTGCTTTAAAATTTGAGGAAATACATAATTTCGAACACACACCCCACCCAATAGAGTTCGACATGTATTATAGTTGTTAAAAATTATTGTCTGGTAGTGGCAATCTTATTTTTGCCAGGACCTTTTTTAACAACGTAATCTTGAGTTCCATTAGCTCCTGTTTCAACAGATTTGATTAAAGATCTTTGAAGGCTTTTTCTTTTTTCTTTTCTGTCTTCAGACGCTAATAAATTCCTAAATTCAAAAACGTTCATGTAATGATTATATACTAGATATGCATTTTAAGCAATTCAGCTATGCAACTTATGGGATACTAAATTTTATTCTACTTTAAAGGACTCTCCACAACCACATCTCTCTGTTTCATTGGGATTATTGAACACAAAAGTTGAGGAAAAATCCTCTTTTTTGTAATCCATTTCAGTACCTAATAAATACATCACTGCAGCAGAATCTATAAAAACCTTAACTCCCTTGTCCTCAATTATCTCATCATTCGGATTAAGTTCTTTAGAATATTCCATTACATATGACATGCCTGCGCATCCTCCAGATTTAACTGAAACTCTAACTCCTAAAGCATCTTTTTCGGCACTAGACATGATTTCTTTAATTCTGTTTGCTGCATTTTCACTTAGTTTAATTATAGGACTCATTACAAATTTAACTCCAACTTAGCAGCATCTGACATCATATCTTTATTCCAAGGCGGGTCCCAAACTAGTTGAAGATCAACATCATCAATTTCCTCAACTTGCATAGCTCCCTCTTTTACTTCTTTTGGTAAACTCTCTGCAACAGGACAATTTGGTGTAGTTAAGGTCATTTTAATTTCAGCTTTTTTTCCTTTTACTTGAATATCATAAATTAAACCAAGTTCATAAATATTAACTGGTAATTCAGGATCATAAATTTTTCTAATTTCATTTATAATTTTTTCTTTTATTTCCATAATATTAATCTTCTGTACTCACTTGTTTTCCATCATCTTCCATTGCAGAAATCAAAGTATGCCATGATAAAGTAGCACATTTTACTCTCATAGGATATTGTTTTACTCCTGATAGACACATTAGTTTTGTTTTATCATCCTCCTCTAAAATCGAGGATTTTAATTCAGGATTTTCTTTTATCATTCCAAGAAAATCATCTATAATCTCCTTTGCTTCGTTGTCACTTTTGCCTTTAATCAAATCTGTCATTATTGAAGCTGAGGCCATTGATATTGCGCAACCACTTCCTTCAAAAGAAATATCTTCAACTTTTCTTTGATTATTCAATTTTAGATAAACATGCACATTATCCCCACACAAAGGATTATTCCCTTTAGCATCTTTATTAAAATTCTCGGTCTTCCTCAAATTCCTTGGATTTTTTCCATGTTCTAAAATTATCTCTTGATATAATTCTTTTAAATTCATTTTAAATCAAAAATTTTTTTACATTTATTGATAGACTCATTTAATTGATCAAAATCACTTTTAGTATTATAGACACCTACTGATGCTCTTGCACTTGCAGGTATTTCAAGTTTGTCGTGTAATATTTGACAGCAATGGTGTCCAGCTCTAATAGCTACTCCATCTTCGTCAAGTATTGTCGCTATGTCATGTGGGTGTACCCCTTCAATCGTAAACGATATTACACCGCCTTTATTTTTTGGATTACCAATTAATTTTACTGAATTATTCTTTTTTAAAATTTCTTGGCCATATTCTATTAATTCTTTTTCATGTTTAATTATATTTTCTATTCCAATACTTTCTAAAAATTTAATAGACTTATCAAAAGCTATCACCTGTGCGGTGGCCATAGTGCCTGCTTCATACTTATTTGGAAGATCACCATAAGTAATACGATCTTTTTTTACTTCTTTAATCATTCCGCCACCACCTTGATAAGGCGGTAATTCTTCAAGCCATTTTTTTTTTCCATACAAAATTCCAAGCCCAGTCGGTCCATACATTTTATGACAAGAAATTGCATAAAAATCACAGTCCAGATCTTGCATATCAAGTTTCAAATGTGGTGCACCTTGACATCCATCTACAACAACAATTATATCTTTTGCGTGTGCAAGCTCAGTAATCTCTTTGATTGGTAGAATTGCGCCAGTGACATTCGACAGATGATTAATGGCAATCACCTTTGTTTTTGGTGTAATTTTTTTTTCAATATTTTCAATTGGAATTTCTCCATCTTCATTTATTTCAGCAAAATTAATCTTTATATTTTTTGATTTTCTCAAATAGTGCCATGGTACATAATTTGAATGATGCTCTAACTCAGTGAGTAAAATTTCGTCACCTTCATTCAAATACTTTTGGCCAAGTGTATTAGCAACTAAATTGAGGGCTTCAGTTGCACCCTTAGTAAATACAATCTCATTTTTATCTTTTGCATTAATATATTTTTGGACAGAAGATCGAGTATTTTCGTATAAATTTGTAGCTGCCACTGCCAAATAATGAATACTTCTGCCCACATTTGAAAATTCTTTAGTATAGAACTCGTTAATTCTATCAATAACAACTTTAGGTTTTTGAGAAGAATTAGCACTATCCAAATAAACTAGATCATTGTTTTGTATCTTTTCATCAAAGATAGGAAACTCTTTTTTAATATTATCTATGTTCATTTTTTTAAACCAATCATTTTTTTTAATAAATCTTTAATTTCAGCATCAGTAATCTTTTCGATTACATCAAGCAAAAAACCATTTATCAATAGTCCTTTAGCTTGTTTATAGTTTAGTCCTCTAGACATTAAATAAAAAATTGAATTATCATCAAGACTACCAGATGCTGATCCGTGAGAACATTTAACATCATCAGCATAAATTTCTAATTCTGGTTTTGCGTTAAACTCTGAGGTTTCATCTAACAAAATTGCTTTACTTAATTGATATCCATCTGTTTTCTGAGCCTTTGAGTCTACATATATTCTTCCTTGATAAGCAGACTTTGTATTTTTTCCAAGCACACTCTTAATTAACTGATAGCTTTTTGTATTTTCAACCAAATGATTTATAGTAGTTCTTATTTCGTGCTGTTTATTATCATCCAATGAAAAAATACCATTTATAAATGCTGAAGAATATTCGCCTTTTAGCTTACAATTTATCTCATTTTTGAAATAATCTGACCCTGCAGAAAAAACAAAAGTTTCAGAAATACTATTTTGTTTTTGATTTATATTGTTAAATGAATATTTTAGATTTTTATTCAACGACTTATCAATTTTATAATTTTTAAGAATCGCATCTCTATCCAAATTAAAATTGTAAAAAATATTCATAAAATTTTTTTCACTATCATCACTAAAGAAATCTATTAATTTTAATGAGCTGTTTTGTTCAAGCTCAAAATCTAACCTTAGATTAATATTCTTTGATTTCATTTTCTCATTGGTCAAATGATAAATGATTAAGGGTTTTTTTAATGAGTAGTCTTTTTTAATTAAAATTTTAAAATGTTTATTACTTAGTGCAATATTCAAATCAATTAATGAATTATTGTTTTCAGACTTATCAATTATGTTAAAGTCCTCAATTATTTCAATCTGTTTTTTATCCTCATAACTAAAGTCAATTTTTTCAATTCTTCCATTAATAAAAATAATTTTATTATGTTCTAAATCATCTATAAAAATTGATGAATCAATCTTATTTTCAATTGAATAATCATTATAAAAACTCAAATCTGAAATATTATTACTAATTATTTGATTTATATCTAAAAACTTCCAATTTTCTTGTTTTCTATTTGGGAAACCATTTTCAATAAATTTATTTAGGTAAGACTTTTTTATCTCAATATCTCTATTAGAAAAATTAGAAACTTCTTGAATTTTGTTAAAATCTATTTTTAATTGTTCCTTCATCTAATTGAAACTCTCATATCCTTTTTTTTCTAATTCTTCTGCAAGTTCAGGTCCACCTGATTTAATAATCCTTCCATTCATTAAAACATGAACAAAATCTGGCTTAATATAATCTAATAGTCTTTGATAATGAGTAATGATTAAAAAAGAATTTTCATTATTCCTTAATGTGTTTACACCATCTGCAACTATTTTTAGAGCATCTATATCTAAACCTGAGTCTGTTTCATCTAAAATTGAAAGTTTTGGCGCTAGCATTGACATTTGTAGAATTTCGTTTTTCTTTTTTTCTCCACCAGAGAAGCCTACATTTAATTGCCTATTAAGTTTTTCTTCATCAAATTTCAGTTCCTTAGCTTTTTCTTTTACGAGTTTTAAAAACTCGATAGCATCAAGTTCTTTTTGTCCACGAGCTTTTCTAATTGCATTTAGAGAAGTCTTTAAAAAAATATTAGTATTTACCCCAGGAATTTCTAAAGGGTATTGGAAGGCTAAAAATATACCTTTGTGCGCTCTTTCCTCAGTTTCAAGTTCAAATAAATTTTTATTTTCAAATAATATTTCTCCTGATACCTCGTAACCTTTTTTTCCTGATAAAATATTAGATAATGTACTTTTTCCAGAGCCATTAGGACCCATTATTGCATGAACTTCACCTGGGTTTATATTTAGTGAAAATCCTTTTAAAATTGACTTATTTTCAACATTTGCGTTTAAGTTATTAATTTTCAGCATTAACCCACGCTCCCTTCAAGACTAATTCCAACAAGTTTTTGTGCCTCTACAGCAAACTCCATTGGTAATTGCTGAAGAACTTCTTTGCAAAATCCATTAACGATTAACCCAACAGCTTCCTCAGGATTTAATCCTCTTTGTTGACAATAGTGCAACTGCTCTTCACTTATTTTTGACGTTGTTGCTTCATGAGCAACATTTGAGTCAAAATTTTTGTTTTTTATGTAAGGAACGGTGTGTGCACCACATTTATTTCCCATTAAAAGAGAGTCACATTGAGTATAGTTGCTAGAATTTTTTGCTTTTGAATTTATATCTACTAATCCTCTATAGGTCATATCAGAAAATCCAGCACTAATACCTTTGGAAATTATTTTACTTTTAGTATTTTTTCCCAGGTGGATCATCTTTGTTCCAGTATCTGCTTTTTGATGATTATTTGTAATTGCTATTGAATAAAATTCGCCAATTGAGTTATCACCCTTTAAAATACAACTAGGGTATTTCCAAGTTATAGCAGAACCTGTCTCTACCTGTGTCCAAGAAATCTTAGAATTTTTTCCCTTACATAGTCCTCTTTTAGTTACAAAATTATAAATTCCCCCTTTTCCATTTTCATCTCCCGGGTACCAGTTTTGAACAGTTGAATATTTAATCTCTGCATCATCAAGAGCTATTAGTTCAACGTTAGCAGCGTGTAATTGATTTTCATCTCTCATCGGTGCAGTACAGCCTTCTAAATAACTCACATAACTTCCTTTATCAGCAATAATCAAAGTTCTTTCAAATTGACCAGTTTCTGATGCGTTAATTCTGAAATAGGTTGAAAGCTCCATTGGACACTTTACACCTTCAGGAATATAAACAAATGACCCATCGGTAAAAACTGCAGAGTTTAATGTCGCAAAAAAATGATCTGTTGTTGGAATTACTGTTCCTAAATATTTTTTTACTAAATCAGGATGTTTTTGTATTGCCTCTGACATTGAACAAAAAATGATTCCATGTTTTGTTAATTCACCTTTAAATGTTGTGGCTACTGAAACAGAATCAAATACCGCATCGACAGCTATTCCATTTAATCTTGCTTGCTCTTGAAGGGGAATTCCTAATTTATTATAGGTTTCTAAAAGTTTAGGGTCTAATTCATCTAAGCTCTTGGGTTTATCCTTCATGCTTTTCGGAGCCGAGTAGTAATATAAATCTTGATAATCAATTTTAGGATACTTAGGTTTTTGCCAGTTAGGTTCTTTGAGAAGTTTAAATCTTTCAAATGCTTTTAATCTAAAATCCAACATCCATTTAGGTTCTTTTTTAATATTTGAAATAAACTTAATTACATTTTCATTTAGTCCTTTTGGTGCTTTAATATTTTCAATATCAGTTGTAAAACCGTATTTATAATCTTTTAAATTTTCTATATCTTTTTCTCTAGTATCCATTTTATAATCTTCTTTCAAAGTTTTCTTTTACTAAGTCGTCTAAACTTTTTTTATCAAAAAAACTGTTGATGTGAGTTTCAAGTTCATCCCAAAGATTGTGAGTTAGACATTTTGTAGATTTACCATTGCATCCTTTTTTTGACTCTTTTTTACATTGAACAGTTTTTACCTTTTCATCTACTGCATCAAAAATATTTGTTAATTTTATTTCTTTAGCTTTCCTCTTCAAAATATATCCACCTTGAGTTCCTCTAACGCTTTGAACAATTTCTTTTTTTCTCAATTTTGAAAAAATTTGTTCTAAATAATCTAACGAAATGCCTTGTCTTAAAGATATATCCCTTAGAGAAACTGGATTAATTCCATTAAATTTAGCCAGATCTACTAAAGCCATTACCGCATATCTGCCTTTAGAAGTAAGTCTCATAATTCCTTGTTTTACAGGGGTATATATAAACCTGACCAAAATAGTCAAGTATCCTGAGTAAAAAAAAGCTAACATTTTGTCACGCAGTTGTGATAAACCTAATTTTTTTTTGAGAATAATAATCAATAACAATTATGGAAAATAAAATATTAGAAATATTTATTCCAGGACCTGCGGGTAGACTTGAAGCCAAATATTATAAGAGTAAAAAAAATACTTCACCAATAGCTTTAGTCTTACAACCACACCCTCAGTATGGAGGGACAATGAATAATAAAGTTGTTGTGGAAACTTTTCATACTTTTATGGAAAATGATTTTTCAGTTTGCAGAGTAAATTTTAGAGGTGTAGGAAAGAGTGATGGAGAATTTGACAATGGTCAAGGTGAATTAGCAGATGCTGCAGCTGCTCTTGATTGGTTAGAGAGAGAAAATTTTGATAATTCTCAGTGTTGGGTTTCAGGTTTTTCTTTTGGGTCATTGATCGCTATGCAACTTTTAATGAGGAGACCAGAGATAAATAGATTTGTTGCAATCTCTCCCCAACCAAATGTTTATGATTTTTCATTTTTGTCTCCGTGTCCAACTTCTGGGATGATGATTTATGGAAAAAAAGATGAATTGGTACCTGTTGAACATATCAATGAACTAAATAAAAGATTAAGTGCACAAAAAGGTATTAAAGTTGAATTTCAGTCAATCTCAGAAGCAAATCATTTTTTTTCAAAAAATGAGAACGCACTTTCAAAATCTCTTGATAAATACATAAAAAAAGAAACAGCTCTGTATTAAAAATTTTTAACTAAAACTCCACCAGTTACAGATTTTTTACATCTAGTTGTATTTGGAAATGTAATAGGCATACCTTTTAGTGATCTTATCGCTAAAAAAGCAAAAGCTTGGGACTCGATAAAGTCTCCATCTAATTCATATTGATCAATTGAATTAAGATTTATATCATCAAAATTACGTTTTATACTTTCTAAGAGATATTTATTTTTTCTTCCTCCCCCACATACTAACCATTTACTTTTTTGAGAATTATTCCTAATATGAATAAAATTTATCCCATTGGAAATTAATTTAGCGGTGAAATCAGTAATGGTTGCAGCACCATCCTCTAATGAAAGTCCTTTTGCAAAAAAAATATCAAAATTTTTAATATCTAAAGATTTTTCAAAATTAGATTGTTCAGAAAAATTGTCCAAAGCCTGATTTAAAATTAATTTGTCTGTTTTTCCAGATCTTGCTACTAAACCTTCTTTATCATATCCTTTTTTTGAATTTTTTCTCATCCATTCGTCTATCAAGCAATTGCCAGGTCCAATATCGCAGGCATAAATTTTTTCTTCTAAACCCAAATTATTGTATTCTATTGTAGAGGTAACATTAGAAATACCTCCAATATTAAGAATATTAATTGGAAAACCTAAATTAAATTTTTTATTTAATTTATTAGCAAGAGCATTATGAAAGATTGGCGTAAGAGGAGCACCCTGTCCCCCATTTTTTAAATCATTTTGTCTAAAATTATAAATAACTTTCTTTTTTGTTAATTGAGATAATAGCAATCCGTCACCCAATTGTTTTGTAATTTTTTTTTCTGGAGCATGAAATATTGTTTGACCATGGAAACCGATTAAATCAACATCAGATTTTGATAGTTCAAGGCATTTATTAACAGCCTCAAAATGAAATAAAGTTATTTCTCTTTCTAAATCTTTGATTTCAACTTGATATTTGTTCAAATCATCTGGATTTAAGATTTTATCCCTAATTTTAAGTATTTTTTGAGTTAATTCTTCATCATATTGAAAGTATTTATCGATTAATATTGAAAATTCTTGATTACCATCTGACTTAATTACAGATACATCTACTCCATCCGATGAGGTACCACTCATTAAACCCATTGCTGTATAAATCTTATCCATTCTTATTTTTTTTTATTAAATAATGTATATTGTGGAACTATAGACTTATGGATAAATTTTTAAAAGAATTTAAAGATAGAGGCTACTTCTATCAATGCACGAATGAAAATGAATTATCCAAATTAATAAATAAAGAAAAAATTAAAGGCTACATAGGTTTTGATTGTACTGCTGAAAGTCTTCATGTTGGAAGCTTACTTCAAATCATGTGTCTTAGACTTCTTCAAAAATATGGGCACAGACCGATTGTCTTATTAGGTGGAGGGACTACCAGAATTGGAGATCCTTCAGGTAAAGACAAAACAAGAAAAATTTTAACTGAAAAGGAAATAGATAAAAATACAAAAAATATTAAAAAAATATTAAAAAAATTTTTAAATAATAACGATCCAAAAACAAAACCTATTTTTGTAAATAATTATTCTTGGCTCAAAAATTTAAATTATATTTCATTCCTAAGAGAAATAGGAAAACATTTTACAATTAATAAAATGCTTACTTTCGAAAGCGTTAAAACTAGATTGGATAGAGAACAATCTTTAAGTTATATGGAATTTAATTATATGATTTTGCAAGCTTATGATTTTTTAGAGCTAAATATAAAAGAGAATTGTTTTTTACAAATAGGAGGTTCTGATCAATGGGGAAATATTGTCAATGGAACAGAGCTAATAAAAAGATATTCCAGTAAACAAGCTTATGGTTTAACTACCCCTCTTATTACATTATCCTCAGGAGCAAAAATGGGAAAAACTGAGTCAGGTGCTATTTGGTTAGATGAAAAATTATTATCATCATATGACTATTGGCAATTTTGGAGAAATATTGATGACAGAGATGTAATAAAATTTTTAAAAATGTTCACAGATTTAGATATTGAAGAAATTGATAAAATAAAGGATGAAGACATTAATAAACTTAAAATAAGGCTAGCTAACGAGACAACTACTATGCTTCATGGTTTAAAAGCTGCTAAAAATTCAGAGCAAGCGGCAAAAGAGGCTTTCTCAGGAACTTCGCTTGGTTCAAATCTACCTTCAATTAAAATTAAGAAAACTGATATCGAAAATAAAATGAGCATTATAGATCTCGTGATCTTATCTAAACTAGAAAATTCAAAGAGTGAAATTAGACGTCTTATTAAGGGAAATGCAATAAAACTGAATGATGAAATTATATCTCAAGAAAGTCTGATTATTTCTCATGAATTGTTCAGACAAAATTATTTAAAACTTT
This sequence comes from uncultured Pelagibacteraceae bacterium, assembly GCA_902606065.1. GTDB lineage: Bacteria > Pseudomonadota > Alphaproteobacteria > Pelagibacterales > Pelagibacteraceae > Pelagibacter. Next base: position 17,299 of record CACLEX010000015.1, read on the forward strand.
CTGTTGGAAAAAAAAGACATTTAAAAATTGAGTTAAGTTAATCCTTTTTAATTTTTTCCAATGTTCTTGTAATAAATCTGGGTGTTAAAGTTTTGACAGGATTGACTGAAGTTTTTAAATTTTTTGGAGGGCCTTTGATCTTAAAACTTACTCCAAATACTCCCTCACCAGTTTTTTTTCCAACTAATATTTCACCTAACATAGGTAATGAACCAATAAAATTATTAATTGTTGTGGCTGGCACCAATGTGCCCTTCAAACTAATTAATTTGTTTTTTTCAACATAGCCCTCCATTAAAATAGATATTGCAGGACCAATCGCATAAATTTCCTCAATGGTCATTAAATCACCCTCATTTTTAAAATTCATTTCAAATTCAGTAAAACGTATACCTTCTCCAGATAAAATATCTGCAATACCTTGTAAGGATGCTAAAGTGAGAATCTTTGTCAATATAGGTAGCTCTTTTAATTTAAAATCATAAATTTTTATTTGTGAAACAGATTTTTTTGATTTTTTTGAACTGAAGAAATCGAGTGATCCTTCATCGAAACCCCTAATAAATTTATATCTTTTTACAAAAGGTTTTGCCTCATCAACAAACAAGGTGGTGATTTTATTATTATCAACACTATTAATTGTGAATTTAAGTTTTTTATTTTTTGAAAAACTTCCAATTAAGTCAGCTTTATATATTTCTTTATTTTTGATTAAAATATTTCCTTTGAAATTTGATAAATGATACTCACTATCTAAAAAAATTTTTTTTACATCAATTTTTAAATTACTATTAATATCTATAATTTTAGAATCTTTATCGTCATCTGATAACAAATCCTCAATTAAATTTTCAGCATTAAAACTAGACCCAGTTAAAAAATATTTTTTTTTATTCCTTTTTAATCTGATTGAGTTTTTTTGTTTATCATCATCAAGATAATCTAATTCTACTTCATCTAATCTAGAAATTTGAAATTTTTCATTTAAGACTAGATCATTTATCTTAATATAGTTTTCATCTTCATTAAGATTAAAAGTTTTGATTACAAGTTCATTATTTCTATTTTTAGATCCTTTTAAATTTAAAATAACCTCATTTTTCTCCTTTTTTTGGTAATTCAAATAATCAACTTTAAAAGGATTGTCTTTTATTTTTAGATTAATTTCAAAATTTTCAGTTTTATTCTTATTTGAAAAAAAATACTCTATATCATCATTTTCAATTTGATAGTTTAAATTTCCATTTCCCTGAATAGTAAAATTATTCTTTTCATATTGTAATTTTATTTTTTGATCTAAAAGTGAAATTGTTTTTTTTTGTTTAGGAAAAAATTTTTTAAATTTCAAATTATTAGGTATTATCAATTCATGAACTAGTATTTCTGAGATAATTTTGAAATTTTCAAATTTAAATCCTTTTTGTATTTCAAAAGAAAAATTATTATTAGAAGTTAACGATATTTTTTCTATTTCAAAATTTGGTAAAAATGGTTTGACTAATAAATCTATATTTCTTTTATCTAAATCAGACTTTTTATGCGCAAAGGTACCATCTACAATAAAATCATCATTATTTTTTTTTATTGTTACTTTTTCTGAGGAAAATTCTATTTTATCAAATTTTAAATTAAGATCTTTAACTAAAAAATTATTTTTACTATAGTCAAAAATAAAGTTTAATTTGCGTAGATTGTATTTTTTTAATAAATTTAATTCAACATCTTTTACAAGACCATTGATCTCATAATTGTTTTTAATATTTCCATTTGAATCAAATTCTAACTTTAAATCAGCAATCAAATATCCTTTTTTAATGGTTTTTTCCATTATGAATAATTCAGGAGTATTTTTAAATAATCTTAAAAAAGAAATTAAATTTTTTAACTCAAGAGATTTTGATGAAATCTCTAAATTTTCAATTGAAAATTTATCTTCTATTAAGGACTTTAAAGAAAGTTGTGTTTTTATATTTTCAATTTCTATTTTTTTACTTTGATTTATTAAATTTGTGCCAATCGTTTTGGCTTGAAGTTTAAATTGAAATGGATCTAAAATTAATTTTATTTCTTTTAATTCAACTTCTAAATTCTTATCAAATTTTCGAATTTTTTCTATTATTTGACTATTAAATTTATCAGTCTCAACTCCAAAAATACTTAGGTGCGTTAAAGTAATAAATATTAAAAACAATATAGTTATAAAAAGTTTAAAAAATATTTTCATTATGTTTGATACAGCGATTGTTCTAAAAATTCATCAATTTCTCCATCTAAAATCTTATCTGGATTAGAGCTTTCAAAGTTAGATCTGTTATCTTTTACTAATCTATATGGTTGTAGAACATAAGATCTTATTTGATGTCCCCAACCTATTTCAGATTTTGATGACTCGGTATTTTCATTTTCTTTTTCTTTTTTTTTTATCTCAAAATCATAGAGTCTTGCTCTAAGCATGTTCATGCATGTCTCTTTATTTTTATGTTGAGATCTTTCATTTTGACATTGGACTACAATTTTAGATGGTAAATGTGTAATTCTAACTGCACTATCAGTTGTATTAACATGTTGGCCACCAGCACCGCTAGATCGATATGTGTCAATTCTCAAATCTTTATCTTGAATTTCAATATTAATATTTTCATCCACAACTGGATAGACCCAGATACTAGCAAAGCTAGTATGACGTCTTGCACCTGAGTCAAATGGGGAAATTCTTACTAACCTGTGAATTCCAGACTCTTTTTTTAACCAACCAAATACATAATCACCTTCAATTTTAATTGTTGAGGATTTTATACCTGCCTCATCACCCTTATGTTCACTTATTAATGTTGATTTATAATTTTTATTGTCAGACCATTTTAAATACATTCTTCTCAACATATCTGCCCAATCTTGACTCTCAGTACCTCCAGCGCCAGCATGAATTTCTATGTAACAATCGAAAGAGTCAGACTCATTTGATAAAAAACAATTGATTTCATTTTTTTTCGCTAATTTTCTTAAATTCTTGATACTTTCTAAAACCTCATTTTGTATGCTGGTATTATTTTCTTCTAAAGCTAATTCATACAAATCTCCTAGGTCTTTTAGTTGATTTAAAGAACTTTTGTAAGAACCAACCAAATCCTCATACAATTTTTTTTCTTTAAGTATTTTTTTTGAGTTAGACTTATCTTGCCAAAAATTGGGATCAAGAATTATTTTATTGTGACTTTGTAATTTTAAATCTATCTTATTTTTATCAAAGATACTCCTTAACTTTTTGATTTATTTTTTCTATCTCTTTTTTATAATCTGTATATTTATGATCCATTAGTAAAACTTTAATATATTATTCGTATCTAATCTATTACTATTTGAATATAGCACTTTGCCATCAATAACATTCTTGCTTTTATATGCTTCTAAAATTGTATCTTTAGATGAAAATTTTGCTTTTTGACCTGTCGTCGGGTCAACTACCATCATTGTAATTCCATCAGCAACTTTAAATGGTCGAGCGTCAGATTTTCTAATAGCTGATTCGATAAATTCCTTAAAAATTGGTAGTGCTGTTTTTGAACCAGTTTCAAATTTTCCTAAGGGTTGAGGATTATCCATACCCACATAAACTCCAATAACATAATTTGAGGTGAACCCAATAAACCATGCATCAGTATTTTTATTAGTTGTTCCTGTTTTGCCCGCAAGATTCAAATTTAAATCTCTTAGTTTTTTTCCAGTTCCTCTTTTTACAACACCCTCTAGCAAAGAAGTAATTTGGTAGGCTGTCTGTGGAGAAAATACTTGTTTAAAATTATTTCCTACATTAGGAAAATCCTTACCAGTATATGAAAGTTTATCGCAATTTAAGCATGATCTATTTTCATTATTTAAAATTGTGTTTCCCTCACTATCCTGAACACGATCAATCAAAATTGGAGAAACTAATTTTCCTCCATTTACAAAAGCTGAATATGCAGATGTGAGTTTTAACAAAGTTGTTTCGGCAGAACCTAGGGAAATAGATAAAAGCTCATCAGGATTTTCATAAATGCCAAGATTTCTAGAAAATTTTGCAACTTTATCTACACCTAGATTCTGTGCAATTCTTACTGTCATTAGATTTCGTGACTTTTCCAAACCAATTCTCAAAGTTGATGGTCCATAAAATTTTTTTCCATAATTTTCCGGTTTCCACATTTTTAAATCAGTTCCTTGATCTAAAACTAAAGGTGCATCTAAAACTAATGAAGAAGGAGTGTAATTATTTTCAAGAGCTAAAGCGTAAACGAATGGTTTAAATGCTGAACCGGGTTGTCGCAAAGCTTGTGAAGCCCTATTAAACTCACTATTTTTAAAACTAAATCCACCGCTAAGAGCAACGACTCTACCTGTGAAAGGATCCATCACAACTATGCCACCATTTATTTTTGGTAATTGTTTAAGGCTAAACTTGTTATCTCTTATATTCTTAACATAGATTATGTCTCCCACTCTAAAAAGATCATCTAATTCTTTTTTAGTCCAAGAAGTATTATTATAATCTATAATTCCTTTGATCTTATCTTTTGTTTCTATTTCTAAAGAAAATTTGGAAATCTTTTTTATTATTGCAATTTCCCAATCGATTGAATTCTCTAGATCGTATTTATCTAAACCAACAGACCAATTTTTAGAATATGATTTATTTAATAATGGACCACGCCAACCTTTACGTTTATCATATTTGATTAATCCATTTCTTAAAGAGTTTGTTGCTATTTTTTGTAATTCTAGATTTATTGGTGTGTTTATATTAAAGCCTTGATTATAAACTTTTTCATATGATAGAATTTCAATAATATTTTTTCTTACATCTTCAATATAATATTGAGCATCTTCCAAATAAACTCTTTTAGTTTTTTTTAATTGAATATCTTTTTTCCTAAAATTTTGATAATTTTCCTCTGTTATAAAATTATTGTCTAATAAATTTTTTAAAACTAAATCTCTTCTAAATTTTGCTAATTCAATATTTCTATATGGATTGTATTTGCTTGGCGCCTTAGGTAATGCAGCTAATAAAGCAGCTTCTTCATAATTCAGTTCTTTTATTGATTTATCAAAATACTCAAGACTTGCAGCAGCTACTCCATAAGCACCACTGCCGAGATAAATTTGATTTAAATATAGCTCAAGTATTCTTTCTTTCGATAATGCTCTTTCAATTCTAAATGCTAAAATGGCCTCTTTAATTTTTCGGTTTAAACTGACTTCATTAGTTAAAAGAAAGTTTTTTGCTACTTGTTGAGTAATTGTTGAAGCACCTTCTAGTCTTTTAGATGTAAGAACATTTTTAATATTATTTATAATTGCTCTTAAAACTCCTTTAGCATCAACTCCTGGATGAGAAAAAAAATTTTTATCTTCGGCAGATAAGAAAGCATTAATAACATTTTTTGGAATTGAACCATAAGGAACAAATATTCTTTTCTCTTTTGAAAAATCTGCAACTAAATCACCATTTCCAGAATAAACCTTGCTTGAGACAGGAGGTTTGTAATTTTTTAAAAATTTGTAATCAGGTATATTGTTAGAAAAATTCCATAAAATAGCTAAAACAATTATTGATGAAATTAATGAAAAACTAATAAAACCAATAAATAAATTCTTTAAAATTTTGCTCATTTTGTTTCCATTATATAAGGGAATTTGTTAAAGATAAGGCATAAGAATACAAACAAAATTTTAATAATTTATGAATCAATCAAAAAAAATATTATGGAAAAAAATTTATATATCGATGCTTCGCATCCAAACGAGATTAGAATTGTACTCAAATCAGGTGAAAAAATTGAAGATTACGAGTATGAAGGTATAAAAAATAATCTAATAAAGAATAATATCTATTTAGGTAAAGTAAGTCGTATAGAACCATCTTTGCAAGCTGCGTTTGTTGATTTTGGGAGAGAACGTCATGGCTTTTTATCCTTCAACGATATTCAATCTGATTATTATCAAATTCCACAAAGTGATTTAGAAAAAATAAAACAAGAAGAAGAAAGAGTCCGAGAGGAACTATCAAAAAAAGTTGAAGCTAAAGAGGAAGAAAATTTAGCTGAAGGTAAGTTGGAAATTGAAGATCCTTTGGAAAAATCAGATCCAATAGAAAAAAAGGATGCTGAAGATAAAGAAAATTCAGAAAATGAAAAAGAAAAAAAATATGAAAGTAAATTTAGATTCAAAAGATACAAAATCCAAGAGGTAATAAAGCCCAATCAAGTAATTTTAGTTCAGGTTATAAAAGATGAGCGTGGTCAAAAAGGGGCTGCTTTAAGTACGTTTATTTCTATTGCAGGTAAATATATAGTTTTAATGCCTAACACACCTAAAGGTGGAGGAATTTCGAGAAAAATTTTTAATCCTGCAGATCGGAAAAAAATTAGAAGTATTTTAAATGAAATTGAAATCCCAAAAGAAATGGGACTAATAGTAAGAACTGCCGGAAGTAACAAAACTAAAAATGAAATTAATCATGATTTAGATACACTTATTAATAACTGGAATCAAATTAAGGAAAATGCCTTAAGCTCTATAGCACCCTCATTAATTCATCAAGAAAGTGAAATAATTAAAAGAACTTTAAGAGATATGTATGATGAAAACACAAAAAATATAATTATTGAAGGTAATGAAGGTTATAAAAAAGCTCAAAATTTTATGAAAATGATGATGCCTTCTCATGTAAAAAAAATAAAAAAATACAGAGGAAAAAAACCTTTATTTATTGAAGAAGGAATTGAACAGAAATTGAATCAAATATTTGAAAGTGAAATAAAATTGAACTCAGGTGGTTACTTGGTAATAAATCCTACAGAGGCCTTGGTTTCCATTGATATTAACTCTGGAAGTTCAATTAAACAAAAAAATGTGGAAAACACTGCTTTAGATACAAATCTTGAAGCAGCAGATGAAATAGCCAGACAAATAAAAATAAGAGATTTGTCAGGACTTATCATAATAGATTTTATCGACATGCTTAGTTATGGTAATCGAAGATTAGTAGAAAGACGACTAAAAGAAAAGTGTAGATCTGATCGAGCCAGAATTCAAATTGGG
>CACLEX010000016.1 GCA_902606065.1 uncultured Pelagibacteraceae bacterium
GAGCTCAGAATTATTTTTAATTGTTTTTCCTGAATTAAATAATTTAAAAACTTTTTCAAAATTAAACTCAAAAAAAAAACAAATAATTAATAATGCTGATTTTGTTTTTCTATTATCTTTAATGATTATTGATGAGACAGATAATGCGGATTATTTTATGTACAAATTTAATATTTCTAAAAAAGATCAAAAAAGAGTTAAAATTATTGATAATTTTTTTAAGCAAAAAATTGGACCAAAAACTTTTAGAGAGGAAAACTTTAATGGTATTTTTTATTATAATGGAAAACAAGCTGTAACTGATATTCTTAATTATTATTTAATCAAATCAAAAAAAAATTCTGAAAATATTCAAAGATTAATTGATTTCTACAAAGATAAAACAATACCAAAAATGCCTGTGGGCGCAGAATTTTTAATGGAAAAATTCAATATACCTGAGGGTAAACAATTGGGTGCAAAATTAAAAATAATTGAGGAAGAGTGGGTGAAAAATAATTTTCAAATTTCAGATAAACAAGTAAGTCAAATTGTTAACAATTAGATATATTTTACGTCTTTAACTTCAAAATTTTTGATCCCGGCAGGAGTTTTTATTTCAACTAAATCATTTTTATTTTTTCCTATTAAACCTTTACCTATAGGCGATTGAAAATAAATTAATTTTTGTTTAAGATCAGCTTCATCTTTTCCTACAATCTTATAATTTATTTTTTCTCCAGTATCTAAATTTTCTAAAAAAACAGTCGAGCCAAAGATAACTTTTCCATTATTATTTAATTTCGTAACATCAATGACATTTGCTCTAGCAATGATATCATTAATTTCAGTAATCCTTCCTTCATTATGAGACTGCTCTTCTTTTGCAGCGTGGTACTCTGCATTTTCTTTTAGATCACCATGTGACCTCGCTTCAGCAATCGCTGCTACAATCTCAGGTCTTTTTTTTTCTTTTAAAAAGATTAACTCATCTTTAAGTTTATTTAGGCCATTTAAAGTAATTGGTTCTTTGTCCATGTTATTTCCATTTTGCTAACGGAGGTAATGACATTAAAATACCTTCAACGTTTCCACCAGTTTGCAAACCAAATTTTGTTCCTCGGTCATAGAGTAAGTTAAATTCTGTATAACGACCTCTTTTTATGAATTGTAATTCTTTATGTTTTTTATTCCATTTTTTCTTCATTTTTTTTCTAATGATTTTTTCAAAAATAAATTGAAAAGTGATCCCCACATCTCTTACAAATTTAAAATCTTTCTCAAAATTATCTTTTTTATAATCAAAAAAAATTCCACCAATACCCCTCGGTTCTTTTCTATGAGGTAAATAAAAATATTCATCACACCATTTCTTATATTTTGTGTAATATTTCTTATTGTGTTGATCACACATTTTTTTTAGGGTTTTATGAAATTCTTTTTTTTCCTTATCATCTTTTATTGACGGGGTTACATCCATACCACCACCAAACCAGTCCTGAGTTGTGCAGATATATCTTGTATTAAAATGCATGGCAGGGATCATGGGATTTTTCATATGCATTACAACGGAAATACCAGAGGCCCAAAAACTGGGATTTTTTTTTGCACCTAAAATATTTTTTTGAAATTGTTTTGGGAATTTTCCATGAACTTTAGAAAAATTTACTCCAACTTTATCAAATATTTTCCCATTTTCTAAAATTCTAAATTCTCCGCCTCCTTCATCTCTTTTTTTACTTCTGTTCCAAACAGTAGTTTTGATATTCGCATCTTTTCTTTCAAGGTTGGTTATAGTATGCCAAATAGCTTCTTGTAGCATTTTGAACCAATTACTTGTGATGTCTTTTTTAATTTCTAAATCCATATTAGATTAATTTAGTTTGTTTTAAACTTTCTGCCAATATGATTGCAACAGAAGATGCAATATTAAGTGAGCGTTTATTGTTTTTCATAGGAATTTTGAGTCTATCTTTAATTTTTTTGTGAACCTCATTTGGCACTCCGGCACTTTCTCTACCAAAAAGAATAGTGTCATTTTTATTAAACTTAAATTTTGTGTAAGAAACAGACGCTTTTGTGGTCATTAGAACTATTCTTTGATCTTTTTTTGATTTAAAAAAATCATCTGAGCTTTGATGGAATTTTATGTCTTTTTCATTCATATAATCCATAACGACTCGCTTAAATCTTCTGTCACTCAGCATAAACCCGCAAGGTTCTATTATTTCAAGTTTTGCACCTAGGCACGCACAGGTTCTGATTATTGCTGCTGTATTTTGAGGTATGTCTGGTTCAAATAAAGCAATTTTAGGGCCATGATTTATCAAATTCTGTGTCATTCTTTCAGTAGTAAATTTATCATTTTATATTATATGAAATCATATATTTAAGTAGAAAAAAGCAATATTGAGTATATTTAACTATTATTGATGTCAGAAAAAAAAACTAATAGACGAGATTTCTTATTCACAGCAACTTATGCAGTTGGTGCGGTTGGTGTTGGTGCAACGATATGGCCAATGATTGATCAGATGAACCCAGACGCATCAGTCAAAGCTTTGGCGAGCACTGAGGTTGATGTAAGTGCGGTAAATCCAGGTAAAACAATTACAGTTTTATGGAGAGGTAAACCAGTTTTTATTCGTAGAAGAACACAAGATGAGATAGCTGAAGCAAGATCTGTAAAGTTAGAAGATCTAAAACATCCAGAAAAAGATGAGGATCGTGCAGCGAACCCCGAGTGGTTAGTCATGCTTGGAGTGTGCACTCATTTAGGCTGCGTTCCTTTAGATCAAAAAGGCGAATACAATGGATGGTTTTGTCCTTGTCATGGTTCACACTATGATATCTCTGGAAGAATTAGAAAGGGACCAGCACCGACTAATATGGAGATCCCTAAATACGAATTTGTTAATGCTAATACAATTAAGATTGGATAATTATTATGAGTGATCACGAATACACACCGAAATCAAAATTTGGAAAATGGTTTAACGATCGTTTACCATTATTAACTCTTGCAAATCACTTAACTGACTATCCAACACCTAAAAATTTAAATTATTGGTGGACGTTTGGTGGAATATTAACTTTTTGTTTGATTACTCAAATTGTAACGGGTTTAGTTCTTGCAATGCATTATATCGCTCATGCTGATATGGCTTTTGATAGTGTCGAGCATATTATGAGAGATGTCAACTATGGTTGGTTAATTAGATACATTCATGCAAATGGTGCTTCAATGTTTTTTTTGGCTGTTTATATTCACATATTTAGATCATTATTTTATGGTTCTTACAAAGCTCCTAGGGAAATAATTTGGATAATAGGTATCATCATTTATTTATTAATGATGGCAGCTGCATTTTTGGGTTATGTACTTCCATGGGGCCAAATGAGTTTCTGGGGTGCAACTGTAATTACAAATCTATTTAGTGCAATTCCTTTAGTAGGCGAGGGTATTGTTACTTGGTTATGGGGAGGTTACTCAGTTGATAATCCTACTTTAACAAGATTTTTTACACTTCACTATTTAATACCTTTTTTAATTTTAGGTTTAGTTGTTCTTCATATATGGGCACTTCATGTTCCTGGAAATAATAATCCAGTTGGAATTGACATTAAAAAACCTTCAAAAGATACAGTACCATTCCATCCATACATTGTAATTAAAGATGGTTTTGCTTTACTAATGTTTATGATTGTTTTTGCATTTTTTGTTTTTTATACGCCAAATATTTTAGGTCATGCAGATAATTATATTGAAGCTAATCCATTAGTTACTCCGGCACATATTGTTCCAGAGTGGTATTTATTACCATTCTATGCAATTTTAAGATCGGTCCCAGATAAACTTTTAGGAGTAGTTGCAATGTTATCTGCTATTTTAATTTTAGCAGCTCTTCCATGGCTCGATACTTCAAAAATAAGATCAGCAGTATTTAGACCTTTATATAGACAATTTTATTGGATCCTTGTCGCTGATGTTTTGATCCTGGGATATGTTGGTGCTATGCCAGCAGAGGGATTATATCTGTTAGTTGCTAGAGTAGCTACAGCATACTATTTCTTACACTTTTTAGTGATACTTCCAGTTTTAGGTTGGAAAGAAAAAACTCTTCCAATTCCATTAAGTATTACCGAGCCGATATTAGGTGGTTCACCTAATTTAGCTACAGCAAAGAACAAGGAAAGTTTAAATAAATAAGTGAAAAATTTTTTTAAAATATTTTCATTTATTATATTATTTTCTGGACTTTCACTGAGCACTCAAGCTGCAGAAAAAGTTGAATATTTAAAAACTGATTGGAGCTTTAAAGGACTCTTTGGAAAGTTTGATCGAGCCGCACTTCAAAGAGGTTATCAAGTCTACACAGAGGTGTGCTCTTCTTGTCATTCGATGAAATATTTAAGTTATAGAAACTTAGCTGAAAAAGGGGGGCCAGAATTTTCTATAGAGCAAGCAAAAGCTATTGCTGCATCTTTTGAGGTCAAAGATGGACCTAATTCAGACGGTGATATGTTTACTCGTCCGGGCAGATTATCAGATAAGTTTGTAATGCCCTATGATAACGTTCAAGCTGCTCAAGCTGCAAATGGAGGTGCTTATCCACCAGACATGTCTGTGCTAGTTAAAGCAAGAGGGGGTGGGGTAGATTATATTTACTCATTGCTTCAGGGGTATGAAGACCCACCAGCTGGAGTTACTTTAGATGATGGTGTGTATTATAATAAATATATGTATGGGAATAAAATTAAAATGGCTAATCAGTTATCAGACGGATTGGTAGAATACTCAGATGGTACAACAGCTTCTGTTGAGCAAATGTCAAAAGATGTAACAACATTCTTGATGTGGTCTGCTGAACCTCACTTAGAGTCAAGACATCAAATGGGTTTTAAAGCTATCGTGTATTTAATCATTTTAACAATCCTAGTTTATTTTAGTATGAAAAGAATATGGTCACGTATTGAAACGGAAGTTTAGAACGTCTCCATCTTTAACTATATAATCTTTCCCTTCTAATCTCATTTTTCCGTTATTTTTTGAATTTACCCAACCATCATTGGATATGAAGTCATCGTAAGAAATAGTTTCAGCCCGAATAAATCCTTTTTCAAAATCAGTATGAATTTCACCTGCAGCTTTTGGAGCAGTACAATTTTTTTCAATTGTCCATGCTCGAGTTTCTTCGGGCCCAGATGTAAAGTATGTATCTAGGTCAAGAATTTCGTAACCTTTCTTAATTAATTTATTCAATCCTGTTTCATTTAATCCAATCATTTCCATATAATTTTTTTTCTCATTGCTATCCAATTCATTTATTTGATTTTCTATGTCTGCAGAAACGATTAAAGTATTATTGTTTCCATACTTATCAATAAACGATTGAGTGTAATTATTTCCATTTTGAACACTTTGTTCATCTACGTTACAAACAAAAATTTTAGGTTTAAGGGATAATAATCCAGATTGATTAAGTTGTTTTTTATTAAATTGGGTTCTTAAATCATTAAAACTTTTATTATTATTTATACAATCCATAGCTATTTCAAGAATTTTGATTTGATCCTCATCAACATTTTTTTTATTATTTTTCTCTAACCTTTTTTGAATAGATTCAAGATCTGCAAGCATCATCTCTGTTTCTATAATTTCTATATCTCTAACTGGGTCAACAGAGGGGTTTACATTTTGAATATCATTAGAGTCAAAGCACCTGATCATGTGAATGATTGCATCGACCTCTCTAATATGAGAAAGAAATTTATTACCCAAACCTTCACCTTTGGATGCACCTTTTACCAGTCCAGCAATATCAACAAAAGAGATAGTGGTATTGATTATTTTTTTTGATTTTGAGATTTTAGCTAAATTGTTTAATCTTTCATCAGGAACTATTACAACTCCAATATTTGGATCAATTGTACAAAAAGGAAAATTAGCAGCTTGTGCCTTACTGGAATTAGTTAGAGCATTGAAAAGAGTTGATTTACCAACATTAGGTAATCCAACGATCCCACATTTAAAACTCATTATTTATTATTAACTGTGCTTGAAAATAAATCTAATTTTTTTTCTACAAGTATCGAAAGTGATTCAGTTATATTTTTGGATATTTTTTCTACACCCATAATTTCTTCATCATCAAAATTTTGCAAAACATAATCAGATACTTCAATGGGTCCTTTTGGTTTTCCTATACCTATTCTTACTCTTGAGTAATCTTTGCCAATAAATTTATCTATAGAAGATATTCCATTGTGGCCAGCACTTGATCCACCAAATTTCGCTTTTATTTTTCCAAATTCAACATCAAGGTCATCATGAAAAACAATTACATTTTCAGGTTCGATTTTAAAGTATTCAATTAGTTCTCTAATACATATTCCAGAGTTATTCATAAAAGTTAAGGGTTTAATGGCATAAACTTTTTTGCTATCAATATTACCAGTTGTTAACAAACCTTTGAATTTTGGTTTTTGTTTTGTAAGCCCGAACTTTTTATTGATGGAATCTATAATTTTAAATCCAACATTATGTCTATTATTTTCACTATCTGGAGTTGGATTACCTAAACCTACAAATAAAAGCATAAACTGTTAAAATTAGTTTTTCAAATTTAGTGGATTATTTTTTTTCTTCTGGAGCTTTCTTATCTGCAGGTTTTTTATCATCACCCTCTTTTTTATCGCCCTCCGCAGCTGGTTTATCTCCTTCAGCTGCTGCTGCCTCTGCTCCTTCAGCACTTTCTTCACCTTCAGCAGCTTCTGCTTCTGCTGGTTTTTCTGGTTCTTTCATTACTGTCGGTGCTGCTAAGGTTGCAATTACGAAATCTCTTCCTTGAATAGTTGGTGTTACTTCTGCATCTAGTTTAACTGAAGAAATTTTAAAACTTGACCCAATATCGATGCCATCTAAATCTAAAGTAATACTCTCAGGTATTTTTTCACTTGGGCATTTTAATTCAACTTTTCTTCTCACAATGTTAAGCACCCCACCTCTTTTTAAACCTGGAGATTTTTCATGGTTAATAAAGTTAACTGGAACTTCAATCTTAATTTTTACTCCAGGAAGAACTCTTAGAAAATCCACATGAGCAGGTTCATCACTTATGATGTGATATTTTACTTCTCTAGGTAATACATTTTGAGATTTTCCATCTACATTTAAAGTAATAATGTTTGATAAAAAGTTTTCTTTCTCAATCAAGGTTTTTAATAATTTTTTTGAAATAGAAACTTTTTGATTTTGGTCTTTACCTCCATAGATTATCCCTGGAACACCACCATCACTCCTGATGGCATTGAGTTGACCTTTAGTTTTGTTATTCCTGATCTTTGCTTCTAAAGAATTCATAAAACAGAGGTTTTTAACCCATGTTCATAAATAATCAAGGTAATTATTTGAATAAATCTGAAACTGATGTTGAATTAGAAATTCTTTTTATAGCTTCTCCCATAAGGGCGGAAATTGGTAAAACTTCTATGTTTTTAACATTTTTTGTTTTTTCGCTGTTATCTATCGTGTCTGTAACAACTAAATTTTTAATAACTGAATTTTTTATTTTTTTAACTGCGTCCCCACTTAATACTCCATGAGTAATATAAACATAAACCTCTTTTGCACCTCTTTGTTTTAATGCCTTAGCGGCATTGACGATGGTGCCACCAGAGTCAATTATATCATCAACCAAGATACATGTTTTACCTTTTACATCTCCTATAATATTCATTACTTGTGATTGTCCTGGCTTTGGTCTTCTCTTATCAACAATAGCTAAACCAATGTTTAAAATTTTACCAAGAGCTCTGGCTCGCTCTGTACCACCAACGTCTGGGGCAACACAGATTATATTTTTACTTTTAATCTTTTTTTTAATGTGTCTTGCAAAGATGGGAGTTGCAAAAAGGTTATCGACAGGAATATCAAAAAAACCTTGAATTTGACCAGCGTGGAGATCGACTGTCACAACTCTGTCTGCCCCAGCTTGAGTTATTAAATTTGAAACAAGCTTTGCTGATATAGATGTTCTTGGTACAACTTTTCTATCTTGCCTCGCATAACCAAAATAAGGAATTACGGCAGTTATATTTTTTGCTGATGATCTTTTTAAAGCATCAATACATAATAATAATTCCATTAAATTGTCATTAGCTGGTGAAGAAATAGATTGAATTATAAAAATGCTATTCCCTCTTATATTTTCATTTATTTCAGTGTAAATTTCACCATCTGCAAATTTTCTTATACTAGAATTGACAAGTTTAGATTTTAAATATTTAGCGATATTTTTACTTAGGATTTTATTACTATTTCCAGTTAATAATTTCATGAAAAGTTTAATTAATCATAATTATTGAAATATTTCTACCATAATCATTTAGATTTAATTTTAATGATCTTCTTGCACTAAAAAAATTATTTTTTCTATCGAATGTATCAATTTTAATCATATCAATTTTATTGATTTTTTGTGATTTAAGTTGAGATTTAACATAATTTGGTAAATCAAAATAAATTAGTTCATTTTTATTTTTAAAGAAAATTTTGTTTTTTTTGTGTTTTTTAATAAATTTCTTTTTAAAGTCAGCTTTTACTTCGTAGTTTTTTTGAGTAATTGACGGACCAATTGCTCCTATGATATTTTTTGGATTACACCCTTTTTTATGCATTAAATTAATAACATTTCTGATTATCCCTCTATACGCACCCTTCCAACCAGCATGGATAGCCGCGATAATTTTTTTTTCATAGTCATATAATAACACTGGTACACAATCAGCGGTCAATACAGCTATCGGTAGTTTTTTTTGATTAGTTATAATTGCGTCAGCTTTAATTTTTTTTTTTAATTTAGAGTTTTCATTTAGAAAAACTAACTTATTGCTATGTACTTGATGTACTAAATAAATATTTTTTGTTTTTTTCCCTATTTTATCTTTGACAATCTTTAAATTTTTTAAAATATTATTTTTGTTATCATGAGAACCGGGACCACAATTTAGACTTTTATATATCCCTTTTGATTTACCTCCATTTTTATTAAAAAAACCATGACTTATATTTTTGTTTTTTAATAATTTTCGAGAGGTGATCAAATCAAAACCCTAAATTAAAATTGTTTTTTTGATTTTTTATTAACATAACTTTAAACAATCTTCCCATTTGTTTATCGTCTGTTAGTCTTTTTAGTCTGTAATAAATATCTGCTTTTTTTAAAAAGTTTTGATTTTTTGCAATCATCTCAGCTCTTTCATGGATACCCATTTTTGTAAGAAATTCTTTTTGTGTTGTTAAATTATGCTTTAATCCACCCAGTTTTTTGATTATTTTTTCAAATAATCGGAAATTAATATTATGCGTGATATCTGAGTTCCCAACATTAGTTAAAACATCTGAATATTCGTGTTTATATAATGCTTGTAAAGTATTCTTCATTTTATCCTCATTATATCCATAATCTATGATTAAAATTCCCCCAGATCTCACTTTGATTATTTTTGAAATTTGTTTCAGATAATTAATACCAAGCTCTGAATATTCTATAAAATTCTGATTTTTAGATATATTTAAATTAATCTTTTTTTCATAATTTTTCATATTAATCTTTTTTTCTGAGAAAGAGGTTATTTTTTTGTTTAAATTAACAAACTTTTCAAACCAAAGATTTCCTTTTTTTTTAAATTGTTTAATTGCAAGGGCATCAAAAAACTCATTTGCAACAAATATACTTGGAATTTTTTTTATTTTTTTTAAATCGTTTATCCAATTTACATTTGAATTTAATAATTCTTTTTTTTGTATCTTCTTTAAAGTAGGACTTATCTCATAAATTACCAACCTGCAGGATTTGAAAAAAGATGGAAACTTTTTAAAACTTTCAATAAGAACCTTCATCATTGCAGCATTTCCTGCTCCAAGTTCGATTAAGTTGAATTCTTTTGGTGACCCTATACTTTTCCAAAAACTTACAATCCAAATAGCAATCATTTCGGAAAATAATCTTGATACATTAGGAGCTGTAATAAAATCCCCTTGTTTGCCGAATGGATTCTTTTTTATGTAGTACCCAGACTTTTTATTATACAGAGAGATATTTATAAACTTGTCTAAAGGTAAATTAACTATTTTGTCTGTTTTCATATTTAGAGATTAATAAATAACATCCAATTATTAAAAAAAAGATACTTATAAGTTGTCCCATAGTTAAATTAAATAATAAATAGCCCAGTTGGTCATCAGGAACTCTTAAAAACTCAATTGTAAATCTAAAAATTGAGTAAAAAACTAAAAATATACCAGAGATAAAACCAGGTCTTTTAGAGAAACTCTTGTTTTTGAAATATAGTAGAACTAAAAATAGAACTATACCCTCAAAAAATGCTTCATATAACTGAGTAGGATGTCGATATAAATTATCTATTTGTGTAAATTGGACCGCCCAAGCAACATTTGTTTCGACACCATAAAGTTCTGAATTTATAAAATTTGCTATTCTGCCAAAAAAAATACCTATGGGTGCAACAAAAGACACGATATCTAAATAACTAAATGAACTTTGTGAATTTCTTTTCGCAAAAAAGTAACTTGCAATTATGATCCCTATAACTCCTCCATGAAATGACATACCACCCTGCCAAATTTTAAAGATATCTAATAAATTATTGATATAAAATTCAAAGTTATAAAATACAACATACCCTAATCTGCCACCAATAATTAAACCTAAAATTAGATAAGTTAAGTAATCGTCAAATTTTTCCCTCACTTTTTGTTCAGAAATAAAAAATTTTTTACTTAAAAACCACCCTAATAAAATACCAATAATATAAGCTAAAGAATACCATCTAATCTCAAATGAAAAAATTTGAAATGCAACTGGGTCAAAATTATTAATGAACATATCTATTTTTAAATATAAGTTATAATTATAATAAGTTATTAGATTAATATATGAAAAACTCAAAGTTTGTAATTGAAAAACTTGCTAAATTATTTGAACAAGGCTTAGTATCGTCAAAAGATATAGCCAATGAAATTATGACTATTTTAAAATCTAAAAGAGATGAAATAGTTTTTAGAATGAAGTTAACAAGCAAAGATGAGTTTGAAGTTCTTTCAAAAAGAGTTGAAAATTTAGAAAAAAAAATTGATCAATTAAAACTTACAAAAAAAAAGAAAACTAAAAAGGCAAAAAGATCTTAGCTTCTAAACCACCCATTGGTGACTTAGCTAATTTAATATTACCCCCGTGTGATCTGATAATGTCCGAAGCTATAGATAATCCAAGTCCAACGCTTGATTTTGTTTCAGCTCGACCTTTATCAATTTTATAAAAAGGTTTGAAAACATTATCATATTCTACTTCAGGTATACCTGGTCCGTTGTCTTCAATTTTAATGAATAAGTTGTTACTACTTTTAGTAATATCTACATTAACCTTTTCTGCGTATTTAATTGCATTATCTATAAGATTGTTAACACATCTTTTGATTAAGTTTTTTCTACCACTTATATAAATTCTAGGTGTAATCTTGGATGATATATTTTCATTTTCATATTTTTTAACTATTTCATCAACTAATTCGCTAATATTAAATTCTTCATCTTTTTCAAGGTATGACGAGCTCGTAAATTGCAAATATTCATTGAGCATTTTTTCCATTTCGTTAATGTCCTCAGATAATTTTTTACTTAGTTCTTTATCTTTTATAAATGCTATTTGTAATTTCATTCTTGTTAAAGGAGTTCTTAAGTCGTGGCTAATGCCAGATAACATTTCTGATCTTTGATTAAGATGTCTTAAAATTCTTTTTCTCATTCTATCAAATTCATAACCAGCTTGTCTGATTTCTGCTGCACCAGAAGGTTTAAATTCATCAATTTCTTCTCCCCGACCAAATTTTTCAGCTGCTTTTGCAAGATTAGTTATTGGTCTCGTTTGATTTTTTAGAAAAATTAATGAAATCAAAATCATTATGATTGCAGGAACTGTTATCCATAGTGCAAAGATACGAGCCGAGGAAGTCGTCACTCTATCTCTTGGAACTAAAAACTTAAAATACCCAGATTGATATTTTATTCTAATATCAATTAACTCTTTGTATGAGGTTGTATCAAACCAATAATTTCCATTCCCAAACTTAGACTTAAGTTCCCTTCTTAAAGTTCTATCTATTGGGCTAAACCATCTTTCATCAACAATATAAGTAAATTTTTTACTCTCTATAAAATCTATATTTAAATCTTGGTAAACTGAAAAAACATTTTTTATTTCATCTTTTTTATAAATTTCATCAGAATAAACTTCTATGAAAGTATTAATTTCATTTACTAACGCTTTAGTCATACCTTTGTTTGTCTTGATCCAAAGGCTATCAAAAAAAACAATAGTTATTACCAATTGTAAAACTATGACTGGAACAGCAACAATTAATAAAGCTCTGTAAAATAATCTTTTAGGAAGTATATTTTTAAAAAATTTACTCAATCCATAGAACATATCCAGCTCCTCTTATTGTTTGTAAAAACTTTGGATTTTTTGGATCAATTTCAATCTTTTTTCTAAGTCTTGTGATAATAACATCTATTGATCTCTCTTTATCAAGCTCAGTTAAAATACCAATATCTTCCCGTGAAAAAGTTTTACCAGGATTATTAATCATTTTTTCTAAAATTTTTTTCTCTGTGTTATTAATTTTGTACTCTGTATTTTTCTTGATTATTAGTTGTTTATTTAAATCAATTTTAATATTTTCAAATTGTATCACTCGTTTTTGATCACTTTTTTTTGTTTTTTGAATTATATTTTGAATTCTCAATATTAACTCCTTAGGTTCGAAAGGTTTTGGAAGATAGTCATCAGCACCAACTTCTAAACCCTCAACTCTTTCATTTGCCTCACCTTTCGCAGTCAATAAAATCACAGGTGTATCTAATTTTTTTTGATTTTCCTTAATAAACTCTAAGCCACTTTTTCCAGGCATCATAATATCTAGTATGATTAGATCAAATTTGATTATTTGTATTTTTTCAAAAGCATCCTCTGCACTATTTGCAGTTGTAACCAGGTAATTATTTTCATTTAAATATTTTTTAACGAGAGATCTGATACCTTCATCATCATCAACAACTAAAATATGAGCTACAAAATTATCCATTAATTATTTTTTTTAAAACGTTGTCAAAGTTAATGACTTCTTCTGAGCTTGAGTTAAGTAACGCACTATGAATTCTTTTTTTTTGAATTTCAAAAATTTCATTAAATATTTTTTTTCCTTTATCATTAAGAAATACATGTTTTATTCTTGTATCCTGCTCATCTTTTTTAAAAATTATTATGTCTAGTTTAATTAGATCTTTTAAAACTCTATTAAGACTTTGCTTAGTTACTTTAAGTCTTTTGAGCAATTCTGATATAGTGATACCTTCATACATGGATAACAAATGAATAACTTTTTGGTGTGCTAGGCCAATTTTATACTTATTTAATATCTTTTTTGAGTCTGAAAATGTTTCTCTGTAACCTATAAAAAGCTTTTCAATCAAATCTTTTAATTGATCGTCTTTCAAATATAAAAGTTGTTTCATTATTGGTAAGTTATATTGACATATTACAGATACAAAGATATTTTTCAGTAAGAATTTTTTATTTCATAATGATACCCTACGATAAAAGATCAGGTAAAATATGGTACAATGGCGAATTAGTCGATTGGTCTGATGT
Organism: uncultured Pelagibacteraceae bacterium; assembly: GCA_902606065.1. Classification (GTDB taxonomy): domain Bacteria; phylum Pseudomonadota; class Alphaproteobacteria; order Pelagibacterales; family Pelagibacteraceae; genus Pelagibacter. Next base: position 13,713 of record CACLEX010000016.1, read on the forward strand.
TAAGGTTCATGTTCTGAGCCATGGATTACATTATGCGAGCTGTGTTTTCGAGGGAGAACGTGTGTATGATGGTTCAATTTTTAAATTAGAAGAACATACTTCAAGATTATTTTACTCCGCAAAGAGAATGGGAATTGAAATACCATATAGCGAAGATGAAATTAATAAAGCGAGCAATAAAATAATTTCTACTCAAAAAGTAGAGAATGGATATGTTAGACCCGTAGTTTGGAGAGGTAGTGAAATGATGGCTATTTCAGCTCAGCAAACAAAAATTCATGTAGCAATTGCAACTTGGGAGTGGGGTTCATATTTTGATCCTAAACTTAAGGTTGAAGGTATCAAATTAAATATTTCTAACTGGCGAAGACCCGCCCCTAATACTATTCCTTGGGACACAAAAGCTTCTGGATTGTATATGATTTGTACACTTTCAAAACACGAAGCTGAAAAGCAAGGTTATACAGACTCACTTATGTTAGATCATGAGGATAATATTGCAGAAGCAACCGGAGCAAATATTTTTTTCAAAGATAAAAATGGTGAGCTACATACTCCAATACCAGATTCTTTTTTAGATGGAATTACTCGAAGAACTGTAATTCAAATTGCAAAATCTAAAAATATCAAAGTACACGAAAGAAAAATAAAACCAGAAGAATTAAAAGATTTTGATGGATGTTTTTTAACAGGAACTGCAGCTGAAGTAACTCCTGTATCTACTATTGCAGATTATCAATTTAAAGTTTGCGATTTGATTATTGATTTAAATGAAAGTTATTTAGCTTTGGTTAAAAAGAAAAAAGCTGCCTAATCTTTATTGTCTTCTGATATAGCGTGGTCTATTCCTTTACGTATGTACTCATAACCCGTGAACAAAGTCAAAGCTGCTGATAGCCATAATAAAATTATACCAATAGTTTGAGCATTATAGTCTTGAAAATTGATGATTTTATTTCCTGTATCTCCAGAAAGTAAGAGACCAATAGAGACCATTTGTAAAACTGTTTTTAATTTTGCTAGATTAGAGACAGGTAGTTTAATTTTACCTTTTGCTAAAAATTCCCTAAGACCAGATATTAATATTTCTCTTGTTAAAATTATAATTGCAGCAATAACCTCATAATTCTTAATTGTGCCATCCATAACTAATAAAATTAGTGCAGCAGCTACAATAATTTTGTCTGCTATTGGATCTAATAATTCTCCCAATTTAGACTCTTCTCCAAGAAGTCTAGCCAACATTCCATCCAAAAAATCTGTAAACGATGCAATTATAAATAATACTAAAGCAGTAAGATCTCCATAAAATCCAGGTAAATAGAAAGCTAAAACAAAAAAGGGTACAATTAAAATTCTACCTACTGTTAGTATGTTGGGTATTTTTCTTAGCATAATCTCTATTCGTGAAAGAAGTTATATATCTTTTTTGCAACTTTTTCCTCAACACCATCAACTGATTTTATTTCATCTAGACTTGCAGACTCTACTGCTCGAGCTGATCCAAAATGATTTAATAAAGCCCTTTTTCTGATAGATCCAATGCCCTCAATCTGGTCTAACAAAGACTTACTAATACCTCTTTTTCTCTTTGCTCTATGAGCACTAATCGCAAAACGATGAGATTCATCTCTTATTCTTTGAAGAAAGAAAAGAGTAGGGTCATTTTTATTGAACTTATATTCTTTGCCATTATGGAAAAAGGTTTCATTACCACTGTTTCTAAATTTTCCCTTAGCAATCGCAATAATCGGTATTTCGTGAAGTCCTAATTCATTTAAAGAGTCTCTTGCAACAGAATATTGACCTTTTCCGCCATCAACTATTACTAAATCAGGAAAGGAGAGATAATTATCTTTTTCTTGAATTGCTCTTTTAAACCTTCTGTTTAATACTTCTCGCATCATTCCATAATCATCTTGCTCATTCTTTTTAGATTTAATGTTAAATTTTCGATATCTTTTCTTAATAAAACCTTCTTCACCGAATGCGATTAAGGCCCCGACACTATTTGTTCCTTGAATATGGCTATTATCATAAACTTCTACTAAATTTATATTAGTCTCAAGATTAAATTTACTCGCAACTGAATCAAATAATTCTCTATTATTCTGACTTTCATAAAGTTTTCGATTTAAACTTTCTTTTGCATTTTTGGTTGCTTGATTGATAACTTTTAGTTTTGACCCTTTTTTTGCTACAGATAAGTTTACTTGTTTACCCTCTTTTTTAGAGAGAGTTTTTTCAATCAGATTTTTTTCCTTTATTTCTTCGGAAATTATTATCGACGAAGGCACACTTTTATTTTCATAAAATTGTGAAACAAAAGAATTAAGTATGTTACTTAGACTTTCATCTGGATCATGTTTTGGAAAAAATGCCTGGTTACCCCAATTTTGTTTTGAACGATAAAAAAAAACCTGAATACAAGTTTTTCCAGACTCTTTATAACCTGCAATCACATCGGCCTCGATTAAATTTGCTTCATTGATTCTTTGGGAAGATTGAATAATATTTAATGATTTTATTCTATCTCTCAAAATTACAGCTTTCTCAAAATCTAAATCTTCACTAGCTTTTTCCATCTGATCTGAAAGACTTTTTTGAATTTTTCTTGATTTTCCTGAAACGAATTCTATCGCATCATCAACAGTTTTCTTATAGTCCTCTTTTTCAACATATCCAACACAAGGTCCAGAACACCTTTTAATTTGATAAAGAATGCATGGGCGTTCTCGATTTTTGAAAACTGTATCATCACATACTCTTAAATGGAAAATTTTTTGTATCATCTTTATAGTCCAATTTGCTGAGCCAGCAGATGCAAATGGACCAAAATAAAAACCTTCTTTGGTTTTTTTTCCTCTGTGTCGTCTTATCTGAGGCCAGACGTCTTTATTACCAATAAATATAAAAGGAAAAGATTTATCATCTCTTAGTAAAATATTAAATTTTGGTTTGTGTTTTTTAATTAAGTTGGCTTCAAGCAATAAAGCTTCGCTTTCATTCGAGGTAGTTGTAATCTCAAGTTTTTTTGTTTGAGATAACATTCTCTCCGTTCTGATAATATGGTTTTTTTCTGCAATATAACTTTTAAGTCTATTAGGTAAATTTTTTGCTTTTCCAACATAAAGAATTTCTCCTTTGTCGTTAAGCATGCGGTAAACACCAGGTAGTTTCGGTATTAATGGTAGTTCTTTTTTAATTACTTCTTTTCCAATTTCAGAACTTATCATGACTTCTTTTTTTGGTAATTTGTATACCAACGGATGAGCATTGTTTTAAAATTTCTAATTTTTCAATTTTGAGCATTATTTTTGCAATCCTTTTATCCTTAAACAATTCATCAAAAACAGACTCCGCAAGTGTTTCTAAAAAATTATAATGTTTCTTTTTTACTAGTTTTGTAATTAATTTGACAATTGTGCTGTAGTTGACAATGGATTTAATATCTTTGTCATTTGAAGGCTTTTTATCTTGATAGTCAATTTCAAGGCTAAATTTAACTTTTTGAGGTTTTTCTTTTTCGAAATCGTAATATCCAAGTTTTAAATCTAAAATTAATTCATTGATAAGAATTTTTTTCTCATAGTTAAATAGAGCTTTATTCTTATCTATTTTAATAATTTTAAGATTATTTTTTTTCATATTATTTAATTCTTGAGGCAATATAATCTAGAATAACAGGATTATAATACTGAAAACAAAGGCCCTGATTCATTACATGACCTGCATTTTTACTTTCTGAAACCTCCCATTCTGAGTCAGCTCCTTTTATAACACAAGTTTTTCCATTTATTTTATAATCCTCTGAAATGATTATTCTTTTGACACCCACAACTTCTTCTAACCAATCAGATAGCAGACCCTCATACTTATCTTTTGGATGTGTAAAAGCAAGAACAGGCACATTGTTTAATTTTTTTATATTATCAATCTGTCTTTGTCTTAGCTCAGCACCCCCTGGATATTTTTTTGCAAATTTCGCTAGTGCCTTCTCAGAACCAACTTTTTTTACCTTATATTTTGAGGAGAGTTTACCATAACAAGCTTGCATATATGATATACCACCTCCCACTTTTTCAGGATTCTCAGCCATTAACATTAAAGTCAAAAGACCTCCGCAAGAATGACCCGATATAATAATTTGTTTTCTAGGCACACCCATTTTTACAAATTTATCCACTAACTCTAAATTTTTTTCAATTCTTTTATCTAATTTATGTATACCTTTATAAGGTTCTTTAAACTTCCAGTATTTTTTTGGCGACATGTCTCCAGCTAAATCGTTGGTGCAAAAATTATAAACCATAATTTTTTTGTTATTAACTTCCTGATCTACTAGTGAAGCTTGATTTCTTATTTGGTTTACCCAAATGCATTCATTCTTTATTCCTTTATCATTTTTATTTTGTCCATGATTATAAATAATTATAATTTTATTTTTTGGGTCTTTAATATTCATGTTCTCATTTACTGAGGCAGATTTAGTAATAAAGCCACTTTTTAAAATTTTTCCATTCGCAAAGACATTGCCACATGATATCAGGGTAAAAATTACAATCATTAAAATTTTTTTCATTCTTTCCCCCCCATTATATCTGGTGTTTGCCAGTTTAGACTTTGTCCACTATCGATTGCTAAAATTTGACCCGTAATAGAGTTGTTTTTAATAAAAAAGTCAACTGCATCACAAATCTCTTTTACATCAACTTGTTTTTTTAAAGGTGTTGCTAAATATTGTTTTTTAAAATGTTTTTCAGATTGTCTCTTATTTTTGATTGTGGGTCCTGGCGCTATGCCATTAACTCTTATATTTGGTGAGAGGCTCATAGCGCTAGTTTTGGTCAAAGTGTATAAGCCAGTTTTACTTATTGTGTATGAAAAAAAAAATGGTGTTAATTTAAATACTCGTTGATCAATAATGTTAATAATATTGTTATTTTTTCCCCTTATATTTTTTGAGAATTCTTTTGATAAAAGGGCAGGGGCTTTAAGATTTGTTGAAATGTGATTTTCCCAACTTTTAGAACTAAAGTTTTCTAGTTTATCATTTTCGAATAAAGACGCATTGTTGATTAGACAATCAAAATATTTTAATTTTGATTTAGCAAACTTTATAATTTTCATAACATCTTTTTCTTTACTTAGATTTCCTTTTACCAAATAAATTTTAGACCCGTAATTTTGAAGTCTCTTTTTTAAATTTTCAGCTTTAGCTTTTGATTTATTATAATGAATTATAATTTGTTTACTCGGTCCTGATAATTTTTCAGCTATTGCAGCACCTATTCTAGTTGCTCCACCAGTAATTATTATCCTCTGTGCTTCCATTTTTTATCTTTTTTTTTAGTAACCTTAGTTCCTGGCATTCCCATTGTCGATCTACCTTTCGGATAAAGTTTATTTTTTACATCATATTGTCTTATTTTTGGATTTAGTGTGATCTCTAGTTCTGTACTTTCTAATTTTCTAATTTCATCTCTAATTTTAGCTGCTTCTTCAAATTCTAAATTTGACGCTGCTTCCTTCATTTTTTTGTCTAAAGCTTTTAAATGTTTTTTAAGATTCCCTCCAACATTTGAACCTTCGCTAATTTTAACGTAGTCTTTTTCATAAACACTTTCTAAAATATCATTAATTTCCTTTTTTACGGTTTTTGCATTAATTTTATTTTTTTTATTATAATCTAATTGAATTTTTCTTCTTCTTTCAGTTTCTTGAATTGCTTTTTTTATACTTTTAGTCTCTTTATCTGCATAAAGAATTACTTTGCCATCAACGTTTCTAGCGGCCCTACCTATAGTTTGAATTAATGAAGTTTCTGATCTTAAAAAACCCTCTTTATCTGCATCTAAAATTCCAACTAATGCACATTCTGGGATATCTAAACCTTCTCTTAATAAGTTAATTCCTACAAGAACATCAAAAACTCCCATTCTTAGATCTCTCATGATCTCTATTCTTTCAAGGGTATCAATATCGGAATGTAGATATCTCACTTTTACACCATTTTCATGAAGATACTCTGTTAAATCTTCAGCCATCTTTTTTGTAAGAGTTGTCACCAAAACTCTATGATTATTTTCAATCACTTTTTTGCACTCATGCATTAAATCATCAACTTGGTTTTTTGCAGGCCTTATTTCTACAGGTGGATCAATCAAGCCTGTTGGTCTTATGACTTGGTCGATAAATTTACCTTTCGTTTGTTCTAATTCCCAAGGTCCTGGTGTTGCAGAAACAAATACAGTTTGTGTTCTCATTAAATCCCATTCTTCAAATTTAAGAGGCCTATTATCCATACATGATGGAAGTCTAAAACCATATTCTGCTAAAGTGCTTTTTCTTGATCTATCTCCTTTATACATTCCATTTAGTTGCGGAACAGTTACGTGACACTCATCGACAAAAATCAAAGTATTGTCCGGAAAGTATTCAAAGAGTGTAGGGGGTGGTTCCCCTGGTTTTCTCCCTGATAAAAATCTAGAATAATTTTCTATCCCTGCACATGACCCAGTTGCTTCAATCATTTCTAGGTCAAATTTGGTTCTTTCCTCTAATCTTTGTGCCTCTAGTAATTTATTTTCAGCTTTATGTTTTTTTAGAGTTATATCTAATTCTTTTTTTATATTTATTATCGCTTGTTCAATGGTGGGTTTTGGAGTGATATAATGACTATTAGCGTAGACTTTTACGAGACTTAAGTCCCTAACTTTATCTCCAGTTAATGGATCGAATTCTTCAATTTGTTCAAGTTTATCTCCAAATAAGCTTAATCTCCATGCTCGATCCTCTAGATGGGATGGAAAAATTTCTAAATACTCACCACGAGCTCTAAAGGTACCTCTATAAAAATTTTGATCATTTCTTTTATATTGTAATGCAACTAAAGATTTAATTATTTGTTCTCTGTTGTAATCATAATTTTTTTGAAGTGTTAAAGTCATTTTACTATAAGCTTCAACGGATCCTAACCCATAAATACATGACACACTGGCTACAATTAAAACATCATCTCTCTCCAAAAGAGATCTTGTTGCGGAATGTCTCATCCTGTCTATTTGCTCATTTATCGATGCTTCTTTTTCAATGTATGTATCTGATCTAGGAACATAAGCTTCTGGGGTGTAGTAATCGTAATAAGATACAAAATATTCTACAGCATTATCAGGAAAAAAAGTTTTCATTTCACCATATAGCTGTGCAGCAAGTGTTTTATTAGGAGCTAAAATTAATGCTGGTCTGTTAGTGGCCTCAATTACTTTAGCCATTGTAAATGTTTTGCCCGAGCCGGTCACACCGAGTAATACTTGGTTAAATTCCTCTTTATTTGCCCCATTAACTAATTTTTTTATTGCCTCTGGTTGATCGCCTGCAGGTTTAAAATCAGATTTAATTTTAAATTTTTTACCACCTTCAAGTTTTCCACTGATTTTTGGGTTTTTACTCTGAATATCCGTAATTAAATCTTGATATGTATTTTCCATATATTAAAGAACGTAGTAGAATTAATTTATATTTCAATGAGCATAATATCAGACAGTTTAAAAAGAATTAAGCCATCCCCAACAATTGCTGTTACTCAGAAAGCAAGAGAATTAAGAGCAGCTGGAAAAGATGTAATAGGTCTTGGTGCTGGGGAGCCGGATTTTGATACTCCAGTAAATATAAAAAATGCAGCAATCAAAGCTATCAAAAGAGGGGACACAAAGTACACTGCTGTTGATGGCACACCTGAACTTAAAAAAGCTATTATCAAAAAATTTAAAAGAGAAAATAGATTGAACTTCAACTTAGATCAAATAACTGTTGGCACAGGCGGTAAACAAGTTCTTTATAATGCTTTTATGGCAACTCTTAATAAAGGTGACGAGGTAATTATACCGGCACCTTTTTGGGTATCATACCCTGATATGGTTTTATTAGCTGGCGGAAAACCAAAAATAGTAAAATGTACAGCAGCAGAGGGCTTTAAATTAACTCCAAAAAAATTAAAAAAAGCAATATCTAAAAAAACTAAATGGATAATTCTTAATTCTCCATCTAATCCAACAGGAGCAGGGTATTCAAAAAAAGAAATTTATGATTTAGCTAAGATTTTAATTCGAAATAAGAAAATTTTCATTTTAAGTGACGATATTTATGAGCATGTTAGATATGACAACTTTAATTTTTTCACGATAGCTCAAGTTTCAAAATTGAAAGATAGGACACTTACCATGAATGGAGTAAGTAAATCATACGCAATGACGGGATGGAGAATAGGTTATGCTGCTGGTCCTAAAGAAATAATTAAAGCAATTGGAAAAATTCAATCACAATCTACTTCAAATCCATCTTCAATAAGTCAGGCAGCAGCAATTGAGGCATTAAATGGAAAGCAGGGTTTTATAAAAACTAGAGCAAAAGCATTTAAAGAGAGGAGAAATTTTGTTGTTAAAAGTCTTAATAATATAAAAGGAATTAATTGTTTGACTCCTAATGGTGCATTTTATGTGTTCCCAAGTTGTAAAGGATTATTAAATAAAAAAACAAAATTAAAAACAGACACTCATTTTGTTCAAAAATTACTTGAAAAAGAGAATGTCGCTGTCGTTCAAGGATCAGCTTTTGGCTTAGATGGTTATTTTAGAATTTCATATGCTACGTCAATGAATAATTTAAAAAAAGCTATGTTGAGAATTAAATCTTTCTGTGAAGGATTGAATAAATAATTATTTTTGACTTAAAATCTTTTTTGCTGGAATTGTTTTTTTTATCCAAGAATTTGGAATTGAATTTAATCCTTTTAATGCAGCGAAGTATGCTCCAGTAAAATTTGCTCTAGAGCAATTGCAACCACCTGCCTTTATTGTTTTTAATATAGCTTCTTTATAATTTCTTGAATTAATTATTGTATATATTGAACTATTAAAAGTTCCTGGATAACTACATGCCATACCAAGCTTTTTAATAATGATAGGATGAAATTTTGAATTTAATCTTTTTATTTTTTTAATATCATTAACAATAACTTTAAATGAAGTGTTTTTTTTAAATCTTTTAATAAATTCATGAACTGGATCTTTGGCTCCTTTAAGAGCAAAATCAATTATATAAAATTTAGCTAATGC
>CACLEX010000017.1 GCA_902606065.1 uncultured Pelagibacteraceae bacterium
ATATCATTGCTGATAAGATTTTGTAAAAAATCTTTCGCATCAGAGCCATTAATATAAAGTATGGCTCTATCATCTAATATATATACATCATTATTCATATTTGATTAGTATTTAATTTTAATATAATTACTTTTCGCACAAATGTTAGATCTAATAATCAAAAATGGAAAATGCTATATTGATGGTGATCTCAAAGAAGTAAGTGTAGGTGTTAAGGGTGGTAAAATTGATAAGATTGGTGAAATCTCATCTGATGCTAAAGAGACTTTTGATGCTAAAGATTTGTTAGTTTTACCAGGATGTATAGATACCCAAACCCATTTTAGAGAACCTGGCTCAACAGACACAGAGGATCTTCATTCTGGAAGTAGAGCTGCAGTCGCAGGAGGTATCACTGCAGTATTTGAAATGCCAAATACCAATCCACCCACATCCAATATTAAGGAATTTCAAAGAAAATTAGATCTCGCAAAAAATAGAATGTATTGCAATTACGCTTTCTATTTTGGTGCAACAGCAGAAAATGTTAATCAACTAGCAGAGCTGAAAGATTTAGAGGGATGCTGTGGTATTAAATTATTTGTGGGTTCATCTACAGGTAATCTTTTAGTAGCCCTTGAAGAGGATATCGATAAAGTCTTTCAACATTGCTCAAAAATTGTTGCGGTTCATTCGGAAGATGAGGAAATTCTAAATAGGAATAAAAAATTAATTAAAAAAGGAGATGTTCACTCCCATCCTGTTTGGCGGAGTGAGGAGTGTGCTATTTCCTCAACTAGAAGAATTATAAGAATTGCTAAAAAATATAATAAGAGAGCTCATGTTCTTCATATAACAACAAAACAAGAAATAGATTTTTTATCACAGCACAAAGGCAATATTACTTTTGAAATCACCCCACAACATTTAACAATCTATGCACCAGATTGTTATGATAAACTTGGAACGTATGCGCAAATGAACCCGCCTATCAGAGACAAATCTCATTACGATCGATTATGGTATGCTGTAAAAAATAATATTAATGACACTATTGGGTCAGACCATGCACCTCATTTAAAGGCAAGCAAAGATAAAGAATATCCTAATTCACCTTCAGGTATGCCAGGTGTTCAAACATTAATGCCAGTGATGTTAAACCATATTAATGATGGAAAATTATCACTTAATCAATTAATGAATTTAGTGTGTGAAAATCCAATTAAAATTTTTGGCATCAAGAATAAAGGATTTATTAAAGAGGGTTATGATGCTGATTTCACGATTGTCGATATGAATAAAAAGATTGTGATTAAAAATGAAAATATTGAAAGTAAATGTGGCTGGTCACCTTTTAATGATGTTGAGTTTAAAGGAATACCTGTAGCCACTATTATTGCTGGTAAAACAAAAATGAAAGATGGAAAAATTTTAGGAGATCCAGAAGGAATCCCATTAGAGTTTAATTAAGTTTTATTGTATAACTATTTACTAACACTACTCCAATTACAATTAAAAATAATCCCAATATTGCCTGCCAAGATAAAGTTTGCTTAAAAAAAATGTAACCTAATATTGCAATCGTAAATATGCCAAGACCACTCCATGTAGCATAAACTATTGCTATTGGTAGCTTGTTCACCACAAAAGTTAGTAGATAAAAAGCAGTTAAATAAAATATGGCAAGAAAACTTGTAGGAATTAATTTGGTAAAGTTTTGTGAAACTGGTAATAGCATGGTACCGGCTACTTCACAAAAAATCGCACCGATTAAAAATAAATAAACTTTAAGCACTTTTTAGTATATTGTTTTTGATTAAATCCTCTTTGATCTCATCTAAAATTGCTGGATCATCAATGGTTGGAGGCATTTTATATTCAACACTATCAGCAATTTTTCTTATTGTTCCTCGTAAAATTTTACCTGATCTTGTTTTTGGAAGTCTTTTTATAACTATTGCAACTTTAAAAGCAGCTACTGGTCCTATTTTATCTCTCACCATTTGAACACATTCTTTAGAAATTGTCTCATTATCTTTATCTACTCCTGCTTTTAAAACAATTAATCCGATAGGTAACTGACCTTTTAATTTGTCAGCGATTCCAAGGACCGCACACTCTGCAACTGACTGATGTTCTGATAAGACTTCCTCTATTGCACCAGTAGATAATCTGTGACCTGCAACATTAATAATGTCATCAGTTCTAGACATAATCCAGATGTATCCATCTTCATCAATGTGACCCGCATCATAAGTTTGGTAATAACCTTCATAATTTGACATATAATTCTCTTTATATCTTTGATCTGCATTCCACAGAGTTGGAAAAGTTCCTGGAGGTAAAGGTAATTTTACTACAATATCTCCCATCTCATTTGGCTTTGCTAACGTTTGGTCTGATCTTATAATTTTAACATCATAACCAGGCACAGCTTTACAAGCTGAGCCATATTTTGTTTTCATCATTTCAATACCAGTACAATTTGAACTAATCGCCCAACTTGTTTCAGTTTGCCACCAGTGATCAATTATTGGAACTTTCAATAAATTTTCTGCCCATTTAATTGTATCAGGATCTGCACGTTCTCCTGCAAGAAATAAACTTTCAAATTTACTTAAATCATATTTAGAAAAGAATTTTCCCTCAGGATCCTCTTTTTTAATTGCTCGAAAAGCTGTTGGTGCGGTGAATAAAGATTTAACTTTATAGTCAGAAATTATTTTCCAGAACGCTCCAGCATCAGGTGTACCCACAGGTTTACCTTCAAACAATACAGTCGTACACCCTTTGAATAGTGGAGCATAAACGATATAGGAATGTCCAACAATCCAACCAATATCACTTGCTGACCACCAAATATCATCTGCATCAATGTTATAAATATTTTTCATTGTCCATTTTAATGCAACGATGTGGCCACCAATATCTCTAACGATACCTTTTGGAGTTCCAGTAGTACCTGATGTGTAAAGTATGTAAGCAAATTCGTTTGAATTCATCTCAACACAATCAGTATCTTTAGCATTAGCATGTGCTTCATCCCAACTAATCTCCATTGGGGCATTTAATTTCACTTCGTGATCTTTTCTTTGAAATAAAATCATCTTACTAATTTTATGTTGAGCTTGTTTAATTGCCTCATCTACCAGAGGTTTGTATTCAACAGTTCGTCCAGGTTCAAAACCACATGAAGCAGTCACTAAGAGTTTGGCTTTACTATCGTCAATTCTGCTTGCAAGTTCATTTGAAGCAAAACCGCCAAACACAACTGAGTGTATGGCACCAATTCTTGCACAAGCTAGCATTGCAACTACTGCTTCAGGGATCATTGGCATATAAATTATAACTCGATCCCCTTTGTTGACGCCTTGATCCTTTAGTGCGCCTGCAAATTTCGAAACTTTTGATCTCAATTCTTCGTAAGTGAACTTACTTTTGTTTCCCGTAATGGGACTATCATAAATTAAAGCAGTTTTACTACCTTTGCCTTGGTCAATATGAAAATCTAAGGCGTTGTAACATGTATTGGTCATCCCATCTTCGTACCATTTGTAAAAAGGGGGATTAGATTTATTTAAAATTTTTGTGGGTTTCTTAAACCAAAAGATGTCTTCTGCAGCCTCTTGCCAAAATTTTTCAGGATCTTTGATAGAAAGATCATAAATTTTGCTGAATTTGTCTGACATAGTAATTTTGATTCGTTGTTATATTTTGTTGTGGTTTTTAAATCACAAATTGTATTTAATTTTAAAAAACAAGTAAAATCAATGTAAATTAATGACAATTAAATCCTTCCATAAAGTGTTTTAATTTGGTAATTAACCTCAACTTTTGCTTAGAGAGATCTATGCTTGGTTTATATAAACTAATAAAAACTAACTAAAGAGGGAGTTTTTTATGAAAAAACTTAAAATGTTTGCATTAGCAGCTGTTGCCCTTATCGGTATTACAGGTGTTGCAAACGCAGCGACCACTATGTTAGCTCAAGATGACTTTGTTGGGATATCTTTCTGGATAATTTCAATGGGTATGTTGGCTGCAACTGCTTTCTTCTTCATGGAGAGAGGTACAGTAGCTGCTGGCTGGAAAACGTCAGTAACTGTAGCTGGTCTTGTAACTGGTATTGCATTCATCCATTACATGTACATGAGGGATGTGTGGGTGACTACTGGTGATTCACCGACAGTATATAGATATATTGACTGGTTAATTACTGTGCCATTACAGATGATAGAGTTCTACTTAATTCTAGCTGCTATTAGAAAAGCAAACTCTGGAATGTTCTGGAGATTGTTAATCGGTTCATTAGTAATGTTAATCGGTGGATATTTAGGAGAAGCTGGATATATCAACGCTACACTTGGTTTCGTAATCGGTATGGCAGGTTGGATATACATTCTATATGAAATATTCTCAGGTGAAGCTGGAAAAGCTGCTGCTAAGAGTGGAAACAAAGCACTTGTTACTGCTTTTGGTGCAATGAGAATGATCGTAACAGTAGGATGGGCTATTTATCCGTTAGGTTACGTTTTTGGTTACCTAACAGGTGGAGTAGACGCTGACTCACTAAACGTGATTTACAACTTAGCTGACTTTATTAACAAAATTGCATTTGGTCTAGTAATCTGGGCTGCTGCAGTAAGTTCAGCTGGTGCAAGAGCAAGATAACTACGCTTTAAAATAAATTTATAGGGCGAGTATGTTTTTACATACTTGCCCTATTTTTTTTCATACTTATATCTAATCCAATGGCAAAAATTACCTACATCACCCACGACAATCAAAAGCACGAAGTTGAAGTTCAAAATGGCCTGACTGTTATGGAAGGGGCTGTACAAAATGATATTCCAGGAATTGACGCTGATTGTGGTGGAGGAATGGCTTGTGCAACTTGCCATGTTTATGTCAAAGAAGATTGGTTTAATAAAATACCAAAAAAAGAAGATGGTGAAGAAGATATGTTAGATATGGCATTTGAACCCAAAACAAATAGTAGACTGAGTTGTCAAATTGTAGTCTCAGATGAAATAGATGGTCTTGAAGTAAATATTCCATCAAAGCAAGCTTAAATGATTAAAACAGATGCATTAATAATTGGTGCAGGTCCAACAGGTTTATTTACTGCGCATCAATTAAAATTGATTGGTCTTAATTGTGAAGTGGTTGATAATTTAGATAAAATTGGTGGTCAATGCATTGAACTTTATCCAGATAAACCAATTTATGATATACCTGCTGTGCCTGAATGCACGGGGGAAGAATTAACAAATAACTTAATCAATCAATTAAAACCATTTGATATTAAATTTCATTTAAACGAAAGAGTAGAAGAAGTTAAAAAAGAAAATGATAATTGGTTAGTGAAAACTAATAATGGCACATCTTTTTCAACACCCAATGTTATAATTGCTGGTGGTGTTGGTTCATTTGAACCAAGAAAGTTTTCTCCAAAAGAGTGTGAAAAATTTGAAAATAAATCTTTATTTTACTCGGTAAAAGATAAAAAGATATTCACCGGTAAAACTGTTTCAATTTTTGGTGGCGGAGACAGCGCATTAGATTGGGCTGTTGAATTATCAAAAGAATGTAGTGTTAATTTAATACATAGAAGAGATGAATTTAGAGGTGCACAAGCTACAATAGATAAAGTGCATCAACTTGCAAAAGATGGAAAAATAAATTTATTTACTCAATATCAAATGGCTTCTGTTAAGGGAGACAAAAATTTAGAAAGTATTGATATTAAACATGATAACAATGAGATTAAGAATTTAAAAACAGATTATGTATTAGGTTTTTTTGGTTTAATTATGCAACTTGGACCAATAGCAAATTGGGGTCTAAATATTGATAAAAAAACAATTGAAGTAGATACAGAAAAATTTGAAACCAATCAAAAAGGAATTTATGCAATAGGGGATATTTGTAATTACCCTGGCAAATTAAAATTAATCTTATCTGGTTTTCATGAAGGTGCTTTAGCTGCAAGAGCTTGTTTTAAATTAGCAAGACCTAATGAAAAATATCGATTTGAATTTACCACTTCATCAAAAACCATTAAAAAGCGTCTTGGTGTAAAAGGTGATTGAACTTTATTCTGCTAATACTCCTAACGGAAAAAAAATAAGTATCATGCTTGAGGAGATTGGTTATGAATACAAAGTAATTAATATAGATCTCAACAAAGGTGATCAATTTAAACCTAAATTTAAAAAGATAAGTCCATTAAGTAAAATACCAGTGATTATTGATCAGGATAATAACAAGAATATTTTCGAGTCAGGTGCAATTTTAATGTATTTAGCTGAGCAAAGTGGAAAATTTTATGACACAAAAGATCGATTAGAGATAAACCAATGGTTGATGGCGCAGATGGGTTATGTTGGACCCATGTTAGGACAACATCATCAATTTCATCATTACAATCCTGGCAAAAGTCAGTTTGGCGAAGAAAGATACTTCAAGATATCTAAAAGGATATATGAGGAATTAGACGAAAGATTATCTAAATCAAGATTTCTAGCTGGAGAAAATTATACAATTGCTGACATAGGAACTTTTCCTTGGATAGCACGACATGAGTGGCATGACATCGGTCTTAAAAATTATAAAAATCTCACTAGATGGTATGTTGAGATATCTGAAAGAGAAGCGGTGAAGAAGGGTTTTAAATTTATGAATAAAGATGAAGTTCCACCGAAGCCCTAGTTCATTGAACTAATTAATCTAAATAGTGAAGCAAAAATTCCGTGACCAGATAGTTCTATAGCTACAATTGCAATAATTATTAAAATTAATTTTTGGTTCATTTAATTAATGAATACGAATAATAATAACAGAACCCAAAAAAAACCATAATAATAGTAAATATATTTTTTGGTAAAATTATAAGTAATTGGGTTATGAACTTTCTTACTTTTCTTTTTTTTAGTCGTCGGCATGAACTTTTTCATCCTTTTCATGTTTTTCTTGTGCAGCTATAGTATATTTTGCAACAGGTCTTGCCATGAGTCTTTTTAGCCCTATTGGTTCTGCAGTATCTAGACAAAATCCATAAGTATCTTCTCTTATTCTAGCTAAAGCTTTATCAATCTCTGAAATCAGTTTAATTTGTCTATTGATTGCTTTCATTTCAACATTTTTATCTGTGTAAGAACTTGCTTGATCGACAATATCGGCTGAAATACTATTATCATCCATACTGCCATTATACAGAGCTTCATTATTTGCTCTAACCAGCTCTTTTTTCCATTCTTGTAATTTCATTCTAAAGAAAACCTTATGTTTTTCGCACATATATTTTTCAGTTTCTTTTGGAATATATGTTTTAGAAATTTTAATAGGTCCCTTGCTAATTTCTTTTGGTTTACTGATGGTCTTAGGTTTTGCTTTAGTTACAGTTTTAGTTTTAGCTTTAGTAACCTTTTTTTTAACTTTGCTTGTTTTAGGCATCTTTCAATTTGAATTCGAGGGAGTATATTCAGCAAAATAGGGGTGTCAAGCAACGTTAATTATTGTAAATATTTACTTATGAATGTCTTAAATAGAAATATTAATAATATATTTTTTATTTTTGTATTGTCACATTTAATAATTTGGACACTGATTCCCTCATTAACAAATAAAAATTTACCATTAGATACAATTGAAGCCTTAGCATGGGGAAGTAATTTAGATTGGGGGTTTAATAAACATCCACCCATGAGTGCATTTTTTCCTGAGGTATTTTTTCAAATTTTTGGTTCTCAAGATTGGGTTTATTATTTATTAAGCCAAATATTCGTGATAATTGCTTTTTATTACGTATTTAAATTTGCTTTTGAAATTTTTAGAGATTTAAAATTAAGCTTAATTTCTGTTTTATTATTAGTTTCTATCTATTTCTATAATTTCACCACTCCTGAATTTAATGTAAATGTTTGCCAATTACCATTTTGGTCATTAGTTGTTTATTATTCATGGAAAATTTATTCATCACAGGAAATAAAATTTTCAGATTGTTTTCTAGTTGGCTTATTTGGTGCGGTTGGCTTTTTATCTAAATACTTGTTTCTCTACCTTTTAATATCAATCGATTTATTGTTCATTTATTTAATTTTTTTTAAAAAAACTAAAAAATTTGATTTTAAATATTTGATAACAATTGAGGTCTTTTTAGTTTTATTAGTTCCTCATTTAATTTGGCTCTTTGATAATGATTTTATAACGATAACGTATGGATTAAACCGAACAGGATTAGAAAGTTCTAGTATTTTAGATCACATTAGTAATCCAGTATTATTTTTATCAAAACAAATTGGTATACTGGTTCCTTTCTTCTTTTTGATCTGGTTACTCACTAAAAAGATAAAATTTAAGCTAAATGTAAACGATAAAAAATTAATGTTTCTACTATTTATTAACTTTATGCCTATTGTCTTAATGTTTCTGACATCATTGATTACTGGCTCAAAAATAAGAACAATGTGGATGACGCCTTTTTATTTATTTTTTGGAGTGTTATTTTTATATCTTTTAAAATCACAAATTAATTTAAAAAAATTAAATTCGTTTCTTTATGGATTTCTATTTCTATTTTTTTTATCGCCTATTCTTTATTCTTATGTTTCAATATCGCAGTCAGATAAGCGAACGGATTACCCTGGAAAAGAAATCGCAATGAAAATTCAATATGTTTGGGATCAAGATTTTGATAAAGAAATTCAATTTGTAACCGGTGATGAGTGGAAAGCTGGGAACCTTTCATATCACTTAAAATCAAGACCAAAGTGGGAGGGGTTTAATAATAAAGAGATACTCAATAATTCATCACAATTTATTTGTGTAGGTGATGTTTGTTTGGGAAGGTATTAATATTTTAAATGAAAATTAAAATTTTAGTTCCTATTTATAACGACTGGCAATCAGCTTCTAAATTGCTGGATGAAATTGATAATAATATTTCAGATTTAGATCACGAAATCTCTGTGATTATTGTTAATGATGCTTCAACACATGATCGTCAAGAAGAGCAAAAGGATTTTAATAATATCCAATCTATAAAAATTTTAAATATGAAAATTAATCAAGGTCACGCCAGATGTATTGCAACTGGATTGAAATATATCTCTGAAAAAGAAGACTTTGATTATGTAATTCCAATGGATGGTGACGGCGAAGATAGACCAGAGGAAATTAAAGAATTTATCAATCAAATAGAAAATTTAAATAATAATCCAATAGTTGGTGAGAGAGTAAAAAGATCAGAAAAATTAATTTTTAAAATTTGTTATCAACTGCATAAATTGATAACACTAACTTTTACTGGTAAATCAATTAAATTTGGAAACTATACATGCCTACCAAAAAGTACAATTGAAAAAATGATCAAAGAAAAAGCTACCTGGAATAGTTTTTCCGGATCATTAAAAAAAATTGAAAATAATTTATTACCAATACCATCTATAAGAGGCACTAGATATTTTGGTCCATCAAAAATGAGTTTTTTTAATTTAGTAAAGCATTCGCTTTCAATCATGAGTGTTTTTAGAAAAACATTTTTAATTCGTTCAGGTTTATTTGTTATTTTATATATCTTATTTATCAAGAGTAATGCCTCTGTGGTGACAGCATTGCCCTTGGTGTTTTTATTGATAGCTGTCTACTCAATTTCTAATTTAGCTTTAAGAGAAAATATGGCTGAATTTGAGAAAGCTTTATCTAACATAAACGATATAGAAAATATTAAATAAGTTTTATGAAAAAAATTTTTGTTACAATTTTTATAAGTATAATTTTTTTAGGATCATCGAATTTTCTAAACAAAGCTGATGCAAAAGAAATTACAAATCTTCAATGGAAAAAAAGTGTAGCAAAAGGTAAGAAGCTTTCTAAGTTTAGAGAAACTGTCACCTCTCCAGCCTTAGGGGAAAAAGCTTGGAAGATAACATTGTTACCTAGAGATTGTGGCAGGGATCAAGATGGTGATTATTCTGATTGTACAAATAATGGTAGAGATGCTGTGGTTGGACATGGCGGAGGAGATCGAGCAAGAAGTGAGTATTCTGCAAAACCTAGATATACTGGTGAGAAATGGATCTCAGTAAGTATTTTTATACCTAAAGATTTTAAAACAGTTGAACCTGTTAGCACCTCTCTTTTTCAGATTTATGAATGGGGAAATACCAATCAACAAAGACATCCTAGGATGATGCTTAGAGTTAAAAGAGGTAATTTAGAACCGAGATATTTTGCTGTAAATGGAATGGACTCTCAAGGATTGATTTACAAGCATTTAAAGATTGATGACATGAGGGGCAAGTGGACAACTATTATATTTCATACCAAAATGTCTAAAGATCCAGACAAAGGATTTATTAAGATGTATGTGGATGATGTACTCTATAATGATTACAAAGGTAGGACGGGTTATGGTGGCAAATTTTTTAATAAATTTGGAATTTATCATAGCTGGATTAGTAGATGGAACGATGAAGTACATGGAGATTACCCAACTCAAGTTGTTTACTATGACAATCTTTTTAGAACAAGCAGTAAAGAAAAACTTTTAAAATTAATTCAAAATTAATTGTTTAAGCTCTTATCGTTGGTAGACAATAAAAATCAGCCGTATCTATTTTAGAAGAATATTGTCTTCGCATATTCCATTTTTTATGAACTCCAGCACTTGCAAGACTCAAAGTGGATCTACCATATCTATAATTAGTGTTATCTATTGACCGCATTAAACTTTTTATTTTTTCATCTTTTTCAGATGAAAATAAATTTTTTCTGCCATCGTCATTACGTAGTCCTGTCAGCATCACACCTGCTTTTTGATAACGATAACCATTTTTAAAAATGCTTTCTAAAATTGAAACTGCAGTCTTAACAGTTTCAATACTATTGTTTGTTGCAATAGGAAAATCAATTGTTTTAGCATTTGAATAATAACCATAGTCTCTTTGAAAAGGACTGGTTCGAACGAAAACTGTAATTGCTTTTGCAACTAAAGATTCTGATCTAATTTTTTCAGATGCATTTAAACAATAGTTGGCAACTGCTTCTTTTAGTTCTTGAAATTTTTCGATTCTTTTACCAAATGATCTTGAAACTACACAGCTCTTTCTTTTAGTGTGAGTAGTTTCTAAATTGATACAAGGTATTCCTCTAAGTTCCATTGCAGTTCTAGAGCTTAAAACGTTAGAACATTTTTTAATCCAGGTATTGGATTTATTCTTAAGTTGCTTAGCATTATAGATACCATTTTTTTGATAGAATTTTGTCAGTTGCCTGCCAACACCCCATACATCATTTATTTCAACTTTTTCTAAAATAGGGTCTAAATTCTCAATCCCAATTAAACTAGTTACTCCTGATTGTTTTTTCTTAGCAATATGATTTGCAACTTTGCTCAAAGTTTTAGTTTTAGCAATACCGATACTGGTTGGAATACCAGTCCATTGCAAAACTGTTTCTCTAATTTCTCTACCAACTTTTTCAACTTCAGAATCTGGAAAATTGGATAAATCTATAAATGCTTCATCGATAGAATATACTTCGATTTCAGCATTAAATCTTTTAAGTGTTCTCATTACTCTTCTAGATAAATCACCATATAAAGAATAATTTGATGAAAAAACCTCAACTTTATTTTTAACAATAATATCTTTTGCTTTAAAATAAGGTTCACCCATTTTAATCCCCAAAGCTTTTGCTTCATTGGATCTAGAAATAATACAACCATCATTATTTGATAGTACAACTACAGGTTTTTTTCTTATTCTTGGATTAAATAATCTTTCACATGAAACATAGAAAGAATTACAATCAACTAAGCCTATTTTTTTAGTACGTTGAATGGATGACATAAGTCACAACCCCCCAAATAAAGACGTCTTCTTCTTCGTTAATCAAAATTCTATTAGAAAAATCTTTAGAGCCTGAGGATAGAAATTTTTTATCTCTTTCTTGAACCAAAGTTTTAACTACAAGCTCGTCATGAACATTTGCAATAACGGTTGAAAAGTTTTTTGGTTTTAAACTTTTATCGACAACTAATAAATCCCCATCATTAATCCCAACATCGACCATAGATTTTCCCTGTACTCGGATGATAAAAGTGGCAGGAACATTTTTGATTAAATGCATGTTTAGATCTATATCTTCCTCGATATAATCAGTGGCAGGCGATGGAAAACCAGCGCCAGCTTTATGTAGATAATAAGGAATAGTCAGCTTCATGTTCTTGTTTTGTTCTTATTTGTAGCGCAGTTATACAATGCAGTCAATAGGTTGTATTTTGAGTCCGTAATTGAATCAAAACTGAATCAAAACGTGAACATCGAAACTATATTTTGTATGCTTGTGGATAACTTTAACCAAGGATAGTTTAATTGGATATCAAATGAGAGGAATTTTAATAATTTTAATTTCAATACTAACTTTAAATTCTCAACTTATGGCATACGAGGAAGCAAATTATGAAATAGTAAAAGAAAATAAAGGATATGAAATTAGAAAATATTCTGATCGTTTAGTCATTGAAACAAATTCCACACAAGGTAATGGTTTTAGAAAACTGTTTAATTATATATCAGGAAATAATGAGGAGAAAAAAGAAATTAAGATGACAGTTCCTGTTACTCAAGAAGTCAAGAATGGAAATATGACAATGCAATTTTATCTACCTTCAAAATTTAATAAAGAAAATACGCCAAAGCCATCTAATTCAGAAATAAAGGTTTTAACTATAGAAGGTGGGTACTTTGCTGTTATTAAATATTCCGGAAGATCTTCAGATCAAAACTTTTTAAAAAATAAAGACATCTTAGAAAAACAGCTAAAACAAGATAATATTATTATTTTAAGTCCTCCGATAAGAGCATCGTATAATTCACCATTTACTTTACCAATGTTAAAAAGAAATGAAGTAATGTATAGGATAGATTTATAAATGAAAAAATTAGTTTGCCATTGCGGAGCTGTAGAAGCAGAAATTAATTTAGATGGAGATTTAGCTAAAGTAATAAAATGTAATTGTTCTATTTGTAAAAGAAAAGGAGCAATTATGTCGATGGTAAAAAATGAAGATTTCAAAATTACTAAAGGTGAAGATAAGTTAAAACTGTATCAATTTCATTCAAAAGTAGCTAAACATTACTTTTGTTCTGACTGTGGGATTTACACACATCATAATCCAAGGATCAATCCAGCCATGACAGGATTTAATGTTGGTTGTATTGATGAAATAAATACTTTTGATATGAAAGAAGTTCCTGTAAACGATGGTCAAAATCATCCATTGGATAAAAAATAATTTTCATGCAACAATTCAGCTTATGCTTTAGTAAGGTAAAAAAAGATTGTTTAAAGTTTATTAAATCCCAAGAAACAAAAGCAGATAGATTTAAGAATAAAGAAAGAATGATAAAATCTTTCTTAGTTCCATTATGTTTTTGGATTAGTAAAAAAGCTGATAAAAAAAGACCTTATTTTGTCGGTTTAGCAGGAGGTCAAGGCACAGGCAAAACCACAATTAGTTCACTCATAAAAATTATTTTAACAAAGTACTTTAAATTAAAGGTTTTTAGAATTTCTATAGATGATTTTTATAAAACTAGAAAAGAGAGAATAAATTTATCTAATAAAATACACCCAATGCTTTTAACTAGAGGGGTACCAGGAACACATGATATTAATATGATGTTAAGTTTTTTTAGAAAGGCAAAAAGTAGAAAATTTAAAAGACTGAAATTGCCAACATTTAACAAAGCAATAGATGACCGATTTCACAAAAAGAATTGGTATGACTTAAAAGTTAGACCTGATGTAATTATTTTCGAAGGTTGGTGTGTTGGTGCAAAATCAGAAAAAAATAATACTTTAAAGAAAAACATCAATTCTCTGGAAAAAGCCAAAGATCAAAGACAAATTTGGAGAAAATACGTGAACCAGCAATTGAAATCAAAATACAAAAACTTATATTCCCAACTTAATTGTTTAATTTATTTAAGAGCGAAAAATTTTAGTTTACTTCAAAAATGGAGACTAAAACAAGAAAGAAAACTTTGGGTGAAAAGTAAAGTAAAATCGAATTTAAAAATAATGAGCAGAGGAGATGTCATCAATTTTATGCAGACATATCAAAGAATAACCCAGAATATGTTTAAAAATATGCCAAAATATGCATCTATAATTTTTAATCTAAATAGTAACCATCAGATCAAATCTGCAGTATATAAAAATAAATGAAAAAAATAATTTTAATTTTTTTTGGAACATTCCTTTTATTTTCCAAAGTTAACGCAGAAACTTTTTCTAGTGCTTTATCGAAAGCCTATAAAAATAATTCAGAGCTTAACGCCGAAAGGGAAAATATTAATGTTTCTGAACAAGATCTAAATGTTGCAAGAGGATCTTATTTACCAACGATTACTCTTGAGGGAACCAAAAGTCAGGAAGAAACTAACAAACTTACTAATCAAAGTGGGGGAGATGCCACAATTAGTGATGTGGATCCTTCAACAAGATCAGTTTCAATTACTCAAACTCTAATAGATTTTGGTAGAGGTGCAGATCTTGCAAAAAATAAGATAGGTATTGATCTTGCAAAAGCGAAATTATTAAAAAAAGAACAAGATATCTTATATAAAACTACAGAGGCTTATACGGGGCTAATTTCAGCAAATGAAAAGTTAGAAATTAATAGAGCAAACGTTGAGCTTTTAAGCAGACAAGTAGAAACTGATAGAATTAGACTTAGTAGAGGTCAAATTTCTTTATCAGATGTTTCTCAATCAGAGTCCTCTTTAGCAGGCGCTGAGGCACAATTTATCAAGGCACAAAATGATTTATTAACCAGCAAATTAAATTATGAAAATATCATAGGTAGCATTAATGATGTGCAATCATTAGATAAAAGTTCAATTATTAATTATGAACTTCCAGGAGATCTTAATTCAGCAATTGAGCTTTCAAAGAAAAATAATCCTGATTTAATAATTGCAAAATTAGAGTACGAACAATCTATTAAAGATAAATCAATAGCTAAATCTGATTTAGCACCTACTGCGAAATTATCTTTTGAAAGATCATATACTGAAGATTTAAATACAACATATGATGAGAGAGAAAAAGATACTGTTAAAGCAACTGTTTCGTGGCCTTTTTTTTCAGGTGGTAAAAACATTGCTAAATATAAAAAAAATCAAAGTTTAGAAAATAGAAAAAGATTGATTTTAGATAGTGCCGTTAAACAAAATCAAACTGATGTAGCTAGCGCCTGGTCTAATTATCAATCTAATAGAAGTTTACTTAATTCTGTTCAATCCCAAGTTAAAGCAGCTGAAATTGCCAATGAGGGAATTGCTGCTGAATATAATAGTGGGGCAGGAAGAACAACTTTAGAGGTCATTCAATCCAACTCATTACTTTTGAACGCTCAAATCTCTTTGGCAGACTCTGAGAGAAATTACATTTTATCCCAGTTTAATTTGTTAAAGTCCTTAGGATTGCTAAACAGCGATTATCTAAAAATAAGATAATTATTGGTTTTTTGAGGAAAAATAAAATATCTTGCCAATGAGAACAAAATGTGTACATTTATTTTATGATTCGAGTGTTAAAAAAAGCAAGAAAAGAGGCAAAAAATGACAAAAAATAACTTAAAAGTAGTTAAATCTACGAAAGATCAAGAATTGGATATTAAAGAAAAAAACAAAGCATTAGATGCTGCGATTAGCCAGATAACTGACAATTTTGGAAAAGGTTCAGTTATGAAGCTGGGCGAAAAAAGAGCGATGGATATCGAGTCGATATCTACAGGTTCTTTAAGTTTAGATTTAGCTTTAGGAATAGGTGGTTTACCTAAAGGAAGAATTATTGAAGTTTATGGACCAGAGAGTTCTGGAAAAACAACATTAGCATTACAAGTAGTTGCTGAAGCTCAAAAGGCGGGTGGAATTTGTGCATTTGTTGATGCGGAGCATGCTTTAGATCCAGTCTATGCAAAAAAATTAGGAGTGAATACTGAAGAGCTTTTAATTTCTCAACCAGATGCAGGTGAGCAAGCTTTAGAAATTGCTGATACGTTAGTAAAATCAGGCTCTATTTCAGTTATTGTAATTGACTCTGTTGCAGCTTTAACCCCAAAAGCTGAAATTGAAGGTGAGATGGGTGATCATCATGTTGGTCTTCAATCAAGATTAATGAGTCAGGCTTTAAGAAAATTAACTGGTTCAATTTCAAATACAAACACAATGATGATTTTCATTAACCAAATTAGAATGAAAATTGGAGTTATGTTTGGAAGCCCAGAAACAACATCAGGTGGAAATGCGTTAAAGTTTTATTCATCTGTAAGAATGGATATTAGAAGAATTGGTGCTATCAAGGATAAAGACGAAATTATCGGAAATACTACAAGAGTAAAAGTGGTTAAGAATAAAGTTGCACCACCATTTAAAGTTGTTGAGTTTGACTTAATGTATGGCAGAGGAATTAGTAAAATGGGTGAGTTAGTTGATCTAGGTGCTAAAGCTGACATTATTGAAAAATCAGGAGCATGGTATGCTTATAAAGGTGAAAAAATAGGTCAAGGTAGAGAAAACGCAAAAACTTACCTTGCTCAAAATCCTAAAGTTGCTGCAGAAATAGAAATGGCGATTAGAGAAAAAGCAGGTGTGATTTCAAAGAAAATTGAAGGAAATCCATTAAGTCCTGAAAAAATTGAAAAAGAGAAGAAAGTAGCAGAAAAAGAAGAGGCTGCAAAAGAAGCTACTCCTTCTAAAAAGAACTAAAATTAAAGGTCATCTTTAAATTATAAAAGGCGCTTATTATAAGCGCCTTTCCCCCTTTATCCCTAACTAGACATAGAATAAAAAAGCTGTATTTTAAAGTATGGCGGATAAATCATTAAATGAAATAAGAAGTACGTTCTTAAAATATTTTGAAAAGAATGATCATAAGATTGTTGATTCCAGTAATTTAGTTCCAAATAATGATCCGACATTAATGTTTGCTAATTCTGGAATGGTTCAGTTCAAGAACGTATTTACTGGTTTAGAAAAAAGAGATTATCAAAGAGCAACCACTTCTCAAAAATGTGTCAGAGCAGGAGGTAAACATAATGATTTAGAAAATGTTGGTTACACTCCAAGACATCATACTTTTTTTGAAATGTTGGGAAATTTTTCTTTTGGGGACTATTTTAAAGAAAGAGGAATTGAACTTGCATGGAATTTAATCACTAAAGATTTTGGTTTAGATAAAAATAGACTTTACGTAACAGTTTTTCATGAAGATGATGAAGCCTTCAATTTCTGGAAGAAAATAGCGGGTTTTAGCGATGATAGAATTATCAGAATTTCAACATCAGATAATTTCTGGTCAATGGGCGAAACAGGTCCTTGTGGACCTTGCTCAGAAATATTCTACGATCATGGTGATCATTTAAAAGGTGGTTTACCTGGAACAAAGGATCAAGATGGAGATCGTTTTATTGAAATTTGGAACTTGGTATTTATGCAATATGAACAAGTTTCAAAAGATAAAAGAATAGATTTACCCAAACCATCCGTAGATACAGGAATGGGATTGGAGAGAATAGCTGCTCTTTTACAAGGCACACACGACAATTATCAAACTGATCACTTTAAGAAATTAATAAGTTCGATATCAGATGTTACTAAAGTTAAACAAGCTGATAATAACATATCAAGTTTTAGAGTAATTGCTGATCACTTAAGAGCAAGTTCATTTCTTTTAGCTGAAGGTGTTCTACCATCCAATGAGGGTCGTGGATATGTCTTAAGAAGAATTATGAGAAGAGGTATGAGGCATTCTCATTTATTAGGATCAAAAGAACCTATTTTTTACAAAATTTTTGAATCTTTAAAAAATGAAATGTCTGGAAATTACCCAGAGTTAGAGCGATCTGAGTCTTTGATAACAGAAACATTAAAAATGGAAGAAGAAAAATTTTTAGTTTTACTTGACCGAGGAATTAAAATACTAAATGATGAAATTTCAAAAATTGATAAAGTTTTATCAGGTGAAGTAGCTTTTAAATTATATGACACTTATGGTTTTCCATTAGATCTCACAGAAGATATTTTAAAAAATAAATCATTAAAAGTTGACCATCAAAAATTTGATGAGTTGATGAAAAAAAGCAAAGAACTTGCAAAAAAGAATTGGAAAGGATCTGGGGACAGCTCAGAAGAATCAATTTGGTTTTCAATTAAAGATAAAACTGGTCCTACAGAATTTTTGGGTTACGAGTCTAATCAATCTGAGGGAGTAGTGTTAAATTTAATTAAAAACAATCAGGAGTCAAAATCATTAGGGACTGGAGAAGAAGGAATTATTATAACCAATCAAACTCCTTTTTATGGCGAGTCAGGAGGACAACTTGGAGATAAAGGCACAATAGTTTCTGGCAATTCAGTTTTTGAAGTTGAGGATACACAAAAAAAACTTGGAGATTTATTTGTTCATTATGGATCAGTTAAAACTGGAGAAATTAAGATTAACGATGTTGTTGAAATGAAAATTGATGTTGATAGAAGAGACAATTTAAAAGCTTATCATTCTGCAACTCACTTACTTCATGAGTCTTTAAGAAGAACTTTAGGTAAGCACGTGATGCAAAAAGGATCATTAGTTGCGCCGGATCGTTTGAGGTTTGACTTTAGTCACATGAAACCGATTACTAATGAGGAGTTAGAGATAATAGATAAATTGGTTAACGAATACGTTAAAAATGGTTCTGAAGTGACCACAAGAATTATGACACCTAAAGCTGCAATAGAAAAGGGAGCGCTAGCTTTTTTTGGAGAAAAATATGGTGAAGAAGTTCGTGTCGTTTCAATGGGTAAGGAAAAAGATGCTTATTTTTCTACAGAATTATGTGGTGGAACACATGTAAAAAATACTGGAGATATTGGAAAATTTAAAATAGTCAGTCAATCATCAATTGCTGCAGGAGTAAGAAGAGTTGAAGCTTTAAGAGATAAACAGCTTGAGGATTTTATTAAGAATAAAGAAAAGCTATCAACTTTATCTGTACAAAAAGATGAGGAGACGATCAAAGATTTGTCATCACAAATAATCAAACTTGGAGGTAAACCGAAAGTTGATAATAAAGATTTAAAAGAAATAATAAAAAATCTTTCAAAACAACTTGAACAATTAAATGTTAACTCGGTTCTTCAAGATAAAACAAAAAATATTATTAATGACCAAAAAATAAAGAATGTAAAAGTTCGATTCCAAAAAGTTCAAGATTTACCTCCTAAAGATTTGAGAAAATTAGTTGATAGTGGAAAAAAAGAAATTGGCGATGGAATTGTAATTGTCTTTGCAAGTAGTGAAGATAAAGTTGGTTTAGGAGTTGGTGTTACTGAAAAGCTAGTTGATAAATATGATGCCGTAAAATTTGCAAAATTAGGTTCAGAAATTATTGGTGGCAAAGGTGGAGGTGGCCGAAAAGATTTTGCACAAGCAGGGGGACAGGATAAAAACAAAATTGATGAGGCTTTTGAAAAACTAAAGGCTTTAATTTAGCTTCTGTTTAAGATTGTTATCAATTACATCCAGAAATTGATTAGTTGTTAAATATTTGCTTGAAGGTCCAACC
>CACLEX010000018.1 GCA_902606065.1 uncultured Pelagibacteraceae bacterium
TACTGTTCCGTGAGCTGCTTCTGCCTCCATTATTTTTCCATCAGGTGTTAATAATGTACTGGTCATTAAACCAAGTGATCCATAACCTTGAGCCATGGTATCTGATTGAACATCACCATCATAATTTTTACATGCCCATATATATTTACCGCTCCATTTCATTGCACACGCTACCATGTCGTCAATTAATCTGTGTTCATAAGTAATTTTTGCATCCTCAAATTTTTTCTTGAATTCTTTATTATAGACCTCTTCAAATATATCTTTAAATCTTCCGTCGTATTTTTTTAGAATTGTATTTTTTGTTGATAAGTAAACTGGCCAACTCTTAATTAATCCATAACTGAAACAGGATCTTGCAAAATCCTCGATTGATTTATCTAAATTATACATTGAGAGAGCAACTCCTGGACCAGTAAAATTAAATACTTCATATTTAATTTCATCTTTACCATCTTCAGAAGTCCATTTTACTTCCATTTTACCTTTGCCAGGCACTTTGAAATCTGTTGCTCTATATTGATCTCCAAATGCATGTCTCCCGATCACTACTGGGTCGGACCAAGAAGGTACGAGCTTTGGAATGTTAGAACAAATTATGGGTTCTCTAAATACAGTTCCTCCAATAATATTCCGGATAGTTCCGTTTGGAGATCTCCACATTTTCTTTAATTTAAACTCTTTAACTCTTGCTTCATCTGGAGTTATAGTTGCACATTTGATACCGACACCAATTTTTTTAATTGCATTAGCAGAGTCGATAGTGATTTGATCATCAGTGTCATCCCTACTTTTCATTCCTAAATCGTAATATTCGATGCCAAGATCTAAATACGGAAGTATCAATTTTTTCTTGATAAATTCCCAGATTATTCTGGTCATTTCATCGCCATCTAACTCTACTATTGGGTTTTTAACGCTAATTTTGCTCACTTATATTTTTATCTTAATAATTGAATTTCGCGATTTTATATACATATTAATGACAAATTATCAAATAGAAGAATATGTTTAGTAAGATATTTCCAAAAATTCACGCTGAAGGTTACAAATTTTTAGTTATAGCCGGAATAATCACAATAGTATTTTATATTTTTAGTAATTTCTTAGGTCTTATTGGTTTAGTCTTAACTATTTGGGTTTATTATTTTTTTAGAGATCCAGAGAGAGTTATTATAGATGATGATAATTATCTTGTTAGTCCAGCAGATGGTGAGGTGATTAAAGTTGAAGAAGTTGATGGGCCTAAAGAACTTGGTCTAGAGAATAAAAAATTTAAGAAGATTAGTGTTTTCATGAATGTTTTTGATTGTCATGTAAACAGAACTCCATGCGCAGGGAAGATTGAGGAAATCTTGTATAAGCCAGGCAAGTTTGTAAATGCTTCATTAGATAAAGCAAGTGAGGATAATGAAAGAAACTACTTTAAAATTAAAGACCCTCACAACAATGATATTATAGTTGTTCAGATAGCTGGATTAGTTGCAAGAAGAATAGTTTGTGAGTCAAATAAAGATCAAGAGTTGAAACAAGGAGATCGTATTGGCATGATACGATTTGGTAGTAGAGCTGATATCTATTATGAAAATTATGAGCCGCTTGTAAAAGTTGGTCAAAAAGCTATTTCAGGTGAAACACTACTTGCAAAAAAATAATATGGAACAAAAAAAACCAAATCTTAAAATTGTAGCAGATAAAAAAAGCGCGAGAATGATTTTACCCAATATGCTAACTCTGATGGGTGTATGTATTGGTTTAAGTTCAATCAGATTTGCTTTGGATGGAAGATTTGAAATAGCAATTATTGCAATAATTTTTGCAGCTTTGATTGATGGCTTAGATGGAAGAATAGCAAGACTTATAAAAGGAACCTCAAAAGTTGGAAAAGAATTAGATTCTTTGACGGATGTAATAAGTTTTGGGGTTGCTCCAGCATTCATTATGTATTTCTGGAAATTAAATACCTTAGGTCGATTTGGCTGGTTACTATGTTTGGTTTATGTAATTTGTGTTGCTTTAAGATTAGCAAGGTTTAATGTTAATTCTAATCAGGAACCTTCCTGGAAAGATAACTTTTTTGAAGGAGTACCATCTCCAGCAGGTGCTATATTATTATTAACTCCACTAATAATAAGCCTTAGTGGTTTTGATTATATTCAGCTAAATTTTAATATCATTGTTCCAGTATTTTTTGTGACAACATCATTGCTTCTCATTAGTAAATTTCCAAGTTATTCATTTAAAAAAATAGTCATACCGAGAAAGACAACAATATTTTTATTATTTGGCATAGTTCTATTTTTTGGACTTTTGTTAGTTTATACATTTAATGTAATTGCAATAAGTTCTTTAGTTTATGTGCTTTTATTACCAATTAGCTTTTTTCATTTTCAAAAATTAAAAAAACAACATGAAAATGACAAAATTCAAGAGGATGATGATCTTGAAGACATACTTTAATGAAAAAAAACACAATAGTTTCTCTTGCTGATGCTAACTATTTTCCTTTATTAGAGGAATTAATAAATTCTATAAAAAGATTCAAAGAAAGTGAAAATGTTGCGATCTGTATTTTAGATGCAGGCTTAAACAAAGATCAAAAAGAAAAATTATCTACCAAAGTAGATGAAATTAAATTTGCAGAGTGGGATATTGAAGTTCCTCAATCTAAAGTTAAAGAAAAGGAATGGCTTAAAAGCCAAGTTTCAAGAGCATTTTTACCTAAATATTTCCCAAACTATGAAAAATATTTGTGGATTGATTGTGATGCTTGGGTAAATGATTGGAGTTCTGTTGAGCTTTATTTTCAAGCTTGCGACAATGGTAAGTTGGGTATTACACAAACAATAGGACCAGGTTACAAGATTACGTCAAAAGTAAATTGGTTATTTGGAAAATTAGCAATAATCAAATCCCAGAATTTTAAACATGCAATAAAATCAAAAATTGGTACTGATAAAGCTAGAAAACTTGCTTTTGCTCCACATATTAATATTGGCGTGTTTTCTTTAGAAAAAAACTCAAAAGGGTGGAGCTTGTGGCAAAAAAATTTATCAGAAACACTAAAGGCTGGGAATATTTTTGGTTCTGAAGGATTAGCAATTAATATGTCCGTTTATATTGATGATCTTGAAACAGAATTTTTACCCTTAAATTGTAATTGGATCACTAGCAATCTTTTACCGAAGTATGATGAAAATCAAAAAACATTTGTAGAACCTTATCTTCCCAATCACAAAATAGGCATAATGCATCTTGCAGCTGGAATATGGAAAGATGGCAAAGATATGCGGGTAGATAAAAGTATAAAAATAGAATTAGAAACTTTAGACAATAAAAAGATTAATAAAAGTTTAAGATTTGATACTTAGTTGAAAAAAAATAAAATTTCAAAAAATTGGATTAATAAACAAAGAAGAGATACCTATGTTCGTCAATCTAAAGTTGATGGTTATAGAGCTAGATCTGCATATAAATTAATTGAAATTGATGAAAAGTTTAAAGTTTTTAAGGGTGGAATTTCTGTAATAGATATTGGCGCTGCACCAGGAAGTTGGTCTCAATATGCTTCCAAGGTTGTAAAAAATGGAACTATTATCTCAATAGATTTAAAAAAAATGGAAAAAATTAAAAACACTATTCAAATTGAGGGTGATTTCACAGAACCCAATATTCAAGAGAAAATAAAAAAAAATATTAACAATCCAATTGAGGTAGTTATGTCTGATATGGCAGTGAATACGACTGGAATTAAAGATGTTGATGCAATTCAAACTGGAGAGTTATGTAAAGAGGCAATGGTATTTTCAAAAGGTGTAATATCTGAAAAGGGTATCTTTATTGCCAAAATATTTATGGGTAGATCTTTTAATGAAATTGTCGCACTAGGAAAAAAAATTTTTAAAGAAGTAAAGGTTTTTAAACCTAAGTCGAGTCGCAAAGATTCTAAAGAGAGTTTTATTATTTGTAAAAATCTTAGATAGACACTTTTAATTTAAAAGGAATCATATATAAAAGATTATGGTTCCTATAAAAGAAGCACTTACCTTTGATGACGTTACTTTAGTTCCTAAGTACTCTGAAATACTACCCTCAGAAGTTGATACGAGTATAAAATTAACAGGTTCATTAAAACTTAAAATTCCACTCTTATCATCAGCAATGGACACAGTTACTGAAAGCAAAATGGCTATCGCTATTGCAAAATCTGGTGGACTAGGAATAATCCACAGAAATTTAAATATCAAAAAACAAGTTCTCGAGGTTAAGAAAGTAAAAAAACAAAAATTACTTGTAGGTGCAGCTGTGGGAGCAGGACCTAACGAGTTCAAAAGAGCTGAGGCACTTTTAAAAGAAAAATTGGATATGATTGTTGTGGACACTGCTCACGGACATACCAAAAAAGTTTCTGAAATAATTAGATTTATCAAAAAAATTAAAAGTAAAAAAACAGCTCTATGTGCTGGAAATATAGCAACACCAGATGCAGCTAAATTTTTACTTAAATTAGGCGTTGATGTAATTAAGGTTGGGATTGGTCCCGGTTCTATCTGCACAACTAGGTTGGTTGCGGGTATTGGAGTTCCACAATTAAGTGCAATATTAAATGTGAGAAACGGCATAAAGAATAAAAATGTAAAAATTATTTCTGATGGAGGGATAAAATACTCAGGTGACCTCGCTAAAGCTTTTGCTGCTGGCGCTGATGCAGTCATGATAGGTTCATTGTTTGCAGGAACTGATGAAACGCCGGGTAAACTCATAAAAAAAAATGGTAAACTATTTAAAAGTTTTAGAGGCATGGGTTCGGTAGGAGCGATGAACAAAGGCTCGGCTGATCGATATTTTCAAAAAAAACAAAAAGATAGTTCAAAGTATGTGCCCGAGGGAGTAGAAGGATTAGCAAAATACAAAGGTAAAGTTGATAAAGTTGTTTTTAAATTAGTTGGTGGATTAAGATCATCTATGGGTTATCTTGGATCCAAACAGATAAAATATTTAAGATATAAACCGCAATTTGTTAAAATTACAAAAGCTGGATTTTATGAAAGTATGGTTCATAATGTCGATATCGTTAAAAGTGATAGTAAATACTGATGACAAAAATATTTAAATTAATTTCTTTATTATATTTAATAATCAATAGCTTGAGTATCTCTATAGCAGATGAAAATTTTTTTAATAAAGGTTTAAAATTATTCAAAAATAAAAAATATGAGGATGCTAGGTTTATGTTTGAAAGAGGAATAGTATTTAATCCTAAGGACTCAAATTCTTATCTTTATTTAGCAAAAATTTACAACATTCAAGAAGATCAAGATAAAGAAGAAAAAAATTTGGAAGCAACATTATTAATTGAACCTAATAACGAGGAAGCAATATTAATGTCTATGAAAATAGCTTTAGAGAGATCTAATTATTCAAAAGTAAAAGATTTATCTAATACTTTTTCTAAGGTTTGCAAAAAACTCTGTAATGAAAATAAAGAAATTTTAGACACCCTTGCAAATATAGAACCCAAAAAAAATGAGTCTTGATAAGAATTTGAACAAAATCTTAATAATAGATTTTGGTTCACAATTTACTCAGTTAATAGCCAGGCGAATAAGAGAGTCAGGAGTTTATTCCGAAATTATTAGTCATAAAAAGGTTAAAAATAAAAATATTGACAATTCAATTAAAGGAATAATTTTATCAGGTGGACCATTAAATGTTTACCAAATTAATAAATATTCTTTTGATAAAAGGATTATCGAAAATCAAATACCAGTCTTAGGTATTTGTTTTGGTCATCAAATTTTATCAAAACTTAATGGTGGCAGAGTTAAACAATCAAAATATAGAGAGTTTGGATTAGCAAATATTAGGAAAAAGAGGGAAAGTATTTTGACAAAAAACTTCTTTAATAAAAAAAATATTAATAAAGTTTGGATGAGTCATGCTGATCAAGTTTCGAAACTTCCCAAAAATTTTAACGTTATTGCCTCAAGTCAAAACTCGAAATTTGCTATTATCGAAAATAAGAAAAAAAATTTTTATGGTGTCCAGTTTCACCCCGAAGTTACCCATACAGAAAATGGGAAAAAATTAATAAATAATTTTATATTCTTGATATGTAAAATTAAAAGAAATTGGTCTTCAAAAGATCAAAAGATTAAATTGATAAAAGATGTTCAAAATTTAGTCGGTAAAAATAAAGTAATATGTGCATTATCAGGTGGAGTTGATAGCAGTGTTGTCGCTCAACTATTGAATAAAGCAATTGGTAAAAAATTATTTTGTATCTTTGTTAACACGGGTCTTCTTAGAAAAAATGAGGAGATACAAGTAGTTAAAACTTTTAAAAAAAAATTGAAAATAAATCTAATTTATGTAAATGCAGAGAATGAATTTTTGAGAAAGCTCAACAATGTTTCTGACCCAGAGAAAAAAAGAAAAATAATTGGAAATTTATTTATCAAAATTTTTGAAAGATACGCTAAAAAAATAAAAAATGTAAAATTTTTAGCACAAGGAACGCTCTATCCAGATCTTATTGAAAGTAAGTCAGTAACTGGAAGCCAAACCTCAAAGATCAAATCTCACCATAATGTAGGTGGTTTACCAAAGAAAATGAAACTTAAATTGGTAGAACCATTGAAGTTTTTATTTAAAGATGAGGTTAGAAAATTAGGATTAGAACTAAAACTTAGTAAAGAAATTATTTTAAGACATCCGTTTCCAGGACCTGGACTGGCGATCAGAATGCCTGGCATTATTACTAAAGAAAAAATCAAAATTTTAAAAGAAGCTGACAATTATTTTATTCAAGCTTTAAGAGAGCACAATTTATATAATAAAATTTGGCAAGCCTATGCTGCATTGCTTCCAGTCAAAACAGTAGGTGTCATGGGTGATAATCGAACTTATGAATATTTGTGTTTATTAAGAGCAATTACATCTGAGGATGGAATGACAGCTGATTTTTATGACTTCAAAAAATCATTTATTCAAATGATTTCAAATAAAATTGTAAATAGCATAAGAGGAGTAAATAGAGTAGTTTATGATGTTACTTCTAAACCGCCGAGCACCATTGAGCTTGAATGAAAAAAATAAAAAAAATTATAAATAAAAAAAATAAATCTAAAATTGTTTGTCTTACTGCGTATTCAAAAAATATTGCAGAAGAGGTAGATAAATATGTTGATATTGTATTAGTTGGAGATTCGCTAGGTTCAGTATTGTACAATTATTCAACTACCAGAAAAGTTACCCTAACCGAAATGATCAATCATTCTAAGAGCGTAAGACTTGGAGTTAAAAAAAGTTTAATGGTTGTTGATATGCCATTTAACACCTATTCAACATCAAACGCTGCTCTAAAGAATGCTAAAAAAATAATTAAGGAAACCAAGTGTGATGCAGTGAAGTTAGAAGGTGGAAAAAAAATAATCCATCAAATTAAACTACTAATTAAAAACAAGATTCCTGTGATGGGCCATCTTGGATTATTACCCCAATCAACCAAAGGTAAATTTAAATCTAAAGGAAAGACCACTAAAGAGATCAATCAATTAATTAATGATGCTTTATTACTTCAAAATAATGGAGTTTTTGCAATTGTCCTGGAGTGTATAAAAACACCAATAGCAAAACAAATTACAAAAAATTTAAATATCCCAACAATTGGAATTGGTTCATCTGTTCATTGCGATGGTCAGGTTCTTGTTACGGATGATTTAATTGGTCTAAACCAAACAAAAATAAAATTTGTTAAACAATTTCTAAACGTAAAAAAATATATCAATGCTGGATTAAGAAAATATGCTTCAGAGGTAAGATCTAAGAAATATCCAACTAAAAAACATTCGTATTAAAAATATTTCTTAAATTGTTCGTTGATCGATAAAATTTCTAAGTCTACTAAACCTCCAATTACTAATTGAAGGGCTACTAAAAGAATAAAACCTAAACCAACATAGGCAATCCATAAATGTTTTTGAATATAACTTGCAAGATATGTCGCCATTGCCCCTGTTAAAATTACTGATAAAACCAGTCCAAATATCATAAAGCCAAAATTACCTTTGGCAGCGCCAACTACACCTATAACATTATCAAAACTGATTGTAATGTCTGCAAATAAAACTTTATAAACACTTTGAATATAAGATGGTTCTTTAGATTTTTTTGTTGGCGACTTTACTTTCTTTATTTCAAAAAGATCTTTTCTTAAATCATTAACTATCCAGATTAAAAGTAAACCACCTAAAATTTTAATAAAATAAAATTTGAACAAGTAAGTTGCAAATAACGCAAAAATAACTTTAAATATTAAAGCACCAGCCACTCCCCATAAAATAATTTGTCTTCTATGTTTTGGTGCAAAGTTTGCAGCAATCAAACCAATAATAATTGCATTATCTGCTGCCAAGATTATATCGATAAAAATAATCTGAACTAATATGAGTGCTTCTTCTAACAAAGTAAGAGCATAGTATAAAATATTTAAAATAATTCAATTAAAAGTAGTATTATTTTTTTATTGATAATTATTTTAATACATAATGAAATAGTCTTAATAAAAATGGAGGACAAATGAAATTCTTAAAATATTTATCAACTATTTTAGTTTCATTAATTTTGTCAATTAATCTTGCAATTGCAGAGAAATGGGACATGGCTCTAGCTTATGGAGCCGGGAACTTTCATTCTGCAAATGCAGCTGAATTCGCAAAAAATGTTACTGAAAAAAGTGGTGGCAAGTTAACAATTGTAACACACCCTGGTGGTTCGTTGTTTAAAGGTGGAGAAATTTTTAGAGCAGTAAGGACAGGTCAAGCTCAAATTGGTGAGAGATTTATGTCAGCTTTAGGAAAAGAGGATCCACTATTAGAAGTAGACTCTCAACCTTTCTTAGCAACGTCTTACGCTGATGCAATGAAGTTATATAAAGCATCAAAAGACGAAATCGTGAAAGGATTAGACGAGAAAGGCTTGGTATTTCTTTATGCTGTGCCGTGGCCAGCGCAAGGCTTGTATAGTAAAAAGGAAATTAATTCTGTTGAAGATTTAAAAGGTCTTAAATTTAGAGCTTATAATTCTGCTACTATTAGAATTGCTGAGTTAACAGGAATGGCTCCTACAAAAATAGAGGCTGCTGAAATTAGTCAGGCGTTTTCTACAGGTGCTGTAGAAAGTATGATCACATCACCTACTACAGGTAAAAATTCAAAAATTTGGGAAAATGGTGTGAAATATTTTTATGATATTGCAGCTTGGTTTCCAAAAAATATGATAATTGTGAACAAAGATTCTTGGAATAAACTAGATCAAGCAACTAAAGATCTTGTTATGAAACAAGCAGCTTTAGCTGAAAGAAAAGGTTGGCAATTATCAAAACAAGGTAACGTTGGTGATAAAAAAGCTTTAGCTGATGCTGGTATGGTAGTCGGTAAAGTAAATGCACCACTACAAGCTCATTTTGAAAAAGTTGGAGAGACTATGGCTAAGGAATGGTCTCAAAAAGCTGGTTCAAGAGGAGCTGCTGTTTTATCAAGTTATAAATAATTCAATTCTTAAAATTAAGGCCACTTAAAATTTGAGTGGCCTTAAATTGTTATGTTAAAATCACTAGATAGAAATTTAAATAAACTCTATAAATTTTCAGGTTATGTTGCTGCTTTTTTCTTAATTTTAGTAGCAGTTTTTATTCTTATTGGTATCTCATCGAGAATATTTGGTTTTTATATAAGAGGTCTTGCTGAGTATTCAGGTTATTGTATGGCTGCCGCATCTTTTTTTGCATTAGCGTACACATTTGTAGAAGGAGGGCATATTCGGATTACACTTTTTTTAGAAAAATTATCAGGCACAAAGAAAAAATTTATTGAAACCTGGTGTTTAAGTATTGCAAGCTTTTTTTCAGGATACCTAGCTTTTTACTTCGTTAAAATGTTAATTATTTCCTATAAATTTCAAGAACGAAGTGAAGGAGCAGATGAAATTTTGATTTGGATTCCTCAAACAAGCGTAGCTATTGGATCAACAATTTTTTTTATAAGCGTTTTTCATCAATTTATTTTAACCATCAAAAAAGATTAAATGACCGAAATACTTTTAACAATTTTCTTTATAAGTGTTTTGCTATTTTTTTTAGGATCTGGAATTTGGGTTGCGTTAAGTATGATTGGTGTTTCGGCTATTGGCATGATGTTATTTACCTCAAGACCAGTCGGTGATGCAATGGCTACAACGATATGGGGCACATCATCCTCTTGGACACTTACCGCATTACCACTATTCGTCTGGATGGGTGAGATTTTATTTAGGACAAAACTCTCTGAAAATTTATTCAAAGGATTATCTCCCTGGATGCAAAAATTACCAGGAGGTTTAATCCATGTTAATGTTGTTGGATGTGCATTATTTGCAGCAATTTCAGGCTCTTCAGCAGCAACCGTTGCAACAGTAGGCAAGATGTCTATTCCCGAATTAAGAAAAAGAAATTATCCAGAAAAAATCTTACTAGGTAGTTTAGCGGGTTCAGGAACATTAGGTTTGCTGATACCACCGTCAATTATATTGATTATTTACGGCGTTGCTGTCCAAGAGTCTATAGCAAAATTATTTATTGCTGGGATTATTCCTGGGATAATGATTGCACTTATATTTATGTCTTACGTAATTATTTGGTCTTTAATTAATAAAAAATCTATGCCAAAAATTATTGAGGAGTACTCATTTTTCGAAAAAATTAAAAGATCAAAACAACTTTTGCCAGTTATAATTTTAATATTAGCTGTAATTGGATCGATATATACAGGAATTGCAACAGCTACTGAAGCAGCTTCATTAGGAGTAGTTGGAGCATTAATATTATCTTACTTTCAAAAAAGTTTAACATTAAAAACTTTTAAATCCTCTTTACTTGGAGCAACTAAAACCTCTTGTATGATCGCTTTTATTTTAGCAGGTTCAACATTTTTATCTTTAGCAATGGGGTTCACTGGATTACCAAGAAATCTAGCTCTCTGGATCCAAAATATGGAATTATCTCCTTATGTTTTGATATTTGTTTTAATGATCTTTTATATAATTTTAGGAATGTTTCTTGATGGTATTTCAGCAGTTGTTTTAACAATGGCAATTATTGAGCCCATGATTAGACAAGCAGGTTTTGATATGATTTGGTTTGGTATTTTTTTAGTCATTGTTGTTGAGATGGCACAAATCACGCCACCTGTTGGTTTTAATTTATTTGTACTTCAAGGTATGGCAAAAAAAGATATGGGGTATATTGCAAGGAGTGCATTTCCATTATTCTTATTGATGGTCCTGGCAGTTATATTAGTAGTAATTTTTCCAGAAATAGCTTTATGGATGCCGGAGCAAATGATTAAAAATATAAATTAGTATTTTGATTTTTCGCCAGCTATAACAGCTTTTAGCTGATCATATTCTTCACAATTACAACCTTCTAAAACTCCGAGCCTTTCAACTGCAAGATTATGTCTGTTTGTTGCTACATACAACTCACCAAGATACTCATTGATACCTTTGTGTTTCGGATCAACAGCTAAACCTTGAAGGTAATATTTTTCACCATTCTCAAAATCACCTAGCTTTCTAGTTGTGAAACCTAAATAGTTTAGAGTATCAGCTTCACCAGGTTTTTTTTCATTTGATTTGATTAAAAGCTTTTGTGCTTTTGCATAAACTTTTTTTGCTTTCTCATTCTTTCCATTTTTTTCATATTTTTTTGCACTTTTTACAAGTAATACAGCTTTATCATAATTTGTTTTTTTTTC
Organism: uncultured Pelagibacteraceae bacterium; assembly: GCA_902606065.1. Classification (GTDB taxonomy): domain Bacteria; phylum Pseudomonadota; class Alphaproteobacteria; order Pelagibacterales; family Pelagibacteraceae; genus Pelagibacter. Next base: position 11,793 of record CACLEX010000018.1, read on the forward strand.
ACTTGATCCGCTTGAAGACGAACCAGCTGCAAAAACATTTGTTGTGATAAAGAAGATTACAGATAAGGATAAAATAATTTTTTTCATATTAAATAAATTTTTTCATTTTGTTTAAAGTTTTTAACTCTAAGCCATTTTCAACTAAGTTTTCTTTTATCGACTTAGCCGTTGCTAATGAACTTAGATTGTCACCATGTATACAAACAGAGTCGATTTCACAAGGTATTTGCTTCCCGCTGTGACAATTAAGCGACTGAGTTTGCACCATCTTTAATACATGTTTTTTTGCTAGCTCAGGGTCAGTTATTAATGCATGAGATTTCTTTCTCGATACAAGATTGCCATCATCCTCATAATTTCTGTCAGCAAATATTTCACAAGCGAACTTCATATCTAATTTCTTTGCTGCTTCTTGCATTTTTGATCCAGTAGGTACGAGATATATTATGTCTTTATTAATATCCTTAATAGTTTTGGCTAAAATTGTAGCTAACTCAATATCCTCACATGCCATATTATTTAAGGCCCCATGAGGTTTTACATGAGATACACTTTCTCCATGAGAAGAAGCTATTTTTTGAAGAATTTCATATTGATCAATTATAAGTTTTTTTATTTCACTTTCAGAAAGATTCATTCTTTCTCTACCAAAATTTTCTGGATCATTAAAAGAAGGGTGTGCACCAATACTCACTCCATTTTTTTTCGAAATTTTTATTACTTGATTCATGGTTTGCTCATCTCCAGCGTGATAACCACAAGCAACATTGGCTGAATTTACGATTTCTAATAAATCTGGATCATACTTATTTGAGTGATGTTTTGATTTTTCACCTAAATCACAATTTATATTAATTTCCATACTCATAATTTGTAAGTATAACATGGCATGATTAAAAATATATCAAATCTTGGTGACGCAGCTTTGTATTGTGATTTCGGGTCTGAGGTAAACAAAGAAATAAATAGTAAAGTAATACGATACTTTAAAAGTATTCAAAAAGAAAATATTGATGGGATCAATAACTTAACTCCCTCATATAATAAATTGATTATTTCATTCGATCTACGAAAAAAAAATTTTCAAACGATCAAAAAATTAATCGAAAATTTAAATATTACTAATGATGATGCATTAGAGAGTAATAAAATTAAAATACCTGTTTGTTGTGATGAAAATTTTTCATTAGATATAAAAAGATTAGAGGAAAAGTTACAAATAACTCGTGATAAAATCTATGAGAAATTTTTTGGTAAGGAATTTTTTTGTTATATGACTGGTTTTATTGCAGGTATGCCTTTTCTTGGTGATTTAGAAAATGAGTTGCAGGCAAAACGTTTGGAAACACCGAGAGTAAAAGTGCCTAAGGGTTCAGTTGGATTAACAGAACAATTTGCAAATATTTATACATTTGAAAGTCCTGGTGGGTGGAATATCATTGGAAATACACCACAAGTTATTTTTGATAGCACTAATGAGAATAATCCAAATTTAATTAATCCAGGTGATGTAGTTACTTTTGAGCAAATTACTAAAGAACAATATTACAATAACAATGAATAAAAATTATTTTGAAATAAAAAGAGCTGGAATTAACACAACATTTCAAGATCAGGGTAGAGACAATCTTTATCATATTGGTATTCCATTTAGTGGAGCAATGGATAATAGAAATTTTCAAATTTCTAACAAACTTGTTGGTAATGAAGTAAATTTTCCAATAATTGAATTTGCTTATCAAGGTCCTTTGTTAAAGTATTTTGGTGAAAATATTAATTTTGCAATTACGGGAAATGTAAAATTTATAATTAGAAAAAAAAACAATACTATCGAAGGAAAATGTTATCAATCTTTCATTTTAGAAAATGGTGATGAATTAGATATTATAAGCACTAATAAATCTGTTTATGGATATTTAGCAGTAAGTGGTGAATTTGATGTTAATTATCAATGGTCAAGTTGCTCTGTTAACACAAAAGCAAATATTGGTGCAAATAATGGAAAAAAAATAGAAGATGGACAAAAGATTTATATTTTAAATATCAATAAAAATTTAAGTGATAAAAAATTAAATTACATTAATACAAAAATTGAAAATATCAGAGTTATCCAAGGAACAAATTTTGACTATTTTTCTGACGAAGGAAAAAAGATTTTTTTTGAGAAAGAATTTGTAATATCAAAATTATCTGATCGTATGGGTATGAGGCTAGAGGGACCAAAAATAGAAAATATTGTTGATACCAATATTAAATCAGAAGGTTTATTAAAAGGTGTTATTCAAGTACCCGCAGATGGAAATCCAATAATTATGCTTTCAGATCATGGCACTATTGGAGGTTATCCTAAAATAGGAGTTGTGATCAGTGCAGATTATGACAAGTTGGTTCAATTAACCCCAGGTTCAAAGATTAAATTTAAAAAAGTCGAATTAGCTGATGCAGAAACATTATTTAAACTATATGACTTAGAGACACAAAATTTAATTTCACAAATTTAATGACTTTTATAAGAAACTTACCTGGACCATTATTAATTTTTTTAGGTGCATTAAGTTTAAGTTTTGGTGGATTAATTGTAAAATCTTTTGAGGGAGCTACATTATGGCAAATTCTATTTTGGAGATCTTTATTTTTTTCTTTAACAGTGCTAGCTTTCTTAATTTTAAGTTATAGAGGAAAAACAATTGAGTCATTTTATAAATCTGGATTACCGGGATTGTTTGGTGGAATTATTTTATCTTTTGGTTTTTGTGGATATGTGTTTGCTATGTACAACACCACTGTTGCTAATACTAATTTTATCATTTCACTTCAAATACTATTTCTTGCAATATTTGGGTATTTTTTCCTTAAGGAAAAAATAAATTTAATTACTTTGTTTTCAATCTGTCTGGCGATGACAGGTGTTTTATTAATGGTTGGCAATTCATTATCTCCTGGAGAATTATCTGGAAACCTTGCAGCTTTTACAATGCCAATTACTTTTGCAGTTTTAATAATGATTGTGAGAAAATTTCCCTCTGTGGATATGGTGCCAGCTCAGTTCGTTGCTGGTGTGAGTTCATGTTTAATTGGTTTTTTGCTTTCCACTAAAATCATGATTTCTCCTCATGATATCTTTTTGGGTTTTCTCGCAGGTTTTTTTCAAGTTGGTTTTGGTTTTATATTTATAACTATCGGTGCAAGAACAACACCGTCTGCAATGGTTGGAATCATAATGTTATCCGAATCTGTCCTAGGACCGATATGGGCATTCCTTTTCGTAAGTGAAAGACCCTCTGTATTTGGATTAATTGGTGGCGCAATTATACTTTCTGCGGTTTTATTACAATTTTACTCGCTTTTAAGTAAACAAAAAAAAATTGTTTCTGATTGACTTTTTTCCACACATGTAAGAATATCCTGTCACGGGAGAGACTACAGATTATCGTAGCGCCGAAGGAGCAACCACCCAGGAATCTCTCAGGCAAAAAGGACCGTAACATATTAACTCTGGAAAGAGATTTAATTCTCGCCGAAGGAGCAAAACTCTCAGGCAAATATACAGATGGGTACAAAGAGTTAATATGGAAACAAAAAAAACATCGCTGTACCAATTACATCAAGATTGTAATGCAAAATTTGTTGAATTTGCAGGCTATCGAATGCCTATACAATATTCGGAAGGTATTGTAGAAGAACACAAATTCACACGAAATCACTCAGGTATCTTTGATGTTTCCCATATGGGTCAGCTATTTATTTATGGTGGTGAAGACTTAATCAAAGATTTAGAAAAAATTTTTCCTTTAGATCTTAAAAATTTGAAATTAAATCATTCTAAATACAGCTTCTTAATGGACAAAGATGCTGGGATACATGATGATTTAATTATCACAAAAACAAATGAAGGCTTTTTGATAATCCTCAATGCAGCATGTAAAAATAATGACTTTAAAATTTTAAAAGAATTTCTTGAGGATAAGTACAAAATGGTTTTGGATGAAAATAGATCTCTAATTGCCATTCAGGGTCCTAAATCATCAGAAATTCTTAATGACGTTATTAATGGTGTGAAAGATCTAAATTTTATGTCTGGAAACTGGTTTACATTTGAAAATCAGAAAATTTATATTACGCGATCAGGTTACACAGGTGAAGACGGTTTTGAGATATCAATTGTAAATAATTTTGTAGACAAATTAACTAGAGAATTAATCAACAAAGGATCTAAATTGATAGGTCTTGGAGCAAGAGATACATTAAGATTGGAAGCAGGTTTATGTCTTTATGGTCATGATCTTGATAAAGACAAAACTCCAGTGGAAGCAAATTTAAAGTGGGCTATTTCAAAAGAAAGAATCTCTAAAGGAGATTTTATTGGCTCTGACATAATTATTAAACAATTAAATGATGGTGTCAGTAAAATAAGAGTTGGAATTAAACCCGAAGGCAGAATTATTGCTAGAGAAAAAACAAAAATATTTAATCAATCAGATGTTCATATTGGAGAAATCACAAGTGGTACATTTGGACCAAGTGTTAATGGACCTGTTGCAATGGGTTATGTGGAAAATGAATTTTCAAAAAAAAATACTAAAGTATTTTTAGAAGTCAGGGGTAAAAAACATCCTGCAAGTATTTGCAGCTTACCATTTTATAAAAAAAGTTATGTCAAAGGGGTAAACTAATGAGTGAAGTAAAATATTCGAAAGAACACGAGTGGATTAAATTAGATGGAGATGTTGCAATAATTGGTATCACAAAACATGCTACAGAGATGTTAGGTGATATAGTTTTTGCAGAACTTCCAGAGAAAGGTTCTAGCGTAGAGAAAGATGGTACAGCTGGTGTTGTAGAGTCAACGAAAGCTGCTAGCGATGTATATACGCCTGTGAGCGGTGAAGTAGTTGACACCAATCAAGCTATAGTAGATGATCCATCAAAGATTAATCAAGACCCGGAGGACTCAGCGTGGTTTTTTAAACTTAAAATAAAAGATCCATCAGAAATGGATACTTTAATGAATAAAGAAGATTACGATAAATTTGCAAAGGAGACTTCAGCATAATGTTACCAAATTCAGAAAAAGATTTTTTAAGAAGACATATTGGTCCTTCAAAAGAAGACCAATCAAAAATGTTAAAAGAATTAAATTATAAATCACTAGATGATTTGATTGACAATACTGTTCCAGAAAAAATAAAGTTTAAAGGTGAACTTAATATTGGTGACTCAAATTCAGAGTACGAGGCGTTAAGAAAGTTACGAGCAATTTCGAAAAAAAATCAAGTTTACTCAAATTTTATTGGTATGGGTTATTATGGAACCTATACACCCTATGTAATTTTAAGAAATATATTAGAAAATCCAGGTTGGTATACTTCCTATACACCTTATCAGCCTGAGGTAGCTCAAGGAAGACTTGAGATGTTATTAAACTTTCAACAAATGATTGTTGACTTTACAGGGATGGATATTGCCAATGCATCTTTATTAGATGAAGGCACAGCAGCAGCAGAAGCCATGGGTTTAAGTCACAGATTAAATAAAAAAGATAGTAATTTAGTTTTTGTTTCTGAAGATTGTCACCCTCAAACAATAAATGTAATTCAAACAAGAGCCGAACCTATGGGTTTAAAGGTCTTAGTCGGTAAAGAAGATGAAGTTTTAGATCAATTAAAAGAGGATTTAGTTTGTGGAATTTTACAATATCCAGG
>CACLEX010000019.1 GCA_902606065.1 uncultured Pelagibacteraceae bacterium
TTGGATCATCTTTATATTCAGAATCTAATATTTCATAATTATAAGGAACAGGTTCAACTAAAAGTATGTTTTGATCTTGGTATTCACTTACTAGATCTTTTAAAAAAAGTCCTGAATGTGCTCCAATAACTACTAGACCAAAGTCTTGCACTTGATATTAACTAAATGCTTCTACCCAAGTCCCTTGAGTTGATGCTTTAGAATATTCTGTTGCACGACCTTCAAAAAAGTTCATATGCTCAACAGCATTTAACATAGTATCAAGCCATCCTAGAGGATTCTTTTCTACATCATAAATTGGTTCAAGACCTAGTTGAACTAATCTTCTATTTCCAATAAACCTGATGTAGTCTTTAACCTCTTGTGCAGTTAAACCTTCCATTGGACCCATCTCAAAAGCTAAATCAATAAAAGAATCTTCATGCTCTACTATTGTTCTACAAGCTTCATAAAGTTCTTTCTTTAATTTTGGTGTCCAAATTTCTGGATTTTCTTTTATAAACTCTTTAAAAATTCTTATCATAGAATTACAATGAAGAGTTTCGTCTCTGACCGACCAAGTTACTATTTGGCCCATACCTTTCATTTTATTATGTCGAGGAAAATTTAAGAGAATTGCAAAACTTGCAAATAACTGAAGTCCTTCTGTGAAAGCACTAAATACAGCGACAGTTTTGGCGATATCTTCTTTTGAGTTAACATTAAATCCTTGCATGTAATCATATTTATCTTTCATCTCTTTATATTTCATGAAAGCTGAATATTCAGATTCAGGCATGCCGATTGTATCTAATAAATGAGAGTAAGCAGCTACATGGACTGTTTCCATAGACGCAAAAGCAGTCATCATCATTAGAACCTCTGTTGGCTTAAACACCGTTGTATAATGTCTTAAGTAACAATTGTTTACTTCAACATCTGCTTGAGTAAAGAATCTAAAAATTTGAGTTAAGAGATTTTTTTCTGGTTGAGACAAGTTTTTTTGCCAATCTCTTACATCATCTCCCAGAGGGACTTCTTCTGGTAACCAGTGTATTCTTTGTTGAGTTAACCATGCATCATAACACCAAGGATATCTAAATGGTTTGTATACAGGGTTCTCAACTAATAGACCCATCTTTTTAGGTTGAATTATTTCTTTATTTTCTGTCTTAATTTTATCTGCTACTGACATGATAAACACTCCTCATATTCTGGTTGATCGTTAGTTTGTTGGTTTTTTGATTTATATACATTGGCTGTAACATCAGTCGATTTTGCGTTGTTGATGTTTTCAGCTCTTTGAATTGATTTTGATCTACAATAGTAAAGGCTTTTAAGACCTTTTTTCCATGCATCAAAATGAATTCTATGTAATTCTTTTTTATGAACATCGGCCGGTAAAAATAAATTTACCGATTGTGCTTGGGAGATGTATTGAGTTCTATCTCCACTCAGTTCAACAATCCACTTTTGATTTAATTCAAAAGCAGTTTTAAAAACATCTTTTTCTAAATCAGTTAAAAAATCTAAGTGAGATACTGATCCTTGGTTAGTTGTTATTGTTGACCAAGTTTCGTCATCGTTTTTACCATGACTTTCTAAGATCTCTTCTAAATATCTATTTCTAACATTAAAAGATCCAGATAAAGTTTTGTGCGTATAACTATTGGCTGCAATTGGTTCAACACCAGGAGAAGCTCCTCCACAAATAATGGAAATGGAAGCTGTTGGCGCAATTGCTGTTTTGTTAGAAAATCTCTCATTAAATCCATATTCAGCTGCATCTGGACAAGCACCTCGCTCTTCAGCTAATTCTTCTGATGCTTTATTTACTTGCTCATCAATTTGTTTGAATATTTTTTTATTCCAAGATTTAGCCATTACAGACTCAAGTGGAATTCTATGTTTTTGTAAAAAGGAATGAAAACCCATTACTCCAAGACCAACACTTCTTTCTCTCTCTGCAGAATATTTGGCATCTTTGAATTGATCTGGGGCCTTATTAATAAAGTCTGACAAAACATTATCTAAAAATCTCATTACATCACTAATCATGTTCGGATCGTCTTTCCATTCATCATATTTTTCTAAATTTAAAGATGATAAACAACAAACAGCAGTTCTGTCTCTCCCATCTTTATCAATGCCCGTAGGGAGAGTTATTTCACTACACAGGTTTGAAGTTTTAACAGTTAGGTTTGCAAGTTTGTGGTGTTGTGGAATTTGTCTATTAACTGTATCGATATAAATAATGTATGGCTCACCAGTTTCAATTCTAGCTGTTAACAATCTAATCCATAAATTTCTTGCAGATATAGTTTGTTGAATAGATCCATCAGCTGGACTTTTAAGTGCCCACTGATCGTCAGTTTCAACAGCACGCATAAATGCATCTGAAACTAAAACTCCGTGATGTAAATTTAAAGCTTTTCTGTTTGGATCACCTCCAGTGGGTCTTCGCATTTCAATAAACTCTTCTATTTCAGGATGATCAATAGGAAGATAACAAGCAGCCGAACCTCTTCTTAAAGATCCTTGACTGATTGCCATAGTTAAAGAATCCATAACTTTAATAAATGGAATTATACCAGATGTTTTTCCTACTTTACCAATCTTTTCTCCAATTGATCTTAGATTACCCCAATAACTTCCTATACCTCCACCCTTCGCAGCTAGCCAAACATTTTCACTCCAAAGATCTAAAATACCACCTAGACTATCTGATGCTTCGTTTAAAAAACAAGAAATGGGCAATCCTCTTTTGGTTCCACCATTCGACAAAACTGGAGTTGCTGGCATGAACCAAAGATTGCTAATGTAATTGTAAATTCTTTGAGCGTGTAAATTATCATCAGCATATGTGCTTGCTACTCTTGCAAACAAGTCTTGATAAGACTCATTGTGACCAAGATATCTATCTTTTAAAGTTGCCTTACCAAAATCAGTTAAGTTTGCATCTCGAGAACGATCTATTTTAATTATGATACCTTTATCATTCTGAAAAAGTTCAGTTTCATTATTAAGTGAAAAAAGATCAGGTCTGTTATTTTTTTCTACTTCTTTAACTTGTGGGCTATATTCAGAGACAGCTTTCTTCAGGGCCTGCGATAGAACTTTATTCATATTTTTGTATTATATTTTGTTATTAGTACGAAAACAACTATATGTTGTGTGCGTTTAGCGTTAATACACTATATAAACAACAAATCAATAGAACATTTATAGAACACAAGGAAAAAAAATCAATAAAAAAATCAAAAAAAATGTAAGTAATTAACATATATGTCAGTAAATTTAAAAATCGACCCCTATGGTTTTAGAGAGTATGACGCTCGATGGTTGTATGAAAAAGACATAAATCTCCTAGGCATAACGAATCTTGGCAAAGGACTAGGTACTCAAATTACAAAACAAACTAATAAAACTAATCCAAAAGTAATTGTTGGTCATGATTATCGATCATATAGCGGAGATATAAAAGCAGCGCTTAAAAAAGGTTTGGTTTCAACAGGTTGCTATGTTGAAGATGTAGGTTTGTCTTTGTCTCCGATGGTTTATTTTGCACAATTCCATTTTAATTCTGATGCTGTTGCAATGGTAACTGCAAGTCATAACGACAATGGTTGGACAGGTGTTAAAATGGGTATTAGGAAAGGATTAACACATGCACCTGAAGAAATGAAAGAATTAAAAGAGATAACATTAAGTAAAAACTTTGTAAATGGACAAGGTCAGGAAAAAAAAATAGAAAATTTTCAAGATATATATAAAAAAAGCTTAATAGATAACAATAAAATCAAAAAAAAAATTAAAGCAGTAGTAGCTTGTGGTAATGGAACTGCAGGAATTTTTGCTCCCGATATTTTGCGTGGAATTGGTTGTGATGTAATAGAACTTGATTGTAATTTAGACTGGACCTTCCCCAAATATAATCCTAATCCAGAAGATTTAAAAATGTTACATGCAATTTCAGATGCTGTTAAAGAAAATAATGCTGATATCGGGTTCGGATTTGATGGTGATGGTGATAGAGTAGGAGTAATTGATAATGAAGGAAATGAAATATTTTCAGATAAAATAGGATTATTAATTGCAAGAAGTTTATCAAATAAATATAAAAATTCAGTTTTTGTAGTGGATGTAAAGTCAACAGGATTATACGCGAATGATAAATTATTAAATTCTAATAAATGTAAAACAATTTATTGGAAAACTGGCCATTCACATATCAAAAGAAAAGTTAACACTGAAAACGCTTTAGCTGGTTTTGAAAAAAGTGGACACTTTTTTTTTAATCAACCTTTGGGTTATGGATATGACGATGGTATCAATTCAGCGATCCAAGTTTGTCATTTGTTAGATAATCAGAACAAAAAAATGAGCGAAATCATTAAAGAAATTCCAAAAACATTTCAAACACCTACTATGGCCCCTTATTGTAAGGATGAAGATAAATATGCCTTGGTCGATAAAATTGTTAAAGATATTGAAAAACTGAAAAATGAAAAAGTTAAAATTGACGACCAAGAAATTAATGAAATTTTAACGGTAAATGGCGTTAGATTTTCATTTAAAGATGGCTCATGGGGTTTGATTAGAGCCTCCTCTAATAAACCTTCGTTAGTAATTGTAACAGAAAGTCCCACATCAGATGAAAGAAAATTAAAAATATTTAGATTTATAGACTCTTTACTTCAAAAAACGGGTAAAATTGGAGAATACGACCAAAAAATTTAGTTAATCATTCTTCTCTTCAGGCTCTTTTTTATTTGATGAGTTGTCACCATAAAATTTTTTAATTAATTCTTCTTCCTTCTTTTTTTGCTCTAAATCAAATTTTTCTTCCCACTCTTTCAACCTTCTTTCTTCTTCTAGTATTCTTTGTTCTTCCTCTAATTTCTGTTTTATTTCTCTTTCTTTTTCCTCTTCAATTCTTTTTTGCTCTTCTGCTTCTTTTCTTAATTCTTCTGTTCTTTCATGCTCTTCTTTTTGACGTAGAAATCTCTCCTCTTCCTCAGCTTTAATTTTTTCCTCTTTAAGTCTTAATTCTTCTTCTTTAACTCTTTGTTCTGCTTGCTCCTTTAAAATTTGTCTCTCTATCTCTTTTTGTCTCTCATTTTCGATCTCTTTTAGTCTAATTTCTGACTCTTTAAGTTTTTCTTCCTCATATTTTAATCTTTTAGCTGCTTCTCTTGTTCTTTGTTCCTCATCTAATCTTTTTTGTCTTTCTATTTCACTAAGTCTAATTTGTTCTTGTCTTTCTCTCTCCTTTTCTTCTCTTAATTGTAGTGCTTTGATTTCTTTTTCTTTTAAAGCTTGTTCTTTTGCTTTTATTTTTTCCTCTCTCTCCCTTTGTCTCTCTAACATTCTTAATCTAAGTTCTTCCTCTTTAATTTTTCTGGCATCCTCTCTAATTTTTCTAGCTTCCTCGTCTTTAATTTTTTGTTGTTCAATTAATATTCTTTTAGCTTCAATTTTTTTTCTTTTTTCCTCATTTTTTTTAATTTGCTTTTCATTTTCAATAATCAGCCTTCTTTGTTCAAGAATTTGTTTTTTTTCTTCTTTTATTTTTTCTTCCTTTTCTCTTTGAGCTTGTTTTTTTTGTAATTCTAATTCTCTTTTTTCATTGATAATTCTTTGCTTTTCAGACCTTTTTTTGCTAATTGCTTTGTCTTTTTGTAACTTTTTATAGAAATTCTCTAATTTATTTTTACTTTGTTCAATGAAATTAAATGGGTTCATATCAAATTTACCCTTTTTACTACCTCTACCATCAGATTTATTGTTATCCCTTTTTTTTTGAGCCATATTAAAAATTAACACTATTTAAATTATTTTAAATATAAACCATGTGTTTAAATTGAGGTTTTTTGATTATTTCAATTTTTACGTGCACAATAAGATAATTTTTTTAAAAAAATATTTTGATTCGCAGGGAGAATCAAATAATTTTTAATTATGGGTGGTAGAGGGAGACTGAAACCACCCTTTTTTTTTAGTACTTCTTATTCTTAATAACTTTATATTCAAAATTTTGGGTTGTTTCATTTACACTAATTAATTTAGCACCATTTTTAATATGAAATTTATAAGCCATGTCTGTTAAAGGAGACAAAGTAACTAATCTGTTGAGATGATTTGATTTTTTTATTTTGTTAAATACTTCTTTGACAATTAATTTACCACCCCCTCTTTTTTTAGACCAAACAGTATATGCGATTGCAATTTTACCTACATTCTGTCCTCTCAAGGTGCTCTGTAAATGAGCATCTTGACTCATTATATCTAAATCTTCTACAGATTTTGGTATTTCATTGGTATAAGCAAAACACATGACGGCATGAATTTCCCCTTTATACTTAACCCCAAAAATTTTTCTTCCATAACTTCTTCTAAAAGTATTATCAAGTTCTGGTCTTACAGGATCTTCTTTAGTATTGCATTCTTTCAACTCAACTAACTCTGCGCCTTTAATCCAATCAAAGAAATTACTAATATTTTTACCAATAATTTGTTTATTTTTTCTAAATCTTGCTTTTATTCTTGGCTTAAATTTCTTAGCTTTCTTTGAATAGTTCTTAATAGAACCATCTTTTAAATATTTAGCTACAAGTTTTTCTTTAACGACTTTAATAATTTCTCTCATAATTTTAATTAATTATAAACTAAAATATCTAAATATAAAAATTGTACCAATAACATAGAGAAAAACTCCAAACATTCTTTGAGCTTTAATTTTACTCATTTTATGTACTGTATTAACTCCTACTCTTGCCATTATAGTTGTTATTGGAATAAATATTAAAAAAGCTGGGATATTCACAAAACCAATGCTTAAAGGCAGACTAACATCTAAATAAAGTCCAGTTGAAAAAAATCCTATTGTACCAGAAATTGAAATAACCCAACCGATAGCAGCGGCACTACCAATAGCTTTAGTAATTGGATATCCAAAAAATCTTAATATAGGAACATTCATCATTGCACCCGTAATACCCATAGGTGCAGAAATTGAACCAGATATAAATCCTAAAATAGCTTTGGAAAAAAAACCAAAACTAGGTTTGATTTTATTGGAATTTTCTTGTTGTAAAAGCAAGTAAGCACCAAAAATGAAAACAACAATTGAAAAAAAAAGAACTAAATATTTTGTTTTTAAAATAGCTGCTAGAAAAGATCCAAAAAAAACTCCTAAAATAACAAAAAATCCAAAAATTTTTAAAATACTTAAATCAACTGCATTATGTTTTCTGTGTGTAAGAACTGAGGCTGTAGAGGTAAATATTGTTATGAAAAATGCAGTACCAACAGCTAAGTGCATTGTGTAATCATTTGTAAGATTTAAAAAATCAAATATAAAAAAAAGAAATGGGACTGATATTAAGCCGCCTCCTATCCCAAAAAGACCAGCAAAAAAACCAACTGGTACAGCAGCCATGACCATCAAAATAATCAAATAAAAGTAATTTAGATTTGTAAGGGAGTCGGTCAATTTTTATATTTTTAGTTTATACTTAAATACTCGATAAACGAACGTATTGATACCAAAATTAGAAATATCCCAAAAATTTTACTGAGTAACTTCTTATCAATTTTATGAACAACCTTAGCTCCAATTCGAGCCATAACCATCGTAACAGGTACAAATACTACAAATCCTAGTAGATTTATGTAACCAACGCTATAGGGAGTATTAACATTATCAATTATTTTACCACCAGTTATCATTGTAATAGTTCCTGTTACAGCAATTAAAAAACCAACTGCTGCTGCTGTACCTATTGATTTTCTAATGTCATATCCAAAAGTCCTCATAAATGGAACCATTAAAGATCCTCCCCCAATACCTAAAGGCACAGATATAAATCCAATAATTACGCCAGAAATATTTTTTATAATAGCTGAAATTTGTTTTGGGTTATCTACTAATTTTTCTCTTAAAAAAATAAAAAACAATCCAACCATGAGCGCGAAGATTGAAAAAAATAAAACTAGTGCGGGAGTTTTTAAATTTACAGCTAAGAAAGTTCCACCAATTACACCTGCTAAAATAAAAACACCAAATGATCTTACCATTTTAAAATCAACAGCATCATACTCTTTATGGGTCATTGTTGAAATGATTGAAGTGGGAATAATTATTGCAAGTGATGTTCCAACCGAAAGATGCATTCTCGTGACGATATCGAAATCCAAAACAGTAAAAGCATAATAAAGTGCTGGAACCATAACAATTCCACCACCTACTCCCAACAATCCAGCCATGAAACCTGCTCCCGCAGCCGCAACTGCTAAAACAAATAACAAGTTTATTAATTCAGCAATGGCAATTGTTTCCATTAAGAACTTACTTGATTGGCTTTTTCATTATTTTGAACAATAGTCATAATATGTTTTGCCTTTTGAAAATCAGAATCTCTTGCCATCATATTATCACTTAAATATCTTTTCCATTCTTTCGAACCTACCTGACCATGGTATAAACCAACTGTGTGTCTCATTATATGATTTACTTTGGTTCCCTTCTTTACTTCAGTATCCAAATATTCCAAAAGTTTTTCAACCACTTCTTCTCTTGAGGGATTATCATTTGTTTTGAATATTTCTTTTTCAATTTCAACCAATGAATATGGATTTTGGTAAATTGACCTACCAATCATTACTCCATCACAAAACTTCATATGATGATTTATTTCACTCACTTTAGTTATTCCACCATTTATAATTATTTCTAAATCTGGATTTGCTTTTTTAATCTCATAAACCATGTTGTAATTTAGTTTTGGAATATTTAAGTTTTGCTTTGGTGACAATCCAGAAAGCATTGCTTTTCTCGCGTGTAAAATGAATGTTTTTGTACCTACGTCTCTTAATTTATGAATAAAATTATTAAGATAGTTAAAATCTTCAACATCATCAAAACCTATACGAGTTTTAGCTGTTACTGGAATTTTACAAGCCTTAACCATAGAATGAATACATTCAGATACTAGGTCTGGTTCCTTCATTAGACATGCACCGAACTTATTTTTTTGAACTTTTTTGCTTGGACATCCAAGATTAATATTTATCTCATCATAACCCATGTCCTCTGCAATTTTTGCAACCTCTGCTAATTCAGCTTTATCAGAGCCACCAACCTGCAAAGCCAAGGGTTTTTCTTCTGGGCTAAATGATAAAATTTTATTTCTATCTCCATGAATTGCAGATTTTGTGGCGACCATCTCGGTATAAAGCATTACATTTTTACTCATTAATCTTAGAAAAAAACGATCGTGCCTATCGGTACAATCCATCATTGGAGCGACTGAAACTTTTCTATTAATTTTTTGTTTAGTATCCAAGTGCTTTACCCATGATTTTATCAGGTAACCATGTAACAATTTCAGGAAAAATACATAGAATTAAAATAGCCAATGCCATTATTATCATGAAAGGAATAGAGCCTTTTAAAATTTCAGACAAACTTACATCTGGGGTAATGCCCTTTATAATATAAAGATTTAATCCAACAGGAGGAGTTATTAATCCAATTTCCATATTGATAGTGAATACAATTGCAAACCAATAAGGATCAAATCCTAAAGTTGTTATTACAGGTAACAAAATTGCAGAGGTCATAACTATCACTGCAACAGGAGGTAAAAAGAAACCAGCGATTAAAAGAAATATATTAATTAATATAAATACAACCCACTTATTTGAACTTAGCTCAACCATGCTTTGAGCTAATGACTGAGTTACGTAAAGTTGTGAAAGAGTAAATGCAAAAAGATAAGAAGCGGCAATAATAAACATTATCATTACACTTTCCTTCATTGATACTTTAACAATGTTCCAAATCTTTTTTGGCTGATAAATTTTATAAACAACAGCTATCAAGACAAAAACTAAGAACGCTCCAACTCCAGATGCTTCAGACGGAGTTGCAACCCCACCATATAAAACGTATAAAACTCCAGCAATAATTGCTAGGAATGGAAGAATTCTAGGTAATACTTCAAGTTTTTCTTTTAATGTTGGTTTTACTCTGTTTCTCAAAGCTTTTGCAGCATCTTTATCTATAAAATAACTATGGATTAGTGCCCAAATTGCAAACATTCCTGCTAACATGAAACCTGGCACTAACCCACATAAAAATAATCTTCCAATTGATGTTCCAGTTGCGATTCCATAAACAATTAAAACAATACTTGGAGGAATTAAAACTCCTAGTGTTCCACCAGCTGCTATAGTTCCAGTAGCTATTTGATCTGAATACCCTCTTTTTCTCATTTCTGGTATTCCCATAGTTCCAATAGCGGCACATGTTGCGGGACTCGATCCACTTAATGCAGCAAAAATTGAACACGCTCCTATATTAGAAATAACCAGTCCACCCGGAACTCTCCAAAGCCATCTATCTAATCCTGTGTATAAATCTTTACCTGCGGGAGAATTGGCAACAGCCATACCCATTAAAATAAACATTGGTATTGAAAGTAAAACAAATGAATTTAAACCAGCAAAGAATGTTTCAGCAAAAACATCAAGCATTTGAAAACCTTCAAATGATACTAAAAGAACTATTGATACAAAACTCAAACCAAAAGCAATTGGAATTCCAGAAAATAGGACCAGCAAAGTAAAAACTGCAACGATTAAAGCTATTATTAATGGGTCCATTAATTATAATCCTTATCGTCAGTGAGTTTAATAATTTCAGCTATATATTGAAGAATCATTAGTATAGCACCTAAAGCCATTGAAGAATATGGTATCCATAAAGGTGGATCCCAAACAGTCCCTGTTGAATAATTTTTTGTAAATGCTTCCTCAACCATTAAAAATCCAAAATAAAATAAAATTAGAAAAAATAATAAACTTAATAATGAAGTAAAAATTTTTAAGCGAATGATATTTTTTTTGGATAAGAAATCATAAATCCATTCCATACTAACGTGAGCTTTTTCACTAAGTACATACACACTTCCAATGAAAGTTGATGCGACTAATAACATGGTAACTAATTCTGTTTGCCAAGTAATTGCTCTTTGAAAAAAATATCTCTCAAAAACTAGCTCTACAATAACTAAAATTGATAAGAGCAAAGCTAATACTGCAAAAGCACCACAAGCTTTTGCTATTAAATCACAAAATTTAAGATATTTTTTTTTCATAAAAAAAACCCCTATTTAATAAGAATAAATAGGGGTTCTTTATATATTATTTTATTTAACTGCTAAAGCCATTTCCATCAGCTTATCGCCACCTGGAACTTTATCAGCAAATGCCTTGTGAGATGATTTTTTTGCAATCTCTACCCACGCCGCATGATCTTTTTCATTCATGTATACTAATTTAACACCTGCAGCTTTATAAGCCTCTTCAAACTTTTTATCTAAGTTTTCAACTTGAGCTGTCATGTATTTTTCAGCAACTTTTCCTGCTTTCATTAAAGCTTTTTGCTGCTTAGAATTTAAAGCATCAAAAGACTTTTTAGACATCAGAATTGGCTCATACATAAACCATAATCCAAATTTTCCTGGAGGTGTTGCGCATGAAACTTGCTCATAAATTTTGTAACTCACAAAACTTCCTGAACTAGTATTTGCACCTGTTAATACACCTGTTTGTAAACCAGTATAAATCTCAGATGACGGCATACTTTGTATACCTGCTCCTGCAGCTTCTAACATTTGGTTAAATGCTTTACCTGCAGCTCTCATCACTTGTCCTTTTGCATCGCTAGGATTTTTAATACATTTTGTTTTTGAAGCAAAACCACCACCTAACCAAGCATCAGATAAAACTACAACACCAGCATCATTTATGATTTTTTTAATTTCAGTCATCATTGGACCTTTATTAAATCTTAATGCGTGATCATGATTTTTTACAGTTCCTGGCATTAACGTTGCATCAAATTCTGGATGAAACTTAGATGCATATGCTAAAGGAAAAGCAGAAATATCTAACTGACCAGTTGTCATAGGTTTCCACTGTTCTTTTGGTTTGTATAATGATTTAGCTGGATAAATTCTGATATCTATTCCAACATTTGCTTTTTTAACCTCGTCAGCAATGATTTGAACCATTTCATGACGTGGATCATAAGATCCATCAGCTCTTGGAGTACCAGGCCATTGGTGACTTGCTTTTAGCGTAACTGCATAAGCAGAACCAATAGTAGTAAAAACAAAAACTAATGAAGTTAAATATAAAGATATTCTTTTTAACATTATTTTTTCCCTCTATTGTTATTTTTAATAATTCAATTAAAGTGAACTTATTAATAAGAGTCAAGTCGACAAAAACTCATGTAAGATGAAGTAATATGGATGGACCTTTAAAAAACCTACTGGTAGTTGATTTAACAAGAGTATTAGTTGGTCCTTACTGCACTATGATATTATCTGATTTAGGAGCTAGGGTAATTAAAGTTGAAGCACCTGAAATTGGAGATGACTCAAGAAAATTTGGACCATTTATAAAAGATTATTCTGCTTATTTCATGTCTCTTAATAGAGGAAAGGAAAGTATTGCACTTAATTTAAAGAATGATGAAGATAAAAAAATTTTTGAAAAAATTTTATCCAAAGCAGATATTTTAGTTGAAAATTTTAAACCTGGAACTTTAGAAAAATGGGGGTTTGGTTGGAAAGATGTTAATAAGAAATATCCAAAACTAATTTATGCTTCAGCATCAGGCTTTGGTCAAACTGGTCCACTTAAAGAATTACCTGCTTACGACATGGTAGTTCAAGGTATGGGCGGTTTAATGAGTGTTACTGGTCAACCAAACTCTGAACCTACTAGAGTTGGAACATCTATTGGAGATATTACTGCTGGGCTTTTTACTGCGATAGGTATTAATGCAGCTTTGTATGATAGACAAAAAACTGGAAAAGGAATGTTCATAGATGTTTCTATGCTTGATTGTCAAATAGCTATATTAGAAAACGCTATAGCACGTTATCTATCTAAAAATGAAATTCCAAAACCAATGGGATCAAGACACCCATCAATTGCACCCTTTGAAGCCTTTAAGACAAAAGATAGTTACATAATCATTGCAGCTGGAAATGATAAACTTTTTGAAAAACTTTGTAATCTTCTTCAAATCCCAGAGGTAAGTAAAGATCCAAAATTTTCAGATAATTCATCAAGAGCAAAAAATATGAATGAGCTTAAAAAAATTTTAGAGGAAAAATTATTAAGTAAAAAAACAAGTGATTGGGTTAGTGAAATGGAAAAAGATAAAATTCCATGTGGACCAATTTTCAATATCAAAGAAGCTGTTGAAAACCCACAAATAGAGTCTAGAAACATGATTGTTAAAGCGTTTCACAAAGTTGTTGGAGATTTTAAACTGGCTGGCAACCCAATTAAAATGTCATCATATAAAGATGAAAAAACAAGAGGTGATATACCTGATTTAGATGAACACCGACAAAAAATTATAAAGGAATTTTCTAATTAATAAATTTTAAGAGTTTGAAGTGTCAGCATCATCTGCTGCTTGATCTTCACTTTCAGAGACTTGATCTAAAGATACGTCTCCCTGTTCTGCTTCAGCATCATCGGATACAGGAGATTCTGGCACTTCAGGCTTAGCTGTTTCAGACAATTCTGCTAAATCATCTTTAGAAACTTGAATTTTTTCAGGAGCTTTACGTGCTCTTTTAGATGGTAAAATAGGTGTTCCACTTTTCGAGATCTCACCTTTGTATAAGCTTTCAAAATCATCACCAACATCCTCATCAGCTTCTGCACCATCATCAACTTGTTCTACATGTTTTCTTAATTTGTAGACAGCACTTTCAGTTAAATCGTCTACTTTGATATTTTCTTCAGCTATTTCTCTTAAAGCAATGACTGTATTTTTATCATTATCACGATCTAAGGTTGGTTCTATCCCAGTATTGAGCTGAGTTGCTCTTTCCTTTGCAACCAAAACTAATTCATATGGGCTATCTACTTTATCAATACAATCTTCTACTGTAACTCTTGCCATGCCGGTTATCTATAAGCTGTGATTAAAAAAAGCAAGGATTATTTAAATATACTCAGGATTTAACCTATTTCTGACCAAGAACAGAGCAATTAAAGATAAGAAAATATATACAAATGAAATCACTGCTATTTGCTCAATAGTAAAGCCTTTATCAATTAACAATCCAAATAAAGCTGTGCCAAAAGCAGTAGAAAATACCATTAATGCTGTTGTTAATGCTTTAATTGATCCAATGTATTTTACGCCATAAATCTCAGCCCAAGTCGAAGACCCCAAGACATTGGCAAGCCCATTCGAAATTCCAATCAAGCCGAGGAATATAAAGGCAGAAATAGAAATATCTAAATAAAACAAAACCAACATTGAAATTAACAAAGGTATATTCATAAAGATCAATAATTTTCTACTAGTAAATTTATCAATTAAAAAACCAGAGCCTAACAAAGTAATCACTGATAAGACAGAGTAAGCCATAAATGATTGTGCGATGACAAATTCACCCCACTCTTTTGATTCTGTTATATATGATTGATAAACAAATACACCGGTAGCAATCCAAGGCATTGCTAACATATTTAAACAAACTATATAAAATCTATAATCTTTTAGAACCTCATCACGTGTCCAATTTTTAATTTCTTTTTCAACAAAATTTTTATCATTTACATCTTCTCTAGAATCAAAATTCAGGTTTTTGATTAACGCAAAAGCAATAAATGGTAAAAAAAATAGAATTAATACAGAAATAGACAGCCAAATGTTTTGCCATGCAGTTAAAGTAAGTAAATAGACAATTAAAACTGGTAAAATAAATTCTGCAGTTGATAATCCAAACCAACCTATACTTAGAGCTTTGCCTCTAGATTTAGTAAAAAATCTTGAAATAGTTGTAGTTGCAGTATGAGACATTAATCCTTGACCGGAAAACCTCATTAAAAAAACAGCAATAAATAAAAAAATTATTGATGAAATTTTTGAAAAGAAAAAACAGGAAAAAGCTAACAAAAAAGTTACATATAATGCAAATTTAAAAATATTTATGTCATCAATTTTTTTTCCAGCCCAAATTAAAAGGAAGCTACTCAATAATGTTGCCGAAGCATAAATTGAGCCAAATTGTCCATGAGTTATTGAGAGTGTTTCTCTGATGCTTAAATTAAATAAACCAAGAAAAAAACTCTGTCCAAAACTAGAAAAAAATGTAAAGATAAATCCAAATATAATTACTTTTAAACTTAAACTTTTAAACATAAAAAATTATGAGCTGTAATGTTGCTTTCATAGGTCTTGGTGTAATGGGCTATCCAATGGCAGGATATATATCAAAAGGCGGTCACAATGTAACTGTTTTTAATCGTACAAAATCAAAAGCAGAAAAATGGATTGGAGAATACAAAGGTAAAATGGCCGAAACTCCAGCAGACGCAGCTATAGATGCTGAATATATTTTTACCTGTGTTGGTAATGATAATGATTTAAGAGAAGTAACTTTTGGCGACAAAGGAGCTTTCAAAACAATTAAAAATGGCGCAATCTATATTGATAACACTACAGCCTCAGCAACAATTGCTAGAGAGATATATGAATACGCAAAGAAAAATGGATTTGGTGCATTAGATGCTCCTGTATCTGGTGGACAAGCTGGAGCAGAGAATGGTGCATTAACTGTGATGATCGGTGGCGATCAAGCTGACTTTGATAAAGCAAAAGATAAAATTGATTGTTATAGCAAAAAAATGAAATTGCTTGGTAAAGCTGGTTGTGGACAATTAGCTAAGATGGTTAACCAAATTTGTATAGCGGGACTTGTTCAAGGTCTATCTGAAGGAATTAACTTTGGGATGAAAGCTGGATTAAATATGGAAGATGTAATCGAAGTTATTTCTAAAGGTGCAGCTCAGTCTTGGCAAATGGAAAATAGATACAAAACGATGATTGATGATAAGTTTGATTTTGGTTTTGCAGTTGACTGGATGAGAAAAGATTTAAAAATTGCAATGGATGAAGCAAAAAATAATGGTTCATTATTACCTGTAACTGAACTTGTAGATAAGTTTTATGGAGAAGTACAAAGTTTGGGAGGTAATCGTTGGGACACTTCAAGCTTAATTAAAAGATTTAGAAAGTAATGTATGCAACCAGCATACTATGAAAACTTAGAAGAAATTCAAAATAAGTATTGGTCTATGCTCGATGATGCTGTGACTAATAGAGGTTCTCCTTTTAGAATTCCTGTATTTATTTGTGCCTACCAAAATGAGATAGATGGAAGAATTGTTGTTCTAAGAAAATCAGATAGAGCTAACAATCTATTGCAATTTCATACTGATTTAAGATCAACAAAAGTAGAAATTCTTAAGAAAAATAATAACGGTTCTCTAGTTTTCTACGATAAAGAAGAAAAGATACAATTAAGAGTAAAAGTTGAGTGTGAAATTAATAATCAAAATTCTACGACAGAAGAATCATGGAAAAAAACTCAACATATCAGTAGAAGATGTTATCTAACTGATAGTCCTCCAGGAACTGTATCAGAAAATCCAACATCGGGCATGATATCTAAATTAGAAGATTTTGATTATACAATGGAACAAAGCGAAGAAGGTTACAAAAACTTTACTGTTATTAAATGTAAAATCAAATCTATTGAATGGTTATATCTTGCAGCAAAAGGACATCGAAGAGCAAAGTTTGATGTAGACACTAATAAAAATATTTGGTTAGTTCCCTAAAAAAATAATTGTTAAAAATCTAATTTATATTTTTTTTTGTCTTTTTTTTTTCGTAATCTGTACCATAATCTATAGCCCCAATTGTTCTGATCTTCACTTTTTGATACAAAATTTGATAATTTTCCCTCTTCATTTATTCCGTTATAATAATCATTATATTCATAAATAATTTTACTATCAAAATTATTTTTAAAAGTTTCATCTTTTAAAATAACAGAAACATAATCATTCCATCCACATTCAAGTATTTGTTTTGTTGTAAAACTCTCAAGACATATAGGTTTAAATTTGTTATATTTGCCCCACTTAACTAAAGCATTACCACTATCCGGGTAAAATCTCCAACAATCAGTAGACCACCTATGAAAGTCTCCATTGGATGGAGCATTT
>CACLEX010000020.1 GCA_902606065.1 uncultured Pelagibacteraceae bacterium
TATAGATGTAGACTAAATTCAAAAGAAATAAGAATAGAAAAAAAAATGAAAATTATTAATGAATAGTTATTCAGAAAAATTTGAAAAAATGAGAATTGCAGGAAAACTTGCAGCTCAAACCTTAGACATGCTTACCAAAAATATAAAAGAAGGTATTTCAACTGCACAAATTGATAAACTTGGTTACGAATTTATTAGAGACAACGGAGGTTACTCTGCCCCACTTTATTACAGAGGCTTTACTAGATCATTATGCACATCATTAAATCATGTTGTTTGTCATGGAATTCCTTCTGAAGAAAGAATTTTAGAAGAAGGTGATGCAGTCAATGTGGATGTCACAGCAATCATTGATAACCACTACGGAGATACTAGTAGAATGTTTTGTATAGGTAAAACTTCTGTAAAATTGAATAATTTAATAGATGCGACTCATGAGTCAATGATGAGAGCCATAAAAATTTTAAAACCTGGAAAAAAACTTGGAGATATTGGTTATGAAATTCAAACATATGTAGAGGAAAAAGGTTTTTCAGTTGTCAGAGATTTTTGCGGACATGGTATAGGCACAACTTTTCATGAGTCACCAAATATTTTACATTATGGAACTAAAAATACAGGAATGGAACTAAAACCAGGAATGACATTTACGATTGAACCTATGATTAATGCAGGTAAATTTGCTACAAAAATGCTTAATGATGGTTGGACAGCAGTTACAAAAGATAAATCTTTGTCTGCGCAATTTGAACATACAGTTGGAATTACAGAAAATGGTTATGAAATTTTTACAGAATCTGCTAAAGGTTATTCGAAGCCTCCATATTTATAATTAATGATTAAAAGATATTCGAGAAAAGAACTTACTGATATTTGGTCAGAAGAAAATAAATACAAAATTTGGTTAGATGTAGAGATAGCTGCAGCACAAGCTATGGAAAAATTAAATCAAATTCCAAAAGGGGTTTCTTCAATTGTTAGAAAAAAAGCAAAAATTAATGTTAAAAGAATTCATCAAATTGAATCACAAGTTAAACATGATGTCATAGCTTTTTTAACTTCTGTTACAGAGAAAGCTGGGATTAAAGCAAGATATCTTCATCAAGGAATGACATCATCAGATGTTGTAGATACAAGTTTTAATATTCAGTTGGTTCAATCAGGCAAAATTATACTCAAAGATCTTGACCAAATTTTAAAAGTCTTAAAAAGACAAGCAAACAGATATAAATTTACTCCCTGCATGGGAAGAAGTCATGGTATACATGCTGAACCTATTACCTTCGGTTTAAAACTTGCCTCTTTTTATGCAGAATTTAAAAGAAATAGAAAAAGATTGATTGATGCAATAGATGAAGTTTCTACGTGTGCTATTTCAGGTGCAGTTGGAACATTTGCCAATATTAATCCAAATGTAGAAAAACATGTTGCAAAAAAACTTGGCTTAAAAGTTGAACCAATTTCAACTCAAGTTATTCCAAGAGATAGACATGCTTTTTATTTCTCAGTTCTTGGAATTATTGCAGGTTCAATTGAGAGGATAGCTATAGAAATCAGACATTTACAAAGAACTGAAGTTTACGAACTACAAGAATTTTTTTCAAAAAAACAAAAAGGTTCATCTGCTATGCCACATAAAAAAAATCCTATCTTAAGTGAAAATTTAACAGGTCTTTCAAGAATGGTGCGAAGTACTGTAGTTCCTGCACTAGAAAATATAGCCTTATGGCACGAAAGAGATATTTCACATTCAAGCGTAGAGAGAAACATCGGCCCAGATGCTAATATAACTATTGATTTTGCTTTAGTAAGATTAACAAGTATTTTAGATAATATGATTGTTTATCCAAAAAAAATGCTAGAAAATTTAAATATAACGAAAGGTTTAATTTTTTCACAAGAGTTGATGCTTGAACTTACAAAAACTGGATTAACTAGAGAAAAATCATATCGGATGGTTCAAAGTTTCTCAAAAAAGTGTTTTGCTGAAAATTTGAATTTATTTGAAATTGTACAATCTGACAGATATATAATGAGTAAAATCTCAATAAAAAAATTGAAATCAATATTTAGCTATTCAAAGCATATGAAAAATGTCAATTTTATTTTTAGAAGAGTAATTAAATAATGAAAAAAGGGAAAAAACTATACGAAGGAAAAGCTAAAATTATTTATGCAACTTCTGACAAAAATCTTGTTATTCAATATTTTAAAGATGATGCAACAGCATTTAATAATCAAAAAAAAAGTACTATTGAAGGAAAAGGTGTTCTTAATAATAGAATTTCAGAACATATACTCTCAAACCTTAATCAAATTGGAATTAAAAATCATTTAGTAAAAAGACTAAATATGAGAGAACAACTTGTGAAACTTGTAGATATTATTCCTATTGAGTTCATTGTAAGAAATATTGCAACTGGATCTTTAACAAAAAGACTAGGTATTGAAGATGGTACTGTACTTGAATATCCATTAATAGAGTATTGTCTCAAAGATGATAAATTAGGTGATCCAAACATAAGTAGAGAACACATTCTGGCATTTAATTGGCTTAATGCTATTCAGCTTGATTTAATTGATGAAAATTTAAAACGATTGAATGATTTTTTACTTGGTTTATTTCGAGGAGTTGGAATTAAATTAGTCGATTTCAAAGTAGAGTTTGGATTCACTCATGAAAGTGGAAAAAATAATATTATTTTAGCGGATGAAATCAGCCCTGATACTTGTAGATTGTGGGATTCAATTACTGACAAAAAACTTGATAAGGACAGATTTAGAAAAGATTTGGGAGATTTAATACCAGCTTATACAGAGGTTGCAAAACGACTTGGTATTCTTCATGAACAATCAAATGTATCCGCTGTTAATGTCACAAAACTCTCGTCTATAAAAAAAAAGAGTAAATGAAAGTTTCCGCAATAATAACATTAAAAAAAGATGTTTTAGATCCACAGGGTAAAGTCATCCATCAAGCATTGGATGGAATGGGTTTTGAAAATATCAGTGAAGTAAGACAAGGTAAATATTTTGAAATAGATGTTAATGAAAATGATCCAAGCAAAGCAAAAGCTATTGTAGAGGACATGTGTAAAAAACTTTTAGCTAATCTTGTAATCGAAAACTTTAAAATTATTGAAACACAATAATTAATGAAGTCATCTGTAATAACTTTTCCTGGTTCAAATTGTGATAGAGATATGGATGTTGCACTCAAGAAATTTGGGTTTAACAACAAGATGGTTTGGCATGATGATAATGAACTCCCTAAAAGTGATTTAGTTGTACTTCCAGGTGGTTTTTCTTACGGAGATTACTTACGATGTGGAAGTATGGCTTCAAAATCTAAGATAATGCGATCAGTTATAAATTTTGCAAAATCTGGGGGATTGGTCATGGGAATTTGTAATGGATTTCAAATACTGGTTGAAACAGGTTTAGTGCCAGGAGTTTTGCTAAGAAATAAATATTTGGAGTTTATATGTAAAAATGTCTTCGTGAAATTGGACAACAAAGAAAATTCATATTTTAAAAATCTTAATAAAGATATTTTAGAATTTCATATTGCTCATAATGAAGGAAATTATTTTTGTACTAAAGATCAATTGAAAGAAATTGAGGATAATAATCAAATAGCAATTTATTATTGTAATAAAGAAGGCAAGATAGAAGACCAATATAATCCAAATGGTTCAATTAAAAATATTGCAGGCATTTTTAATAAAGAAAAAAATGTATTAGGAATGATGCCCCATCCTGAGAGAATGATAGACCAAAGTTTATCTGGGGAAGATGGCTCAATTTTTTTCAAAAACCTTATTAATAATATTAAATAATGGAAGTTAATGAACAAATTGCTATAGATCATGGACTTAAGTCTGATGAATATAAAAAAATTTGTAAATTACTTAAGAGAACTCCAAATATTACTGAACTTGGGATTTTTTCTGCAATGTGGAATGAACATTGTTCATATAAGTCATCACGACTTCACCTTAAAAAACTACCAACTAAAGGAAAAAAAGTAATTCAAGGTCCAGGAGAAAATGCAGGTGTTATCGATATTGAAGATGGAGATGCAATTGTTTTTAAAATTGAAAGCCATAATCATCCGTCATTTATTGAACCATATCAAGGGGCTGCAACGGGTGTTGGTGGAATTATGAGAGATGTATTTACAATGGGAGCAAGACCGATAGCTAATTTAAATTCGATACATTTTGGATCTCCACAACATAAAAAAACAAAAAATCTCTTACGAGGAGTTGTACATGGTATTGGTGGCTACGGAAATTGTATGGGTGTGCCAACCATAGCAGGACAGACCTCATTTGATAGTTCTTACAATGGAAACATTTTGGTTAACGCAATGACACTTGGACTGGTAAAAAAAAATAAAATTTTTTATTCTAAGGCCGCTGGTTTAAATAAACCTGTGATTTATGTGGGCTCCAAGACTGGTAGAGATGGAATTCATGGTGCAAGTATGGCTTCAGCTAGTTTTGATGAAAAGATTGAGGAAAAAAAACCAACTGTGCAAGTTGGTGATCCTTTTACAGAAAAACTTTTATTAGAGGCATGTTTAGAATTAATGGCTGGTGACTCAATTATTGCTATTCAAGACATGGGGGCTGCTGGTCTTACTTCTTCGAGTATTGAAATGGCATCTAAAGGAAATTTAGGCATTGAAATCAATTTAAATAAAGTCCCATGCAGAGAGACTAAAATGACTCCATACGAAATTATGTTGTCTGAAAGCCAAGAACGAATGTTAATAGTTTTAGAAAATGGCAAGGAAGAAATTGCAAAAAAAATATTTGATAAATGGAATTTAGACTTTGCGGTCATTGGAAAAACAACAAACTCAAAAAACATCGAATTATTTTTTAATCAAGAAAAAGTAGCAAAAATACCTGTTAATATTCTTGTTGAAAATTCTCCAATGTATGATCGCAAATGGAAAAAATCAAAGTTACCCAAAAAAAATAAAATTAAAAATGAAGTTTTAAATAAATTAAAGATCAAGGATGTACTAAAGAAGATTTTATCTAATCAAAATATCTGTAGTAAAGAATGGATTTGGCAACAATATGATCATACTGTGATGGGTGACACTATTCAAAAACCGGGTGGAGACTCTGGTGTGGTAAGAGTACATGGAACTAATAAAGCTGTAGCAGCATCAGTAGACTCCTCAGCAGTATATTGTTGGGCTCACCCATTAACGGGAGGTAAACAAGTCGTAGCTGAAAGCTGGAGAAACTTAATTTCAGTCGGAGCGACCCCAATCGCTATTACGAATTGTTTAAATTTTGGAAGTCCCGAAAAAGAAGACAACATGGGTGAATTTGTAGAATGCGTTCAAGGTATAGGTGAAGCTAGCAAATATTTAAATTTTCCAGTGGTATCAGGCAATGTATCTTTTTACAACCAAACAAAAGAAGTTGGGATTAAACCAACTCCATCAATTGGTGGTGTGGGTCTTATTAAAGATTACAAAAAGATGATTTCAATGAATTTAAAAGAAATTGATAATTTAGTTTTAATAATTGGTAAAACAGGAGGTCATATTGACCAAAGCTTGTTTGCCAGAACAATTTTAGATGAAAAAAATGGGCCTCCACCAGAAGTAAATCTTTTTAATGAAAAAAATAATGGAGAATCAATTTTAAATTTAATTGATAAAGGATACGTGAAAAGTGCTCATGATATATCTTTAGGAGGTCTATTGGTTGCGATAAGCAAAATGTGTATTAAAGGGAATAAGGGAATTAAGATTAATAAGTCAAAGAATTTAATTAATGAAATTGAGTATTTTTTTGCAGAAGATCAAGGTAGATATTTAATAGAAATTAATAAAGAAGATTTGAAAGAAGTAACAAAAATTTTAAACAAAAACTCAGTACATCATGAGGAATTAGGTATTATCACACAAAACGATATGATTATTAATGAAAAGACAAAAGTTACAATTGACGAATTAAAGTCTTATTATACAAATTGGTTATCAAAGTATATGAGTTAAAAAAATGGCAATGGATTTAAAAGAAATCAAAAAATATATCAAAGAAGCAATGCCAGATGCTGTAATAGATATTAAAGATCTAGCTGGAGATGGTAATCATTATTCAGCGACTATAACCTCTTCTCAATTTGCAGGTAAAAGTAAAATTGAACAACATAAAATGGTTTATAATTCATTAAAAGGTAAGATGGGAAATGAACTACATGCTTTAGCAATTAAAACAAAGGAACAATAATGGATGATCAAACAAAAAGTTTAATTCAAAATCACATTGATACTAATGATGTGTGCCTTTTTATGAAAGGTACGCCAGATCAACCACAATGTGGTTTTTCAATGACAGTATCAAATATACTCAAAATGTTAGAAATAAATTTTAAGGGAGTAAATGTATTAGAAGATCAATCTTTGAGAAATGGAATTAAAGTATTCAGTGATTGGCCAACAATCCCACAACTTTATATTAAAAAAGAGTTTATAGGTGGATGTGACATCATTAAAGAAATGTATGAGAGTGGAGAATTAAAAAAAGTATTTGATGATAAAGGTATTAATTATAAAAAATAATTATTATCTAGAGTAATATTCAATTACTAAATTTGGCTCCATAACAACTGGGTACGGTACTTCCTCGAATTTTGGAATTCTAATAAACTTGAATTTTTTATTTTTTTCATCCATTTGAATGTATTCTGGAGCTTCTCTTTCTTTGCTTGCTAGAGCAATGTCGATTATTGCTAGTTGCTTTGACTTATCTCTAATTTCTATAGTGTCTTCTTCTCTAACAGAATAACTAGATATGTTTACTTTTTTTCCATTAACTTTTACGTGTCCATGGTTGATTAATTGTCTAGCAGAAAAAATTGTAGTTGCAAACTTTGCTCTATAAATTACTGCATCCAATCTTCTTTCCAATAAACCAATTAAGTTTTCACTTGTATCACCTTTGAGCATGCTAGCCTTTTTATAAATATTTCGAAATTGTCTCTCATTAATATTTCCATAATAAGCTTTTAATTTTTGTTTAGCTTGTAACTGAATTCCGTAATCAGAAGGTTTTGAAGTTTTAGTCTGACCATGTTGTCCTGGTCCATAGGCTCTTGTATTAAACGGGCTTTTGGGTCTTCCCCAAAGATTTACTTTTAATCTTCTGTCAACTTTATGTTTAGAGTTTAATCTTTTTGTCATTTAATAGAGGGCTTTATAAACTTACTCATTATTTTGTCAATCAACGTTTTTACCCAAACTTGCAAATACACCAGATAATATACGTGTTTCTTTATCAGATAAGTCCATTTTGTAAAAAATGTTTCTTAAGTTTTCTAGCATTTTTGGTCTCTTCTCTTTAGGTCTAAAAAAATTTATTTCATCTAAATTTTTAATGCAAAGGCTTAGCATTGATTGAATTTCTTTTTTACTTGCTGATTTTACCTTTTTTGATTTTTTAAATGGAATATTTTTTAATTTGATAAGACTAGCTACATATTGAGCAATTATGATTAAACTATGAGATAAATTTAAAGACTTGAAGTCAGGATTTGTAGGTATTTGTAAAGTGTAATTTGCATAACTCACCTCATTATTTGATAAACCCGATGCTTCTGACCCAAATAAAAATCCAACTCTCTTCTTAAAATTAATCTTTTTTAAGTCTTCTAAACTAATATGTTTTATATTCTTATTTCTAAATCTTGCTGAAGTAGCAATTAAAATATCAACCTTTCCCAAAGCGTTTTCTAAATTATTGTATTTTTTACTTTGATTAATGATATCTTTTGCACCGACAGATGTGGCTAAGATTTTATCATTTGGGAAAATAGGTTTTGGATTGATTAAAACTAATTTTTTAAAATTAAAATTCTTAATTGCTCTAGCACATGCACCAATGTTTTCTGATAATTGAGGTTTATGTAAAATAAATGAGACGTTATTTTTACTCATCTATTTACTTGCTGGAGCATTATCCTTAAATAGTTTGTAATCTAAACTATCAATTAATGCTTTGAACGAAGCATCGATAATGTTTGTAGATACACCAATAGTAAACCAATTTTTTCCTTTTGAGTCTGTGCTTTCAATTGAAACTCTGGTCACGGCCTCTGTACCTGTATTTAAGATTCTTACTTTATAATCAACAAGTTTTAAATCTTTTAGATATTTTGAATATTTTGCAAGTCTATCAACGTTTTGTCTAATAGCGTTATCTAATGCATTTACTGGTCCATTCCCCTCACCTTCACACATAATTTTTTCTCCATCCACTTCTAATTGAGCTTTTGCAGAAGAAACTATTTCACCTGACTTATTCTTTTTAACTGATACGTCATACTCATTAATTGAGATATACCTTGGTATTTCTCCAATAATTCTTCTAGCTAGCAATTCAAACGAGGCATCAGCTCCATCATAGCTATAACCAATAAATTCTCTATCCTTAACTTCCTCTAATAGTTTTTTGATTTTTGGATCATTTTCCTCAATATTAATTTTGATACTCTTTAATCTAGATATAATATTTGATTTTCCAGATTGGTCTGAAACAACAATATTTCTAGTATTACCAACTTCCACTGGATTGATATGCTCATAAGTTTTTGGATCTTTTTGTACAGCAGATACATGCAATCCTCCTTTATGTGAAAATGCTGCAGCACCAACGTAAGGCAAATGTTGATTAGGTTTTCTGTTTAAAATTTCATCTAATAATCTTGAACATTCAGTTAAATTTTTAATGTTTTTTGATTTGATACTTATTTCAAATTGAGATGAAAAGTCTTTTTTCAAAAAAAATGTTGGGATTAATGACATTAAATTTGCATTACCGCATCTTTCACCTAAACCATTGATTGTTCCTTGAATTTGTCTAACACCAGATAACACTGCCGCTAAAGAATTTGCAACTGCATTGCCAGTATCATTATGTGCATGTATCCCCAAGTTCTTACCTGGAACAACTTTAGAGACTTCTTTAACAATAAGTGAAACTTCATGAGGAAGCGTTCCTCCATTTGTATCACATAAAACGATCCACCTTGCACCTTGGTTATATGCAGCCTTTATACAAGACAATGCATATTTTGGATTTGCTTTATAACCATCAAAAAAATGCTCTGCATCAAACATAAATTCTTTTTTTGCTTTTACAAAATGTTTGGCACTCTCAGAAATATTATCTAAATTTTCTTCATTTGTTATTCCCAATGCTACATCAACATGAAAATCCCAAGACTTTCCTACCAAACAAACAGCAGAAGTATTTGAATTCATGAGTGCTGATAAACCAGTATCGTTTTCTGCACTTCTTCCTGATCTTTTAGTCATACCAAAAGATGTTAACTTTGAATTTTTAAAATTATGTTTTTTTTGAAAAAATTCTGTATCTGTTGGATTAGCTCCAGGCCATCCTGCTTCAATATAATCAACACCTAAATTATCTAAAGCCAAAGCAATTTTTTCTTTATCCTCCAAAGAAAAATCAACACCCTGGGTTTGAGCTCCATCTCTAAGAGTTGTATCAAATATGTATAATCTTTCTTTGCTCATTTAAATTTCCAAAGTGTTTTACCATCTTTGTCTTCTATTAAAACACCTTTGTCTAAAAGTTCATCTCTAATTCTATCTGCCTCTTTATAATTCTTATTTTCTCTAGCTTTCTCTCTTAATTTAAGCATGTTCTTAATTTCAGAATCACTAATGGATACTTTATTCTTTTTATAATCATTCCATTGCTCAGTACTTTCATTCATTAAACCAATAAATTGGCATGCTGATATAAATAAATCTACGCCTTCACCTTTAGTGGCTTTTTCAAATAAATTATGAAGATTTGTAATAAAACCAGGGGTGTTCAAATCTTCATATAGTGGTTTTAAAATTTCATCTGGAATTTTCACAGATTTTAAATCAGATGAATAAACTCGATACCATTTATCTAAAGTATTTTCACAATCACTTAACAATTTATCGTTCCAATCAAGTGGTTGTTTGTAATGCGCACTCATCAAAGCTAATCTAATTATTTGGCCACTAATCTTATTTCTAAAGTCTTTTATTTTAAGAATGTTACCCTGTGACTTAGCCATTTTCTCATTAGACATTGTGATAAAGGCATTATGGACCCAATATTTTGCAAAAGCTTTTGTTTCATTAGCACATCTAGATTGTGCTATTTCATTTTCGTGATGTGGAAAGATTAAATCTATACCACCACCATGAATATCAAACTCGCTACCTAAAAATTTTTTTGACATTGCTGAACATTCCAAATGCCAACCAGGTCTACCTTTCCCCCAAGGTGAGTCCCAGTAAGGTTCATCATTTATTGAAGGTTTCCATAAAACAAAATCTTCAGAATTTTTTTTATTTTCACTAATTTCTATTCTTGATCCAGCAATCAAATCATCCAAATTTTTATTTGATAGTTTTCCATAATCAGAAAATTTTTTTACCTCAAAATACACATGTTTTTGATTTTCATAAGCAAAACCTTTCTTGATCAATTCAGCAATCATTTCAATCATAAGATCTATATGCTCAGTAGCTTTAGGTTGATGAGTTGGATTTTCACAATTTAAAAATTCACAATCTTTTAAAAAACTTGAAGTGACTTTTTCTGTAAGTTCTTTTGTGGAAATTTTTTGTTCTTGAGACGATTTGATAATTTTATCATCAATATCAGTTATGTTCCTAACATAGGTTACTTTTGAAAAATTATTTTTTAGTAATTTAAACAAAATATCAAAAACAACCAAAGGTCTTGCATTACCAATATGTGGGTCATCATAAACTGTAGGTCCGCAAACATACATTCCTATTTTTTCTTTATTTTTTGGAATGAATTGCTCTTTTTTATTTGTTAAATTATTAGTTAAAAAAATATCCATCATTGATGATTAAGAAATATACCTTATTTGGTGATTTGTTAATCTAATTGATTAACCTGGAATCTTGCAAACTGGAATAGGCTCCATTTTATGCAAGTTTTGATTTCTAATTTTTTCGTATTGATCTCGATGTGGTGAATTTGGGTTGCTCATTGCATCCTCTAATTCACTATAATTAAATCCTAATTGACCCTCATCAGTTCTACCATCATCCCACAATCCATCAGTTGGTGGAGCATCGATTATCTCTTTTAATATTCCAAGTTCTTTACCTAATTCCCATACTTCTGTTTTATTACAATCTGCTATTGGAGAAATATCAACACCTCCATCACCATATTTTGTGTAAAAACCAACACCAAAGTCTTCAACTTTATTTCCAGTTCCAACAACAATACCTTTATTGGCTGCAGCGACCTGGTAAAGAGTTGTCATCCTTAATCTTGCTCTAGAATTCGCGTAGCCATGTTCATTATCAAATTTATTTAAAGTAGATGAAAATGTTTCAAATAAATTATCTAAACTAATTGTATGGGCTTCAACATTTTTAAATTTTTTTGTTAACCATTCTTGATGTTTTAAACTTAAATCATGCTGATTTTCTTTTTGTTTAATTGGCATAGTTAAAACAATTGTTTTTAAACCTGTCATCGCACTTAGAGTGCTTGACACAGATGAGTCAATACCTCCGGAGATACCAATCACTAAAGATTGAGCTTTGTTTGGCATTTGATCAACATAACTCTTGATCCAATTCGATATAAATTTTACTTTTTCAGCAGGTTTCATAACCAATTATTTAAACTTTATTAATTTGAAAACAACAGTCTAAGATGCCGCTTGAATAGCATTTTTTGAATAGCTGCTATTCTTTTTAATCTCATCAGAAATCAAAAATGCTAATTCAATTGCTTGATCTGAGTTTAAACGAGGATCACAATGAGTGTGATATCTACTAGATAAGTCAGCGTCAGATATTTTTCTTGCACCCCCTGTACACTCTGTCACATCTTGTCCGGTCATTTCAACATGCAAACCACCAGCGTAAGAACCTTCAGACTGATGAACAGCAAATACATTTTTAACCTCACTAACAACATCGTTAAAAGGTCTTGTTTTAAAACCAGTCGTTGATTTAATTGTATTTCCGTGCATTGGATCACATGACCAAACAACATTTAAACCTTCTTTTTTAATTCCTCTAATTAATTTAGGTAAAAATTTCTCAACATTTTTATAACCAAATCTGGATATCAATGTAATTTTACCCTTTTCATTATTTGGATTAATCAATTCACAAATCTTTGCAATTTCATCTGGCTTAGAAGTTGGTCCACATTTTATTCCTATGGGGTTTTCAATACCTTTACAGAATTCTACATGACCACCATCAATCTGTCTTGTTCTGTCCCCAATCCAAACAAAATGAGCTGAGGTATCATGGTATTCTCCAGTGGTAGAATCGATTCTGGTCATACTTTCCTCAAAAGGTAAATGTAAAGCTTCATGTGAAGTCCAGAAATTTACTGTATACAATCTATTATTAAAATCTGAAGTTATTCCACAAGCTTCCATGAATGCTAATGCATCAGCTATTTTATCTTCTAATTCTTTGAATTTTTTAGCTTGAGGACTTTTCTTTATATAATCTAAGTTCCATAGATGGACTTTATTTAAATCTGCAAAACCTCCTTTAGAAAAAGCTCGTAAAATATTTAATGTTGAAGCAGATTGTGAATAAGCTTTAAACATCCTTTTTGGATCTGGTCTTCTTGCTTTTTCTGTAAAATCAATAGCATTAATATTATCACCCAAGTAACTTGGTAATTCTTTACCACCCTGTATTTCAGTAGGAGCACTTCTTGGTTTTGAAAACTGACCCGCTATCCTTCCAAGTTTTACAACCGGTAATGATGCCGAATAAGTTAAAACTAATGACATTTGAAGAATAACTTTAAACGTGTCTCGAATATTATCTGGATGAAACTCAGCAAAACTTTCTGCACAATCTCCACCTTGTAATAAAAAGGCTTTTCCATCCACAACTTCAGCAAGTTGTTGTTTCAAATGTCTTGTTTCTCCAGCAAAAACTAAGGGTGGAAAAGTTTTAATTTTATTTAAAACTTGATCCAATTCTTTTTTATCCGGATATTCCGGAATGTGTTTTACTGGATACTTTCGCCAACTATTAACTTTCCAATTTTTCATTTTCAACTCAAGATTGTTGTATCAGAATTTTTCTATTATTCAACGGTTACGGACTTTGCTAAATTTCTAGGTTTATCAATATCATAGCCTTTATTTAATGCTGAATAATAAGCTAACTTTTGTAAAGGAATGGTCAAAAGAAAAGGTAAAAGATCTTCATTAGTGGTTTCAACTTCGATTTTTTCCCAAATATTCTCTGAGATCACTTCATCCTTACTTTTATTTGTGATCAACAAAACTTTAGCTCCTCTAGCAATTACCTCCTGCATATTAGAGATAGTTTTTTTATAATAATTGTCTCTTGGAGCCAAAACTACAACTGGCATACCCTCCTCTATTAATGCAAGAGGTCCATGTTTCATTTCTCCTGCTGGATAACCTTCGGCATGAATGTATGACAATTCTTTCAGTTTTAAAGCTCCTTCAAGAGCAATTGGATAAGAAAAACCACGTCCCAAAAACATAGAACCCTTAGCTTCATTAAAAGTATTTGAGATTGTTTGTATTTTGTTATCAATCAATAATGTTTGCTCAACAAGTTTTGGTAAATTTTTAAGATCATCAATTTTTTTGTCAAAATGCGTCTTTTCAATATCTTTTCTCAATAAAGCAAGTTTCAAAGCTAAAATATATAAAATCAATATTTGTCCAAGAAAAGCTTTGGTTGAAGCTACACCTATTTCAGTTCCACAATGTATCGGTAATACAAATTCAGAGTCTCTTGCGATTGAGCTTTCTACTACATTAACAACTGCACACGTTTTAACACCGCTTTGTTTACAAAGATCTAAAGCAGCATAAGTATCTGCTGTTTCTCCAGATTGTGAGACAAATACATAAAGTGTGTCTTTTTTAAATCTATTTTTTCTGTATCTAAATTCTGATGCTATATCTATATTTACATCTAATGATGTTATTTCTTCAAACCAATATTTTGCCATTAAACATGAATGATATGCTGTTCCACATCCAATTAAAGTTATTGATGTAATCTCATTACTTTTCCAAGGAAAATTATAAATATTAATATCTTTATTTGACATATCTATATACTCATTAATTCCATTTCTAATTGTAATTGGTTGTTCTTCAATTTCTTTAGCCATAAAATGTTTGTAATCACCTTTGTCGTATTTTTCCTCTGTAGAGGACAATTCTAAAACCTTTTTATTTATTTTAGTTCCTTCCTCACTAAAAAATTCCACGTGATCTTTTTTAATAATACAGAATTCACCATCATTTAAATACGTAATCTTATTTGTCATCGATTTAAGTGCATAGGAATCTGAACCCAGGTAATTTTCATTAGGACCATAACCAACAGCTAATGGTGAACCTCTTCTTGCGCCAACAATTAAATCTGGTTGATCTTTAAAAATTATACCAAGTGCAAAACTTCCATGTAAAGACTTCAAAGTTTTTTGAATTGAATTAACAATGTTTTCTGTTTTAAGATTTTCAGTAATTAAATGGACTATTACCTCTGTATCAGTTTGAGATTTAAATTTGTGGCCTTTTCCAATTAAAAATTTTTTCAATATTGTTGAGTTTTCAATAATTCCATTATGAACAACAGAAACATTCTGGGAAGAATGTGGATGAGCATTAATACTATTGGGGAGCCCGTGTGTTGCCCATCGAACATGACCAATACCAATAGTTCCCGCCATGCTTTGAACTAAGGAATTTTTTTCCAAATTTTCTACTCTTCCCTCAGATTTTACTTCATTAATTAATCCATCATATAAGGTCGCCATTCCAGCTGAGTCATACCCTCTATACTCTAATTTTTTTAGAGAATTAATTATTGTTGCTGATACAGGTTTATTGCTATTGATTCCAATTATTCCACACATAACTATTTAGACTTTCTTTTATAGTTTTTGATTTCAGTCTGTAAACTTCTCGTTAACGCTAATGATTTTTTCTTCACGTTTTTTGTTATAACCGAACCAGCCCCAACCACACTATTCTCTTCGATAATAACTGGTGCTACTAATGATGAATTTGAACCAATAAAAACATTGTCTTTTATTTTAGTTTTATTCTTTTTTACTCCATCATAATTACAAGTGATTGTTCCAGCGCCAATGTTGACTGATTTTCCTATTTCACTATCACCGATATATGTTAAGTGGTTTACTTTTGAATTTGTACCTAAAGTACTTTTTTTGATTTCAACAAAATTTCCAATTTTTGTACCACTTTTTAAAACTACTCCTGGTCTTATTCTAGCATATGGTCCAATATCAACTTTATTTTCTATTTTACAATTTTCTAGATGCGAAAAAGATTTTATTATAACGTTGTTTCCAATTTTCACTTTTTGACCTATTACCACATAAGGTTCAATAATCACATTCTTACCTATCTTAGTGTCTTTCGAAAAAAAAATTGTTTCAGGACCAATCATTTTTACTCCATCTTTTAAAAATTTTTTTCGAAGGTCATTTTGAAGCTTTTGTAAATTTAATTGTTTCATCTTAAAAATCATTTATATTAAGTATCCATGTTTCTTAATTCACATAATATTTCTTAAAAAAACTTTTAATTATGCAACAAAATTTTACAATACTTTTTGATTTAGATGGAACTTTAGTTGATACAGCGCCAGATTTGATGCGTGCACATAATCATGTAATGAAAAAATTTGGTTACCCCACAAAGTCTACTGAGGAAATAAGGAATCTTGTTGGTCAAGGTGCTGGTGCAATGCTCGGAAGGTCCATTTGGGGGCAAGCTAAAAAAGAGTTTGGAAAGGTACAAGATGAAAAGATTAAAAAAGAAATGATAAAAGATTTTACTGATTTCTATGGTAAAAACATTGTTAACGAAAGCACCCTGATAAATGGGGTCAAAGATTTTTTAATATGGTCAAAAGAAAATAATATTTCTATGGCTGTTTGTACAAATAAGACTGATTACCTAGCCATCGATCTATTAAAAAAAATTGGGA
>CACLEX010000021.1 GCA_902606065.1 uncultured Pelagibacteraceae bacterium
GGACCAATTATTGCTGGTTTAGGTTTATTTGGAGTAGCAGTTGCATTGGGTGCTCAAGATTTGTTTAAAAATTTAATTTCTGGGATTTTGGTATTAGTTGAAAAAAGATTTAAAATCGGTGATTGGATTTCTGTTGATGGAATAATTGAGGGTATTGTTGAAAAAATTGGTTTCCGATCAACAACAATCAGAAAATTCGATAAATCATTAGCAATAATTCCAAATTTTCAATTTGCAGAAAATGCTGTAGTAAATGTAAGTGAAACTTCAAACTGGTTAATTAGCTGGATTATTACTCTTCAATATGACACTTCGGTTGATCAATTAAAAAATATAAGAGATCAAATTGAAGATCACATAAAAAAAAGTGATGATTTTGACACTAATATAGGAATTGCAGTTAGGGTCGATAAGTTTTCAGATAGTTCTATAGACATGTATGTGCGTTGTTTCACAAAATCAGATAGTTGGAACGAATGGCTTTCAGTAAAAGAAAAACTTGCAATTGCAATAAAACAAATTGTTGAAAATAATAAGGCCTCTTTCGCATTTCCAAGTTCTTCGATTTATATTGAAAAAAAATGATTGCTATCTTTTATTTAGTTTTACAATTATTAAAACTTTATTCGTATGTAGTGATTGCCAATGTTATCATCAGCTGGTTAATCGCTTTTAATGTATTGAATACTCAAAATAGATTTGTTTATGCAGTTTTAGATTTTACTTACAGGTTGACAGAACCATTTTTAAGAATAATAAGACGATTTTTACCAAATTTGGGAGCGTTAGATATTTCTCCAATTATTTTACTGCTATTGATTTGGTTTATAGAAATGTGTATGAAGCTCTACATCGCACCAATGATATTCTAGAATATATGATTTTAATTGATGGAAAAAAAGAAGCAGCACTATTAAGGCAACAGCTTAAAAAGGAAGTATCTGATCTTAAAATTAAGTATAATAAAGTTCCAGGGTTAACAGTAATTTTGATTGGAGACTTAACTCCTAGTCAGATTTACGTTCGAAACAAAGAAAAATCTGCTAACGAAGTTGGACTTAAATCCGATGTGATTAAATATCCAGATAGTGTTGAAGAAAAAGTTATTTTAGAGAAAATAGATGAGTTAAATAAAGATAATTCTGTATCAGGTATTTTAGTTCAATTACCATTACCAAAACATATTGATAAACAAAAAATTATTGAAGCGATTGACCCATCAAAAGATGTAGATGGATTTCATCCAATGAATGTTGGAAATCTTTCATCAGGTTATGAGAGTTCTGTTCCATGCACACCATTAGGATGTTATTTATTAATTAAAAAGATAGAACCTAACTTAAATGGCAAAAAAGCAGTTGTTGTTGGTCGATCTAACTTAAATGGTAAACCAATGACTCAACTTTTACTAAAAGAAAATTGCACTGTTACAATAACACACTCTAAAACAAAAGATTTAAAAGCAGAGTGTTTAGAAGCTGATATTATTATTGCAGCTGTTGGTATTCCCGAGTTAGTTAAAGGTGATTGGGTTAAAAAAGATACAATAGTGATCGATGTTGGAATTAATAAAACTGAGAGAGGTATCGTTGGTGATGTTGCATTTGATGAAGTTTCAAAAAATGCCAAAGCACTCACACCTGTTCCTGGTGGAGTTGGTCCAATGACAATCGCTTGCTTGCTAAAAAATACGATTGACTGTTTCAAAAGATCGCAAGCATAATATTGAATTCAACAAATTTTTTTTGATAAGATAGATTATGAAAAAACCTAAATACCCCTATAGAATTGCACTTCTCATGCTCATACTGACAGTTCCTCCAATTGGCGCGACACAATTAGGTTGGTATTTATATGATAAACAAACTGGATTTGATTATGGTATGATAGTTGGAACATTTTCAGTAATTTATGCTGCTTGGTTAATGTATGAAAAGAATTGGAGAGAAGATGATGAGGATTAGATTGTGGAAAAAATAATTTTTTTTGGATTAGCGATACCAATTTTAGCATTTGTCCTTTACTTAGGTGGAACAGCTATCATGAAAGGTTTTGAGGCCAAAAGAGAAAATAAATCCAATGAGAGCTTAGAAGACCAGGACCGTGAAGACAACTTATCTGATAATAATGAAAAGTTAACAGATGAGTTGAATAAATTAAATCAACTCCTTAAAGATGGTGTTTTAACAGAAGAAGAATTTAAAAAAGCTAAAAAGAAAATTTTAGATGATTAATTATAATCAAGTAATTTTTTTAAAGATCCAAATTCACCTATTTTATAAATAATTGCATCTTCTTTTTTAAATCCATATTTTTCCGCTCCAGCTTTAAATCTTACAGGTGGCTCCATGATTGGTTCTAGGGATAAAACAAACGTGCCCCAATGCATACCAATCACTTTTTTACTATTTAAATTTTTTGCAACCTCTAAAGCTTCTTCTGGATTTGTGTGATAAACCGACTTATCTTTATAAGGCATTATTGGATAAAAATTATAGGCACCAATATTTATAAATGTAAGATCAATTGGACCATACTTATTACCTATATCTTTATAAATATTTCCTACTCCAGTGTCACAACCAAATAATAACTTTATATCTTTATATTCGATCAAAAAATTTCCCCATAAAGTTTTATTAGTATCTGTTAGACTTCTTTTTGACCAATGCACAGCAGGTAAAAAAGTAATTTTTAAATTTTTATTTATTTCAATTTTATCATACCAGTCCATTTCATTCACATTGGTATAACCATTTCTGGTAAAATATTTACCAAGTTTTAATGGAAGTAAAACTTTAGAATTTTTAAAAGGAAATCGCCGGATCGTCATCATATCTTGATGATCATAATGATTATGGGTGAGTAAAAAAATATCTGTTTGTGGAATTTCGTTTAATTTTAGTGCTGGTTCGGTAAATCTCTTAGGTCCAAAAATTAGCGGCCCAGCATTTTTTGAAAATACCGGATCTGTAATAATTGTTGTTTCACCAAGCTTAATTAAGAATGTTGCATGGCCAATCCATGCTACATAATCATCTTCTTGAAATTTTTTTAAGTCTGTTAAAACTTTCTCTTTTTCAGTAACATGTTCTTTGGGAACTGTCATATCAAGCTTTTTTTTCTCTCTATTAAAAATTTTGAAGGACCATTTAACATTAGGATCTGGTTTTGGTGAACCCTTAGGATTTCTAAAGGTACCGTCTGGTAAATGGTGATAAGGTTTTTTTTCCACTAAAACTAATTTTTTTTATTGTAAGTTTTTATAATTGTCTCCTCTAAAGTTCTACTCATTATTATGGTGCCCTTTTCATTTGGATGTATACCATCACTTAAATTAAACTCGGGCTTCATGGCCACTCCCTCAAGTAAAAAAGGAATAAGCTCTATTTTAAATTTTTTGGCTAGATCAGGAAAAATTTTGTCAAATTTTTTTTTATAAGAAAAACCATGCGAGGTTGGAGCAATCATCCCAGCTAGGATAATTTTAATATTTTTATCTTGAGCAATTTTTATAATTTTTTCTAAATTGATTTTTGTTTCTTTTGGCTGGATGCCTCTTAACATGTCATTAGCCCCTAAGCATAAAATTATTAGATCTATATCTGGCTCACTCAAAGTCCAATCAGCTCTATTTAATCCCCCTGACGATGTACTACCAGAAACACTGCCATCAACAATCTCAATATTATAACCCTTTTCTTCTAAATTCTCCTCTAAAACGACTGGTAAACTATTGTCATCAGACAAACCATAACCAGCCATCAAACTATCACCAAATAATACAATCTTTTCGATTGCATATGCATTAATGGTTAGTAGACAGATAATAATT
The DNA here is from genome assembly GCA_902606065.1 of uncultured Pelagibacteraceae bacterium. Taxonomy (GTDB): domain Bacteria; phylum Pseudomonadota; class Alphaproteobacteria; order Pelagibacterales; family Pelagibacteraceae; genus Pelagibacter. The sequence continues at coordinate 3,836 of CACLEX010000021.1, forward strand.
ATTTTAATAATAAAATTTTTGTTCATGAATACTCTTCTTAAATTAAAAAAGATAAATCTTAAATACCAAACTGGTAAAGACAATATTAGTGTTTTAAAAGATATAAATTTGACCACAAAAAAAAAAGAAACTATTTCAATAGTAGGTGAAAGTGGTTCAGGAAAAACAAGTTTAATCATGTTAATTGGTGGTTTAGAGCGTCCAACTTCAGGCAAGATATACTTTCAAGACTACGAAATTACAAAATTAAGTGAGGATGAAGTATCAAAAATCAGAAAAAAAAATATTGGTATAATTTTTCAGTCTTTTTATTTAATCCCAAATTATACAGCCCTAGAGAATGTAACCTTAATTCTTGAATTGAATAAATTTAAAAATCCTGAAAAAGAAGCAAAATCTCTTTTAGACAGATTTGGCTTAAAACATCGACTAAATAATTTACCCAGTCAGTTATCTGGAGGAGAACAACAGCGTGTCGCTATCGCAAGAGCTATTGCTATGAAGCCAGAGTTAATTCTAGCTGATGAACCCACAGGAAATTTAGATACAGAAAATTCCGATATGATTTCTAAAATTTTATTTAGGTATGTTAAAGAGGAGGGTTCTTCATTAATTATGGTAACACACGACCCAAAACTTGCTAACCGTGCAAGCAGAAAAATTAAAATTAAAGATGGAAAAATTAAATAATTTTTATCAATACAAGTTTATCTTAATATATGCTCTGCGAGATTTAAAAAGGAACTATAAAAAAATCTCTAGTATAATCATCACTTTGTTCATTAGTCTTTTTATATTAAGTGCAATATTTACTATTGAGGATAGTTTAAAAAAGGAACTCAAAGAAAATGCTAAAGAGCTTTTAGGTGGAGACTTAGAAATTGATTATAACAGAAATAAAGGAAATATAGATTTATTAAATAAAGTTGAAGAGTTTACAACTATATCAGAGATGGTTGAATTCAGCACAATGCTTTCGACAACAAATCGAAAGAAAAATAAATCTTTATTTACTAGAATAAAAACAGTTGACCAAAAGTATCCTTTATATGGTGAAGTAACTTATGAACCTGCTGATGCTTATGAAAGAATGCAAACTGAACCTTATACAATTTTAATTAATGAGAGTTTATCAAAAACCCTAAATATCAAAACAAATGAAATTGTAAAAATTCAAGATCAAGAATTTCTTGTTATTGGTAAGGTAAAATCTGTTCCAGATGTAAGTGGATTTGTGACTTTTGGAGATTGGGTTTTAACAGGTAAACAAACTTTAGATATCTTAAAACTTAACGGAATAGGAAATTTTTTAAATTATGAATATAAAGTAAAATTTAATACCAATGATAATCCAGAGACAATCATAAAAAAAATCGAAAGTATTTTTAAAGATGATCAAAAGGTAAAAATTAGATATCCAGAAAATGCAGCAAGTGGATTAAAAAGAGTAATTGGTAACTTTTCACAATTTTTATCCCTAGTCTCAATAAGTGCGATGCTTATTGCTGGTATTGGTATTGCTAATACTCTTTTGTCTTTTATAAATCAAAATAACTTATCTATAGCAGTAAGAAAGGCCTTAGGTTTCTATTCCGGTAATATTAAAAAACTTTATTATCTTCAATTGGTAATATTATTATTTATAATTACTATTTCAGCGTATTTAAGTAGTTTATTAATTGTGCCATTAGCAGACAAATATTTGTCAAGTAGCTTTGGACTTAAGATAAATTTATTTTTTTCTTTTTTTAATTTTTTAAAAATATTTTTGATAGGTTTATTAGTTTTGATAATTTTTTCAATTCCTACAATTAGTTCTATCGATCAAGTCAAAGCTTCAAGTCTATTTAGAAATGTATTCCAAAACTTACAATTTTATTATTCAAAAAAATTAATTGGCATGAGTATTATAATGTTATCGATTTTGATTTTAATATTTACTTATAGATCAGAAAATTTTGTTTATAGTCTTGGGTACTTTGGGGCATTTTTTATTTGTTTGATTATCTTTTTTTTACTTTCAAAGTTAATCATATTTTCTCTAAAAAAGTTTAAATTTAATTCAAGCACTCCTTTGAAAGTATCTATTAAAAATATTACACAATCAAAAAGTATTACACCTATTACAATTATGTCTTTAGGCCTTGGTGTTACATTACTTTTGACTCTGGCATTAGTTGGAACTAATTTTAAAAGAGAGATAGCAAAATCAATACCTGACATCGCTCCTGACTATTTTTTTGTGGGCATTCAAAATGGAGAGCGTGAAAAGTTTGAACAAAGAATTTTATCAATGGATCCTGGTGCAAATATTGAAATTGTGCCAATGGTTTCTTCAGGAATAGTAAAAATTAATGGTATAAATCCAAACACATACATTACACCTGAAAATGATAGTTATTGGGTTATTGGCAGTGAACGGAGATCATCTTGGACAAAAGAAGTTCCTGAGGACAATTTAATTATTGATGGTAAGTGGTGGGATTTGTCTAAACCAAATCAACTTCAGATATCATTAGACGCTAAGGTTGCAAAAGATTTTAATATTAAATTAGGGGATATATTTACTTTAAATATCTATGGTAGAGAAATTGATGGTGAAATAGTCAACTTTAGACAAGTTGATTATAGAGATCTAAATATAAATTTTGCAATGCTTTTTAACCCTGACTTTGCAAAAAATATTCCTCACGAATATTTAGCAACTACAAAGTTCTATAATTTAAATAAATTTGATGAAACAAAAATGCTTGAAATTTTCCCAAGTTTATCAATGATTAAAATTGCTGATTATTTAAATAAAGTAACTAATGTTTTAAATAAAGTTTTCATAGCAGTTATTGTCATTTCAACAGTCACTATCGTCATTGGTTTAATTGTAATATCAAGTGCAATAATGGTCCAAGGAAAAGTAAGAGAATACCAAAATTTGGTTTTTAAAATTTTAGGTTTTTCAAGAAAAGAGATTGTTTTTTCTTCGCTAATTGAATTTATGATTATTTTTATATCTGTAATAATGATTGCAGTTTTGTTTGCTGTAGTTGGTTCAAAATTTATTATTGAAAATATATTTGAGTTATTCTGGAAGTTTGATCTTAAAGTTTTGATTTATCTTGGTTTATCCATTGGTTTAGTAACGTTGGTATTAATATTATTAACTAATATTAAATATTTAAATCCAAAGGTTTATCCTCTTATAAGAAATCAATAATCACTAAGATCTATTTAGCCTTCTCCATCAGCCAAAGGTTATCACTCGCCAAAAAGTAAATTTTTCCATTTTTTGGATGAACCTGGATATCTCTAATTCGTCCGATCTCATCTTTAAAAATTACATCTTCTTTTATGTTGGACAAATCATTGAAGATTAGTTTTCTTAAGGATTGATCTTTTAATGATGTAATTAAAGCATGACCATTCCATTCATTAAATTCGTTTCCTTCATAAATTGTAATTGCACTTGTTGCGATTGAAGGCACCCAATACTGGATTGCTTTTGTAAAGCCAGGTTTCCATTTTGGACCAATAGGAAAGCCAGAATAATTTTTTCCTCCCCAGCCTAATATTTTCCAACCATAATTTTCACCTTTTTTTACTTCACCAAACCAATCACCACCTTTGGCACCATGGTTACTCATATAAATTTTACCATCGTATGATGATAAAGTTAGACCTTGAGGATTTCTGATACCAATTTGATAAATTTCAGGTAGCCAATCTGGTTTATCTACAAATTTAGGATTGTCATTTGGAATACTTCCATCAAGTTTAATTCTTATAATACTCCCAGGATGTTTTGAGGGGTCTTGGGCAATCATGCCTTTACCTCTTTCACCGGCAGAGGCAAATAAGTGATTATCTTTGATCGCTAACCTTGAACCAAAATGATAACCAGAATCAATAGGAGGTTCAGCTTGAAAAATATTTTTAAAATTTAATTTTTTTTTATCAAAAATAGCTTTAGCAATAGAGGTACTTGTTTTGTTATTACCTCTGTTTTCAGAATATGAAACATAAATAAAATTATCTTTATATAAAATATCTAAAAGACCACCTTGTCCATGTTCTAGAAAATTTAGGTTATGATCAACTTCAACAGCTTTTTTTTGGAGTATATCTATGATCTTAATTTTTCCACTTTTTTCAGTAATAATTAGTTCTTTATTATTTAAAAAAGACGAACCCCATGGGTCGTTAAGAGCAACTAATTTTTTGAATTTTAAATTTTGAGCAAATAAATTAGTTGAAAAAAATATAAAAAATATAATTACAAAAAAAAGCTTTTTCACCTTATGAAAGTTTAGATCTTCCACCATCTACTGCAATAATTTGACCTGTTATCCAAGAGCTATCTTCAGTGATTAAAAATCTAGCTAAAGAGGCAGAGTCTTTTCCCTCTCCCAATCTTTTTAAAGGATGGGCCTTTGCAATACCATCTGCTAGGGCTTTATTCTTTAACATGGGCTCAGCAATTTTTGAATTGGTTAAGCTTGGCGCAATACAATTCACTCTTATGTTTGGAGCAAATTCAGCTGCAAGTGAAACTGTTAAACCCTCAACAGCTGCTTTTGTTGATGCAATAATTGCGTGATTGGTAAATCCTCTTTGAGCAGCAACAGTTGAAAATAAAACTATTGAGCCCTTATTTTTTTTCAAACTGTCTTGATAACCCTTAATAACTTCAACCGCAGAATAAAGATTTAATTTCATACATTTTACAAAATCTTGTTCTGTTACCATTCTCACAGGTTTTAAGTCAATTGACCCAACACAATAAGCAACACCTTTTACATCAGAAATATCATTTTTAACTTTTTCTATAAATCCCTCTTCCAAAACATCTGCGATAGTAAAAGGACACCCTAATCTCTCTGAAATATTTTTAACCTCGTTTTCATCTCTACCTACTAAATGTACACTATTTCCAGAATTTACTAATTGTTCAGCCAAGCTTGATCCGATTGAACCTGTCGCACCAAAAATAAGATATTTTTCTGACATAAAAAATTTAATTAGTTATATTTAATTATGAAGTTATTTTTTATACTGGGCAATCAATTATTTCCATCAAAATACCTAGACCGCTTCAAAAAAGACCACCTTTTTTTCATGGCTGAAGATTACGAGCTTTGTACTTATGAAAAACATCATAAACAAAAAATTCTTCTATTTTTATCATCAATGCGATCTCACGCAGATGTACTTAAAAAAGATAAATTTAAAATAGAATATTCAAAAATAGAGGATAAAGAATTTAAGGAAAGTTATTTTAAAAAGCTTAAAAAATTAATTAGCACAAAAAAGATTAAGGAAATATCCAGTTTTGAAGTTGAGGATAAGTTTTTTGAAAAAAAAATAAATCAATTTGTTAATAAAGAAAAAATAAAATGGAATATTATCCAGACGCCAATGTTTTTAAATTCAAGAGAGGATTTTAAAAAATATTTATCTAAATCCAAAAAACCATTTATGGCAACTTTCTACAAAGATGTCAGAAAAAAATCTGGAATATTAATGGGTGCTGATGGGAATCCTACAGGAGGTAAGTGGAGTTTTGATGAGGATAATAGAAACAAATTACCAAAAAATATTTCAATCCCAAAATTTCCAAAAATAAATGAAACTTCTCATACTAAAAAGCTAAAACCTATTGTTGAAAAGCTATTTAGGGATCATCCTGGCAGTACCAAAAATTTCTGGTTTGCTACAGAACACAATGATGTTTTAAAGCTTTTAAATTTTTTTATTAAAGAAAAATCAAATTTATTTGGTGATTACGAGGATGCAGTTGATCAAAAAGATAATATTTTATTTCATAGTGCACTAAGCCCTTATGTAAATTTAGGTCTTATCACTCCAGAATTTATAATTAAAAAAATTTTAGATTTTCATAAAAGTAAAAAAATAAGACTAAATTCTTTAGAGGGATACGTTCGTCAAATAATTGGTTGGAGAGAATTTATGAGAGGAATTTATCAAAGTTATTCTACTGAAATGGAGACAGGAAATTTTTTTAAACAAAATCGTAAGATGAAAAAATCCTGGTATGACGGCACCACTGGATTACCACCATTGGATTATGCAATAAAGAATGCATTAAATCATGGATGGTCTCACCATATTGAAAGACTCATGATTTTATCAAACATAATGAACCTTTGTGAGATCAAACCCATTATTGTTTACAAGTGGTTTATGGAAATGTTTGTAGACTCCTCAGATTGGGTGATGGTTCCAAATGTTTATGGAATGGGATTGTTTAGTGATGGTGGAATATTTGCAACTAAACCATACATTTGTGGATCAAGTTATTTTATGAAGATGATGGATTTTAAAAGGGGTGATTGGTGCAATATAATGGATGGTCTTTATTGGAGATTTATAGATCGAAATAGAAAGTTTTTTCTAAAAAATCCAAGGCTATCAATGATGGTGAGAATTTTCGATAAGATGAAAACCGATAGAAAAAAAGTGATTTTGCCAGCTGCAGATAAATTCATTAAAGCAAATACAATTTAGTGAAAAAAGAAAATTTACCAATTAAGGTTTGTCCAATATGTCAAAGGCCATTTAAATGGAGAAAAAAATGGAGACTTAATTGGGAAAAAGTTAAGTATTGTTCAAAAAAATGTTCATCAAAAAAATAAAAAATTTTAATAAATATTTAATTTTATTTTTATTCGTAATTCTTACAAATAATGTTCGTGCAGAATTTTTTGAGGATCTATCAAAAATTATTGAGAATAATGAAAAAAGACTGAGCTATGGTATTTCAGTGACAGATTTTAATATGGATGGAAATAATGAGTTTTTAGTTACAGGTTTTGGTTTTCCTAATTTAGCGTTATCTTTTCAGGATGGAAAATTAAAGAATATAAACCAACAAAAAATTTTTTCAGACATTTCAAAGAAAACCATTGGAGTTGCTGCATGTGATATTGATAAAGATGGCTTTGAAGAAATCTACTTTTTAAATACCGATACTTATAGTGGAGTTAAAAAATATTCAGACAGATTATTGGATATAAAAGATAATAATTATTTTGATTTATTTGAATTAGAAAAAAATAAAGAAAATTTAAATTTAACAGCAGGAAGATCTGTTGTTTGTGTAGATAGAAAGGGAGATGGTGAATATGGTATTTATGTTGCAAACTACGGAGGACCAACAAGGTTTTATGAGATTGAAAATGAACTTATCAAAGATAAAGCTGAGAATTTAAATCTGGATAATATTACTGGTGGAAGAGCAGTTGTATCTGGGCATATCTTGACAGAAAGAGCGGATATCTTTGCGGCTAATGAGAGAGGAGCAAATTATCTTTTTAAAAATAATAATGGAAATTTTGATGAAGTTGCATTTGATTATAGATTAGATGATGCAATCCAAAATGGTCGGGGTACAGCTTTATCAGACATATATTACCGGGGTAGATTGGATATTTTAAGTGGTAATTGGCTTGGATATCACAGAGCTTGGGTCTTGGAAAATAATGAATTTAAAGACATTGGAAATAAAGATTTTGATGAACCTTCTAGAATAAGAACAATTATTTCTGCAGATTTTGATAATGATGGTTTTGATGAAGTTTTCATGAACAATATAGCAGAACCAAATAAGTTATTTCGTATTAAAGATAATGGAAAATTTGAGCAGATAAATTTTAACGTAGGACTTGAAGCTAATGGATATGGAACCGGGGCTGCAGTCGCGGATATAGATAATGATGGAATTTTAGAATTATTAGTTTCTCGTGGTGAAAGTAAAGCACAAACTTTAACTTTGTATAAAGCAAAAGTTGACAAAGGAAGTAAATACTTGAGGATTAAACCATTAAATAAATATGGTGCGCCAGCAAGAGGAGCCACTGTTACCTTAATAACTAATCAAAGAAAACATTCAAAAACAATTGATGCAGGATCCGGTTACTTATGCCAAATGGAACCTGTGGCACATTATGGAATTAGAAAAAAAGAAAAAAATTTTAAAGTAGAAATTAGATGGACAAATGGAAGTAAAGAAATGATTGATATAAAGAAACTTAACCAAACAATTATTGTAAGGCAGAAATGAAAAAAATATTCAATATATTTTTAATTGTATTTTTAATATCATTTCAGCTTAAGTCGCTTGCTGGAGAAAAAAATTATCACAAAGAGCTTATTACTGATTGGTCTAGAATATTCCCAGATAAAAATAGAAATGCTGCAGGACCAAAATTTTTTAAATACATCATAGATAAAAAAATAACTTACAAAGACTTTATTGAATTTAATAAATTATATTGTGCAGTTTCTGGATCTTTAATTGACCCAAATAGTGACTCAGAATTCTTATTTATAAAAGAAAGTGAAACAAGCAAAAAAATTTGTGGAAACTATTATAGGTGCTGTGTTCCATGTTCGTGCGATCTTATGAAGTATTCTGAAGCCCAAAAGATGAAACATGAATTTGAGGATGGTTTTAAAGAATTCTATGTTTTAACAATAAAAAATCCTTGTTCTAAAAAAGATTTTCCTAATAGAGTAAATAAAGATTATTTTTGCAATGGTGAAAAAATCAATAAATCAGAAGTGCATAGTCTTAATGATCGAATAGTAATAGGTTTATTGCACAATGGAAAAAATTGTGCGAAAGATGAGATAGACTTTGTTAAAAGTCATCAAGTGACGGGTAGATATTGTGAGTTGAGAAATAATACACCTTTAGAAAATTTAGATGCAGGTATGGGTGATATTTTCATAAAACTAGCAAGATAAAAAATTTTAAAAAAACTTTTAGATTGAACATAATTATTTTACAACACATTAAAATTGAAGATCCAGGTTATATAAAGGATTTAATGATGGCTGATGGATTCAATCTTACTACAATTGAATTAGATGAGGGTCAAAAAATTCCAACAAACTTGAATGAATTCGATGGAATGTTTTGTATGGGAGGTCCGATGGATACTTATATGGAAAAAGAATTTCCTTGGTTAGTTGAGGAAAAAAAAAGAATTAAAGAATTTGTTATTGATTTAAAAAAACCATATTTAGGTTTTTGTTTAGGTTGTCAATTATTAGGTGAAGTTGTTGGAGGTAAAATTGTTAAATCAAGGCCAGCAGAGATTGGAATGATGGATATCAATTTCACCCAAGAAAAAAATAAAGACAATTTATTCTCAAAATTTCCTGACCAAATTAAAAGTTTACAATGGCATTCTTACGAGGTCCAAGAAATAGAAAATAATAATGATGTCACTTTATTAGCGTCATCTCCAATTACTAAATATCAAATTTTTAAATATCAAGATCATGCTTACGGTATCCAATTCCACATTGAGATAAAAGACACGACTGTAAAAGAGTGGGGATGTGTACCAGAATATAAAAAAGCCCTTGAAGATCAGTTAGGAAATGGAGCGTTAGAAAAATTTGATCAATCTGCTAAAGATAATATGACAGATATGAATAATTATTCTAAGATTCTTTATAATAACTTTAAAAAACTTTTATGAATAATAAAATTTTTGAGTGGGCAGGTGTTATCACTGCAATAATGTACTCATTATTTGTGGCTATGAACATTGGTATAGAGTTTTTTGGTTTTTGTTTACTACTTATATCTGCAATTCTAATTGGAATTTGGGCTTATCGAGGTGGTCATAGAGGAATATTATTTTTACAATTCTTTTATGCAACAGCCGGGATTATTGGCATGTTTAGATGGTTTTAGTTAAGTGTTGAAATAATTTTTGGAATATAATTTTTAAAGTTAAAGAAACCTTTATTACAATATTGCCAAGAGTTTTGATCAAGTTCTCTATAAAGGAAATTGATTTTAAAAGTATTTGAATTCAAATAATCTAAATTTTCTCCAACAGTTGGATACAACCCGACTGCTTTTTCTATCTTTTTAATTTCGCTAATATCTATAACTTCACAATCAATAGATTGATTTTTAAATCTTTGTTCCTGGTCTTGAATAAGTGAAGACTTAAATTTTAGAACTTTTTCACTAAGTTTGATGCATCTATTTTCATTTTTATTCGAAATTATATAAAATTTTTTAAATTTATTATTTTGAAAATCACTTGTTTCAAAACAGAGGTTATTCTCGAATATTATCAAATTATTTTGATCAATATTTTCAGGATTAGTAAAATCCTGTTTTAAAATTGAGTATTTCTTTTCAGAAATCTTGGGTGGAGCGTTTTCATTTAATTTAATATTACTAAATCTATTATTAGTAAATTTTTTGATATTCCACTCACTTGCTAAATAATGTTTTCCCTGTGTTTGAACACCTGCAACCCATCTCCATCCAAGAGTGTTTGATGCAGCGTCTCCATCATAAAGATGTTGCATAAAAAATTCCGCTCCCAATTGCCATGGCAAATTTAGCGTAAAAATCCAAATACTGGCAAACCACATTCTAGTATGATTATGCAAATAATTATTTTCTTTGAGTTCGTTGACCCAATAGTTAAAGCACTCAACATTTGTTTTTCCCTCAATCGCGTTTTTATAAGTTTGATTGTTTTGAAAATCTTCTTTAATCTTTTTTAGTTCAATTAAAAAATCTATCCAAACACTGGGTCTTAATTCTAACCAACCTTTCCAATATGTACGCCACAATACTTCTTGAATAAATTTTTCATTTTTTGCGAATGAAAATTTATTAAGAGATTTTTTGATAACTTCTTTTTCATTGATAATTCCGTGAGTAATATATGGAGATAAACAAGAAATATTAGATCTGTTGTCAGGTCCGTAATCAAAGTTTCTAAGTTTTGAATACTCTGAGAGGTTGTTTTCCACAAAATGATTTAGTTTGTCTAAGGCCTTAGCCCTTGAAGCTTCAAAATTCATTTTAAATTATTTCGATTTTTTTTTCTTTAGACCTAATTTATCGCTATGTCTTAATCTCAAGATTACAATAGCACCTGCAATTAAAACTATTGCTACCGCTTCATATACTAATGCACTTGGATCCATTTCTTTTCCCTGTAAAATAATAAATCGTGCTAATGCTGTAATAGCTATAAGTAGTGGTAATGTAATGCTTATAGATTGCTGGTTCCAAAAAACTCTTACCATCGCTAGCACTTCTAAGTAAAGAAACATTAGCAGCAAATCAGCTAAGGTTACTGATCGATTTTCAAACATTTTATAAATCTCTATTCCAACTGCAATTACAGTGCTTACTAAAATGATACACATTAAAAGAAGTTGTAGGTTTTTAGCTATCTTTTCCATTATTTATCTTTACTAAATGGTAACCATTTTTCAAATACTGATTTTGAGGAACCATCATACGGAATTGAATAAGAATATGGATTTGGACTTGTCAACACTTCAATTCCTTTTGAAAACACAAATATAAAAACAATTACAAAAACAAGCACCATTATTTTAAAGGGGTCAAAATTTTTTGTTTTAAAAACGCTGGCAGAATTTTCCTCAGCTCTATGAAAATGTTTAAATGTCAAATATACCGCAAATATCAATCCAATGTGGGCTAAAAAAAGTCCAGTCCACCCAAATACAAAAGTTGTATATGAGAATACGTACAAACTAAAAACAGTAGTCCAAATAAAACTTAACACCAATAAAATTTGCAATCTCACAGTTTTAGGTAATGATCTAAGATCATTTTTGCTATCATCGAACAAAATGTTTGCTGTATCTTTCATCCAATTTTTAAACGATTCCATAAATTTAAATTAAGTTTTTTTCAAAAATAAACAATCCCCAATTTGTCACCAAATAATTAGCTAGTTTCTTAACTTTTTTT
>CACLEX010000022.1 GCA_902606065.1 uncultured Pelagibacteraceae bacterium
AAATATTATTCAGACCAAATTGATGAACAAAAAATATTATCAAATCACGGAAAATTATTTAAATTCAAAGATAGATCTTCCTCAATTAAACGAGCAATTGAGGAAAATTTTGAACTAGCAATTTTTGATGATGGTTTGCAAGATCCATCAATAGATTATGATTATACTATTACTTGTTTTAATATTGATAATTGGATTGGTAATAGTTTTACTATTCCAGCTGGACCACTCAGAGAAAATATCAAAAATTTAAGAAAATATAAAAATGTTTTTTTAAATGGAAATAACGAAAATATAAAAAATATTATAAAATTTATTCATAGCTTAGATCCTAATATAAATATTTATCAAGGAGAATATGTTCCACTGAATATCAATGAGTTTGATAAAAGTGAAAAATATTTAGTTTTTTCAGGTATAGGAAATCATAAGACTTTTATATCAATGTTAAGAAACAATAACATAAACATTGTCAAAGAAATTGAATTTCCTGATCATTATAGATACTTACAAAAAGAGGTTGACGATATCATTTCAATGTCTGAAAAATTGAATTGTAAAGTAATGACTACCGAAAAAGATTATATGAGGCTAAACAATAACGATAAAATTTTTTATATTAAATCAGAATTAAAGATTCTAAACCAAGAAACTTTTATTAATGATATTTCAAAGGTTTATGAAAATAATTAAATACTTAATACAATTCATTATAATTTGCATTTTTTATATGATATTCAAAATTATTGGAGTTAAACTCTCATCTTTTCTAGGTGGAAAATTATTCGAAATTATTGGTCCAATTTTTAGATCAAAAAAAATAATTAATAATAATATAAAAAAAGCTTTTCCAGATTATAATTCTAAAGAATTTGAAAAAATTAAATCTTCGATGTGGAATAACTATGGGAGAGTTTTTGCAGAATATCTTTATATGAAAAATTTTAGAAATGGTAATCTTAGTAAAAATATTTCTATAGAAGGTGAAGATATACTTTTAAATATTAAAGATCAAAATCAAAAAGTCGTATTTATATCAGGGCATTTTAGTAATTTTGAGCTTATGGCAATGCAGATAGACAAAATAGGTATTAAAATTGGAGCAATCTATAGACCATTAAATAATATTTTTTTAAATAAATTCATGGAACGAATAAGAAAGAAATATATCTGCAGCAATCAAATTAAAAAAGGAATCGGTGGATTAAAAGAATTAATAAAACTCAATAACCAAGGTTTTTCAACAGCACTTATGATAGATCAAAGAGTTTCTCAAGGTATTAAATCGAATTTTTTTAATGAGAAAGCATTTACTACTACAATTCCAGCACAATTGATAAAAAAATTCAATATGCCTGTTGTCCCTATTTTTATAGAAAGATATGAGGGTATCAAATTTAAAATGAAAGTTCATAAACCAATTCACTTCTCAAACGAAGATACAATTGAAAATATTACAAACGAATTAAATAAGATTCTTGAAAAAATGATACTTACTAATCCCAATAACTGGATATGGTCCCATAATCGCTGGAAATAATGCTATTTATTGTCTAATTCCTCTTTTTTTTTAGAAGCCTCAACATATGAATAATACGGTTCTTGAAGTTCCACGTTCCAGTAAGTCAAATTTTCAAGACTGATTGCTTTACCCGAAACTGCACAAATTACATGGTCGCCTTTTTCAATCACTTGAAAATTATTTGGTAAATATTTTACTTTTGCTAATTTTTTATTCATTTATAGTTTATATGTTTATACATGATTGTAGGGATTATAGGAAGCGGGGGAAGAGAGCATGCCATTTGTAATGCATTAAATAAGTCAAAAAAAATTGATAAAATTTATTGTTTTCCTGGTAACGCTGGGACAGATGCAATAGCTGATAATATTAACTTAGATATAAATAAATTTGAGGAATTGAAAAATTTCATTCTTTCAAAAAAAATAAAATTAGTTGTCATAGGACCAGAAAAACCTTTGGTTAATGGACTGACGGATTACTTGGAAAGTTTTGATATCAAGGTTTTTGGACCTAGCAAAGTCGCTTCACAATTAGAGGGATCTAAAATATTTACAAAAAACATCTGTAAAAAATATAATATTCCAACTGCGAATTTCGGTGTATTTAGTGATATAAATCAAGCTAAAAATTTTTTAGATAAATCCAATTTTCCAATAGTCATTAAAGCAGATAATTTGGCTGCAGGGAAAGGTGTTTATATTTGTGAAAATAAAGAAGAGTCTTATCAAGCAGTTAAGGAAATATTTGATGGAAAGTTTGGAACTGCTGAAAATGTTCTTATTGAAGAATTTTTAGAAGGTGAAGAAATGAGCTTTTTCATTTTAAGTGATGGTATTACTTGCAAAAATTTTGGTACTGCTCAAGATCATAAAAGAGTTCAGGAAGGTGATAAAGGAAAAAATACTGGTGGTATGGGTGCTTATTCACCATCAAGATTAATAAATGAAGAGCTCGAAAAAAAGATTTTGAGTAATATAATTGATCCAACCTTAAGAGCACTTAAAGATTTAGGATCATCATATAAAGGCTTTTTATATGCGGGTCTAATGATAAAAAATAATGAACCTTATTTAATTGAATACAATGTGAGAATGGGTGATCCAGAATGTCAAACTATTCTTCCTAAGCTAAATACAGATTTCGGTGAAATTATTGAATCATGCTGTAATGAAAGATTAAATGAAATCAAAATTAATTGGAATGATAAAAAAAGTATATGTGTTGTCTTGTGTTCAAAAGGTTACCCTGAAACCTACCAAAAGAACATTGAAATCAAAAATATCAATAAAATTGAATTAAACACTGATGATCATTTATTTCATGCTGGCACTATTAAAAGAGATGATGTTACTTTAGCGGTGGGTGGACGAGTTTTAAATTTTGTTTCATTATCAGATAGTTTTGAAGAATCAAGAAATAGGATACATGAACTTCTCAACAATCTAAATTGGTCAGATGGTTTTTTTAGAAAAGATATTGGTTATAAAGTAATAAAAAAATGAGAATAATTAGTGGAAAATTTAAAGGAAAAAAAATTTTACAACCAAAAGACAAAGAAACAAGACCCTTAAAGGATTTAGCAAAAGAATCTATTTTTAATATTATTAATCACTCAAATAAATTTAAGATTAATATTGAAAATTCAATAGTTTTAGATCTATTTGCAGGTGTTGGCTCATTTGGTTTAGAGTGTCTCTCAAGAGGAGCTAAACATGTTACTTTTGTAGAAAAGTATAATGGTGTTTTACCAATTTTAAAAAGAAATCTAAATAATTTAAATATGAGAGAAAAATATGAGATTATTGAGGAAGACTTACTATCTAATTACTTTTTGAAAAAAATTCAGCTTAAATTCAATATCATATTTTTAGATCCTCCCTATAAAGAAAAAAGATTGTCAAATATTATTGATAATATTTTTCAAGAAAAAATTCTCAATAAAGATGGGATGATTATTGTTCATAGGCATAAAAAAGAAAATGATGAGTTTTCAAAAAAATTTAGAGTTCTAGATGAGAAGAAATATGGAATATCGAAAATTATATTTGGTGATTTAAACTAAAATTTTTTTAGTCTCTTTTTTAATTAACTCAACAGCAGGTTGATCGTAAGGGTTTATTTTCAAAGCTTTTCCAATTAAAATAGTCTCCAACATAAAAAAGCAAAATAACTCACCTAAAGTTTTTTCATCCCTTTTTTTTATTTCAAAGCTTCTAAAAGGTATATTTTTTTTTGTAAAAACATTTTCTGTAGCTTTTTTTTGAGCGTAAGCAATATTTTGAATATTTTTGTTTTTAAGAAAATTTTGTGGGGGCAAAATAAATTTATTATCTATTTTGGAGGTATTATTTTCATGGACATAAAAAAACGTATAAAAATTATTTTTAAAACCATCCAAATAAAGCTGCATAACGCTATGATTATCTCTGGGCATGTTAGATACGATCGGCAATAAACCTTTTCCCTTTTTACCCAAACTTTCAGCTACTAGTTGTTGATACCACGAAAAAAAATTTTGGGATTTTTCATCATAATTTATGATAATTGAATTAAATTTTCTTTTTTTAATCAAATTTATTGTAGATCCCACATTAGATATGAGCGCATTTAAATATTTTTGATTTTTAATTAAATTATTAAATTGCCTAAAACTTTTTGAATTAAGACCCATTAATTCGGCGGGCAACATTCCAACTTCTGATAAAACTGAGTATCGACCACCTATAAAATTATTGTGATGAACAATCTCTGATTTTAGTTTATGTGCTAATGAATATAAATAATTTTTTTTATTTTCTGTGATAAAAATATTTTTATCACTTTTTTTGATTAGAATATTAGAATTAACTATTGTCTCTAAAGTATTGCCTGATTTAGAGATGATTAAATTTAAATGTTTTTTATTTCCAGATTTTTTGTTGAAAGGTGATAAATTATCATAAAATAATACATTCTTTTTAATTTTATCTTTAAGAAAGCTATAAATAGTTTTCGTACCCAATGACGAACCACCAATTCCAATTATACGAATATCGTTAATCCTTTTAAAAATTCTTAAGTTTTTGATCTTAAATTGGTCTTTATAATTTTTATTAAAAGATTGAAGGATTTGACTATTTTCTTTTATTAATTTTTTAAGATTTTTTTTTATTTTAGAATTTTGTTTACTAACCTTAAAATTTTTAAAAAAAATTCCTGATGTTATCATTAATTATTTTTAATTTTTTCTAAAATGGAATTTTCAAAATTTGTGTTTTGATTATTGTTTTGATTATCTAAATCTGTATCCTTGTTGTCAGTCATTAATGATTTTATATCTGTATTCTCTTCATTCTCAGTTACTTGATTAGTTTGCTGCGGTAATGGTAATTCATTGAAGTCTGGGGGCATCACTAAAGGTGATTTCTTTTCAACCAAAAATTCATCTATACTATTTTTTTTCTGTGAACTAAAACCTTCTCTAATTGTTCCACATGAATTTAAAGCTAAAATTGAAATTATAATTGTTGTTAGTTTAAATATTTTTTTCATCAATTTTATTTTTTTGATTATCAATTATTTCAAAAATAATCAAAAATAATACTCCTAATGAAATAAATATATCCGATACATTAAAAATAAACCAATGAAAATTTCCGATGTGAAAATCAATAAAGTCTGGCACAGCTTTAAAAAAAATTCGATCATATAAATTACCTAAAGCTCCACCAAATATCATTAAAAGTGAATATTTTTTAAGACCATCACTTTTTAAAGTCATAAAAAAAATAATCAAAATTACAGCTGCAATTAAAATTGTTAAAATGTTGTACATATGACTTTGATCAAATGATAATAAACCAAATGCTATTCCCTCATTATAAATTAAATTTATATTTAAAAATTTTGATACAAATAGTTCAGACGATAAATTTTTTTCATTTTGGGAAATCACATAGACTTTGGTAAATCTATCGAGACTAAAGATGCTCAGAATAATAAAAAAATTTATTACAAAATTTTTATTTAAGAGATTTGACATTTAGGGTGTCTTTCACATGAGTCTTCTCTGATTTTCCAGCAAACTGAGCATTTATTTCCAGAAGCTTTTTTTGTCACAACTAAAATATCTGACTGATTATCAAAATTAACAACAGCTTTTGACACAATACATAATTCAGATAAATCCATATCTCTAACTATCTTCTTATATTTTTCGTTAAGTTGAATATTAAGATCTGCTTCTAAACTTGAACCAATTTCTTTACTGGCTCTTTTTTCCTCAATACTTATGTTACATACATCTCTAATTTTTATTAATTGAGACCATCTCTCAGTAAGCTGTTCATTTTTAAATTTATCTGGAAAAGTAAGAAATTTTTCTAAATGGATGCTTTTACTATCCTTTGATATCAGTTGATGTATTTCCTCAGTTGTAAAAGACAATATTGGAGCGAACCATCTGAGTAAAGATTTTAATAAAACATTCAAAATTGTAACACAAGATTTTCTTTTCTCAGAATTAATTGGATCACAATATAAAGTGTCCTTTCTTATATCAAAATAGAATGCCGACAAATCTGTTGTACAAAAATTCAACAATTCTTTATAAAGATTGTGAAAATCATATTTTTTAAAATAATTTTCAAATTTGTTGTTAAGAGAATGAATTTTGCTTAACATAAATTTCTCTAACGCAGGTAAGTTTTCAATGTCAATTTTATCAAAATTAATATCCTCATATTTGTCATTTATATTTCCCAATAAATATCTAAATGTATTTCTAATTTTACGATAAGACTCAGAATGCTGATCCAAAATAGAATAATCTATTCTTAAATCTTCAGCATAATTTGATGCAGCAACCCAAATTCTTAAAATATCGGCACCATATTTTTTCAAAATATCCTCAGGTGCAATTACATTTCCAAGTGATTTTGACATTTTAAGACCTTTTCCATCCACAACAAACCCATGAGATAATATAGACTCAAAAGGTGCCTTACCTCGCGTTCCACATGACTCTAATAAAGAGGAATGAAACCAACCCCTATGTTGATCAGAACCCTCTAAATACATTGATGCAGGCCATTTAAGGTCTTTTCTCTTCTCCAATACAAAAGAATGGGTTGATCCACTATCAAACCAAACTTCAACAATATCGCTAAGCTTTTCAAAATCTTCAGCTTTATATTTATCACCTAAAAATTTTTGAGGGTTATCTGAAAACCAACAATCTGAACCTTCTTTCTCATAAATATTAGCAATATTTTCAAATACTTTATCGTCTATTAGAATTTCATTAGACTTTTTATTTACAAAAATAGGAAGTGGTACACCCCAAACTCTTTGTCTTGATACACACCAATCTGGCCTTGTCTCGATCATTGATTTTAATCTTTCTTTACCTTTGCTTGGATAAAAAGTCGTATCATCTATTGCTTTTAAAGCCTTGCTTCTCAGTTTATGACTTTCCATAGAAATAAACCATTGTGGTGTCGCTCTATGAACTAAAGGTGCTTTTGATCTCCACGAATGAGGATATGAATGAACCAATACACCATTTGAAAGAAGTTTATTTTGATCTCTCAATTTTTCGATCACAATGGGGTTAGCCTTAAAAATATGTAAACCTTCAAACAGAGAAACATTATTTGTATATTTTCCATCATCATCCACTGTCTCAATTGCCTTTATTCCATTATTTAAACAAAGATTAAAATCGTCAGGTCCATGACTTGGCGCACAATGAACAATTCCTGTTCCTTGTTCAGTGGTTACAAAACGTGCTTCTAACATTGGAATATCGTAACCATACCCTAAATCAAAAAATGGATGCTTACAGATAGTATCTTTTAAATCTTTACCTTTAAATTTCTTAAGGTTTTCAAATTCTTTAATCTCACAATCTTTTAAAACTGAGTCTAGTAATGCCTCAGCGATAACAATTTTTTTATTTTTAAAATTTCCCTCATCATTAATTTGAATTATTACGTAATCTAAACTCTCATTGTATGCCAAAGCTTTGTTCGCTGGTATCGTCCAGGGTGTGGTTGTCCATATAACAATATTACAATCATTAAGTTCTCTAATTTTTGATGATTTAACTGGAAAACAAGCATAGATCGTATCAGATTTATGGTCTTGATATTCAACCTCGGCATCAGCTAGTGCAGTTTTTTCTACGGTTGACCATAAAACTGGTTTAAATCCTCTGTAAAGACTCCCTTCTTTTAAAAATTTTCCAAGCTCTCTTACAATTTGTGCCTCTGCATCATAGCTCATTGTTGAATAATAGTTTTCCCAATCACCAACAACACCTAATCTTTTAAACTGGTCTTTGTGAACTTCTATCCATTTTTCAGCAAACGTTCGGCATTCTTTTCTAAATTCTACAATTGGAACATCATTCTTATTTTTTTTATTTTTTTTGTATTGTTCCTCAATTTTCCATTCGATTGGTAAACCGTGACAATCCCAACCTGGAACATATACAGAGTCTTTGCCATCCATTTGGTGGAATTTTACGATAATATCTTTTAGTATTTTATTTAATGCGGTACCCATATGTATATTTCCATTTGCATATGGCGGACCATCGTGGAGAACAAATTTTTCTTCTCCTTTTCTTGAATTCCTCAACTCTTTGTAAAGATCAATTTTTTTCCAAAGTTTTAAAATTTCTGGCTCTCTAATTGGTAAATTAGCTTTCATTGAAAAAGCTGTTTTAGGTAAATTAATTTGGCTTTTACTCATTTCATTTTTTTTGCAGTTACTAAATCAATTTTAATTTGTTTTTTTAATTGATCTACATTTTTGAATTTTTTTTCAGCTCTTATAAATTTTAAAAATTCTACTCTTAAATACTTATTATATAAATTTCCAGAAAAATTAAATAAATGAACTTCTAATAATATTTTTTTTCCATTAAATGTAGGTCGATATCCTAAATTGGCAATTCCTTTAATATATTTTGAACTTTTTATTTTCTTGGCATTGACAGCATAAACACCTGGTTTTGCCAAAACATAATCTTTGATATCTATATTGGCTGTTGGAAAACCAATCTTTTTTCCTAGTTGTCTACCTTTTATAACTTTCCCATCGATAGACCATTTTCTATCTAAAAGTTTATTAACTTTATTAAGTTCCCCACTCTGCAAATATTTTCTTAATAATGAAGATGAAATAATTTTTTTTTTTATTGATAAGGGTTGTGGTTTAACAATTTTAAAATTACATAATTTCTCATGTTGAATTAATTGTTTTACATTTCCTTCCCTTTTGTTTCCAAATCTAAAATTATTACTTACAAAAATAAATTTTGGACTAAGTTTTATACCTAAAGTTTCTTTAATAAATGAAATTGATTTTGTTTTTGAAAATTTACGATTAAATTTCTTAGTAATAACAAAATCAACATTTAGCTTACTTAAATTTTCAATTTTTTGATTTAAATTTGATAATCTAAAATTTTTTAAATTGGAGTTAAAAAACATTTTTGGCATTGGTTCAAAAGTCAAAACACCAATCTTTGAAAAATATCTTTTTTTGTATTTTTTTGCTAATCTAAATAATTTTTGATGTCCAAGATGAAGTCCATCAAAGTTACCAATTAAAATAATTGAATTTTTATGTTTTTTTTTAATATTAAAACTATTATATAATTTCATTTTTACCATTTTAACTCTGATTGTATATAGTTACAGATTGTTTCATAAGATTTCGCGGTTGCTTCAATTCCTTTTTCTTTGATTTCATTTTTATGAATACCATTTGAAATAATTAACGAGTCATAATTTAAAAGATTTGCACCTTTAATATCAGTATTTAAATTATCACCAACAGAGAGAATCTTTTTACCTTTGTTATTAATAGATAAATTATAAACCTCAGGATATGGCTTACCAAAATATACTACCTTGCCACCCATTTTTTCAAAAACCATAGCAACCGAACCTGCACAAAGTTCTCTTTTGTTGCCTCTATCCACTATTAAGTCAGGATTAGTACAAACCATCTCTTTATCTAAATTTTTTTCAAATAAATCTTTATAATAATTTAAATCTTTTTCAAATTTTTCAAATAACCCTGTACACAATATGTACTCTCCGTCATCAATATTGTCTGACTTCATTTTGGCAAAGTCATTAAACAAATCAAAATCACGTGGTGGTCCGACATGAAAAAATTTTTTAGTAGATAAATTTTTTTTAAGATAATTTAGTGATGCTTGACCAGATGTAAAAACATGGTCTCTAATTTCTTTTTCCATGCCCATTTTTTCTAAAAAGGATTTCACAACATCATTAGGTCTTGGGGCATTTGTAAGTAGGATGTATTCTTTGCCTTTTTTTGTGATTTCTTTTAAAACATTGATTGCATCTTTGTGAAGGTTTATTCCATTATGAATAACACCCCATAAATCGATATAAAAAAGCTGATAATTATCAACGATGGAGCAGAAACCATCTTTGTCTAAATTTTTAGTCATCAAAATAATCTATAACCCAAAAAATCCACAATTTCCTACCTTTTTTAATAAACTAAATATCAAGTATATCTTGAAATAGTATTACCAATCTCTATATGAACTCCATATTTATATAGGAGAATATATGAAATTTAGACCGTTACATGACAGAGTTTTAATCGAAGTTTTAGATAGCAGCGAAAAGACTGCTGGAGGAATAATCATACCAGATACTGCACAAGAGAAGCCTCAAGAAGGAAAAGTTGTTGCTGTTGGTGGTGGTGCAAAAACTGAAGATGGAAAAAAAATTCCAATGGATGTTAAAGTTGGAGACAAAGTTTTATTTGGCAAATGGTCAGGAACTGAAGTCAAAATTGATGGTAAAGAATACAGCATAATGAAAGAGTCTGACATTATGGGTATTTCAAGTAAATAATATAAGTTAAAGGAGAAAGTATAATGGCAAAAGTTGTTAAATTTGACGCTGAAGCAAGATCAGCAATGATAAGAGGGGTAAATATCTTAGCTGATACTGTTAAGGTAACGCTAGGTCCTAAGGGCAGAAACGTTGTGATGGATAAATCTTATGGTGCTCCAAGGATTACCAAAGATGGTGTTTCGGTTGCAAAAGAAATTGACCTTGAAGATAAGTTTGAAAATATGGGTGCTCAAATGGTTAAAGAAGTTGCTAGCAAGACAAATGATGAAGCTGGTGACGGAACAACAACTGCAACTATTTTAGCTCAAGCGATCGTAAAGGAAGGTGTAAAATATGTTACAGCTGGAATGAACCCAATGGATGTAAAAAGAGGTATTGATGCAGCGGTAGATGTTGTAAAACAAAACTTAGTTTCTTCAGCCAAAAAAGTAAAAGATAGTGATGAAATTGCTCAAGTAGGAACTATTTCTGCAAATGGTGATAAAGAAATCGGAAGTATGATTTCTAAAGCGATGCAAAAAGTTGGTAATGAAGGTGTCATTACAGTTGAAGAAAATAAAGGAATTGAAACAGAACTTGATGTTGTTGAAGGTATGCAGTTTGATAGAGGATACCTGTCACCATACTTTATTACGAATAGTGACAAAATGACGACAGAGTTAGACAATCCTTTTATTCTTTTACATGAAAAAAAATTAACAAATCTACAACCAATGGTTCCACTTTTAGAAGCAGTGGTGCAAGCTGGTAGACCATTAATGATTATATCTGAAGATGTTGAAGGTGAAGCTTTAGCAACTTTAGTTGTTAACAAATTAAGAGGTGGTCTAAAAGTAGTAGCTGTAAAAGCTCCAGGTTTTGGTGACAGAAGAAAAGCTATGCTTGAGGATATTGCAATTTTAACAGGTGGTAGTGTAATTTCTGAAGATTTAGGAATTAAACTTGAAAACGTTAAATTAGATGATCTTGGATCATGTAAAAAAGTTAAAGTTGATAAAGATAATAGTACTATCGTAAATGGTAGTGGTAAAAAATCTGATATCGAAGCTAGATGTTCTTCAATCAAACAACAAATTGACGAAACAACATCTGATTACGATAAAGAAAAACTTCAAGAAAGATTAGCTAAACTTGCTGGTGGTGTTGCTGTAATTAAAGTTGGTGGTGCTACAGAAGTTGAAGTTAAAGAAAGAAAAGATAGAGTTGAAGATGCACTTAATGCAACAAGAGCTGCAGTTGAAGAAGGTATTGTAACAGGTGGTGGATGTGCTTTGTTATATGCTGCCCAAGAGCTTGAAAAAGTAAAAGCCAAAGGTGAAGATCAAAAAGCTGGTGTTGATTTAGTTAGAAGAGCATTAGAAGCTCCTATAAGACAAATTACTAAAAACGCTGGTGTAGATGGTTCAGTTGTAGTTGGTAAGTTGTTAGAGCAGAATAAAAAAACTCACGGCTATGATGCACAAAATGAAGAATATTGTGACATGTTTGCTAAAGGTATTATTGATCCAGTTAAAGTTGTTAGAACTGCACTTCAAGATGCAGCATCAATTTCTGGATTATTAGTAACAACAGAAGCAATGATAGCTGACAAGCCAGAAGAAAAAGATGCGGCTCCTGCTGGAATGCCTGGTGGAATGGGCGGCATGGGTGGTATGGGAGGAATGGGCGGCATGGGTATGTAAGACACATTCAGCACTCAATAGAATTCAAAAAGGCGAGTTTTTACTCGCCTTTTTTTTTATTTGTACGAAAAAAAGTTTGATGAACATTTTGATGAACTTTTGATGAACAATTGATCCAATGTTATAGTCGCATTTGCAACTATAACAATTACTTATTTTTACTCTCTCTATAGTCTTTATAAATCTTATCAAATATAAGATTTTTTAATCCTGAATTTTCATCAAGTTTTTTATAGAAATCAAATCTATCTTTAAGCAGAGACAAAATTACATTATCAAATTGTTTTTTGAAATAGTCTTGTTTATTTTGTTCTGAATTTGCTCCGTTCATATATTTTTCAATTTCTTCATCTTCAAATATTTTTTGTCTAACAATATCAATATTCACTTTATCGTCATCAGTTAGATTTATTCCATATCTTGAGTTTATTGTTTCAATTATTTCTGAAAGTAAGTCTTTAGCGGGTGGAGTATAAGTACCAACCGCTGTTTTAATTTCCTTATATTCATGATTTGCTTTCTCTAATGGATTGATATGATCATGTAACTTTTGTATTCTTAATGATTCAAGATCAATTAAATGTTCAATATTAACTTTCTCTTTTATTTTTGGTTTCAATTTTTTAGATAAGTATCTATAAAAAATATAATGTTTTTCTAATTCAACATCTGAAAAATTTATTATTTGGGATAAGTAACTATATAATCTTATATAAGACGCAACTTTCAGTCTAAAATCTTCTCTTTGCTCGTCATCATCCAATCTATTCCAGTTATCAACAACTTCATCTAAAACTGGATGAAGATTACCCTCTTCCCTATTTTTATCAAAAAATATTGAACAAAAATTTTCAACTTGTTCACTTGAAAATATTTTGAATTCATTAATTGAAGATTGAATATCATAGAGTTTATTGGGATCAGTTTCTTCTTCAAGACCAACCTCTTGATAGAATTTTTGGAATGAAAATCTAACAGACTCTGGATCATTAGCAAAATCTAATACAAAAGTAGATGCCTTGCCTGACATTGTACGATTTAAACGAGATAATGTTTGAACACATTGAACATCTTTCAAAGATTTATCTATATACATAGATTGAAGCATAGTTTCATCAAATCCAGTTTGAAATTTATTTGCAACAACAAGTAATCTATATTTTGGATTTTTAAGACCTAAAGGTACATCACCATCATGACCAATTGTTAAATTTAAACCTTTTTCAGTATACCTTTCAGGATCACCTTTAAATTTAACTTCGCCAGAAAAACCGACTAAACATTTAAATTTTGATTTTCTCTCATCAAGTTGTCTATTGATTTCTTTAAAATATTGAACGCAAAGTTTTCTTGTTTTTACAACAATCATTCCTCTACTTTTACCTTGTATTTCTTTTGATGATTTGTTGAAAAAGTGATCGAGAATTATCTTAACTTTATTTTCAATAGTAATTTGATGCGAGTCCACATAATTAAAAATTTCCTTAGTGCCTTGTGCTGTATCAATCTCAATTGCATCTTCTTTAACTTCTTTAACTTTGAAATATCTCTTATATGTTGAGTAATTTTGCAGAACATCCAGAGTGTATCCTTCATGTATGGACTGTCTCATTGAGTAAACATGAAAAGGTTTGAATTTATTGTCTGGTTGTTTTGTTCCAAAGATCTCTAAAGTTTTCTCTTTAGGTGTTCCTGTAAAACCAAAGAAAGAAACATGTTTTTGTCTTCCTCTTGTTTGAATTTGTTCTTCTAGAAAAGATTCTAATGTGAAATCCTCTTCTTCATCATCTTCACTTCTAGTTAATGTTCTTTTTAATTCTTTAGAGAGTTCACCATTTTGACTAGAGTGAACTTCATCAATAATAACTGCAAATTTTTTATCACCTAATGCAACTATATCTTCAGAAATATAAGGAAATTTTTGTATTGTTGTAATTATAATATCTTTACCTTTTTCAAGAAATTCTCTTAGTTCTTTTGATCCTTTTTCCGCACCAAAAACTACACCATCTACCTTTGATAAAGATTTAACAGTTCCTCTTAATTGATCATCTAAATTAGTTCTATCTGTAACAACAATTACACTGTCAAATATTCGTTTCTTATCATCTCTTGATTTATACAGAGAAGTTAGAAGATGAGATAACCATCCAATAGAATAAGACTTACCTGATCCAGTAGTGTGTTGAATTAGGTAATTATTGCCTTCACCATCATTTTTAATTTGTTCTTTAAGATTTCTTATGAGTTCTAGTTGATGGTAACGAGGAAAAATTTGTACATCAAATTTCTTCGTATCGACTGTTTTTTTTGTTTCATTGAAATAATACTCTTTTTCATTTGAAACATGTGCAAAATTCTCAATTATATCCAAAAGTGAATAAGGATTTAATACTTCTTTCCATAGATAAGAAGATCTGTAATCATTTTCAACAGGTGGATTTTCTATATCTTTATTATAAGGAAAAAATCTTGTCTTTCCCCCTTTTAGATTAGTAGTCATGGAAACTTGATTGTTATCAACACAAAAATGAACAAGAACTCTTTTAAACTGTAAAAGAGGTTCATTTGGATCACGATCAAAGCGATATTGATTTTCTGAGTGTTTATAGTTTTGTCCTGTTAGTTGATTTTTTAATTCCATAGTAACAATAGGAATTCCATTTAAAAATAAACCCATATC
>CACLEX010000023.1 GCA_902606065.1 uncultured Pelagibacteraceae bacterium
TTTGAAAACCAATATCCATTATAGATCAATTCTGCGTACCTTGACATTATTGCATCTTTTTTGTGCATTGTTTCTTTATCAAGCGTAACTGACTCAATCGCTCTATGTGCATGGATTAACAATGTACCTCCTGGAGTTTCATAAACTCCTCTAGACTTGATGCCTAAAAATCTATTTTCAACAAGATCAACTCTTCCAATTCCATTTTTTCCCGCCAATTGATTAAGTTTTAACAATAATTTTGCTGGTCCAAATTTTTTTCCATTAAGACCAATGGGGTCACCATTTTTAAAATTTATTGTTACATGAGTAGTTTTGTTAGGAGCTTTTTCTGGAGAAACAGTTCTTTGAAAAATAAATTCTGGTGCGGAATTTTTTGGATTTTCTAGCAACTTACCTTCAGTTGATGTATGAAATAAATTATCATCTACTGAAAAAGGAGATGCACCTTTTTTGTCTTTGGGGATAGGAATATTGTGTTTCTTCGCATAATTAATTAAATCCGATCGAGATTTTAAATTCCATATTCTCCATGGTGCAATAATTTTTATTTTCGGACCAAAATAATGATAACCAAGCTCAAATCTTATTTGGTCATTTCCTTTTCCAGTAGCACCATGAGATACTGCATATGCTTTGAATTTTTTTGCAACCTTAATTTGATCCTTTGCTATCAGAGGTCTGGCGATTGAGGTTCCTAATAGATAAACACCCTCATAAATTGCATGACCACGTATCATTGGAAATATATAGTCTTTAACAAAAATATCTTTCAAATCATTTATAATTATTTTTGTGACACCAAGTTTTTTTGCATTGGAAAAAATTTTTTTTCTATTTATTTCTTGCCCGATATCCGCGGTGTAACAAATTATTTCTGCATCATAATTTTCTTGAAGCCATTTAAGAATAATAGATGTATCCAAACCGCCTGAGTAAGCTAATACAATTCTTTTTTTTGATTTCATTAACTAGCTACAAGCTTTTTTTGCAGTGTTATATGCTTTAGTGAATCCCAATAATGAATAATGGTCGATTGTTTGAGAGCCTTTTTCATTGTATCCAGTTACCATTATTCTTGAACCTTTTTTCATAATCTTGACCATAATCTTTTCTTTTTTATTACTAGTCATCCATGCAAAACCTTGTTGCTTAATATCAAATTTAAATTTGTTATTTCCAGAGGTTGCTAATACGGTATTGTTTTTATTAAATTCATAACCAGCCGTAGTACTGATCTCATTCGCAATTTTTTCACCAGGTCTAAATGTTACAAATAATCTAGCATCTCTTTTATTTGTTTTAGGAGATTGCAGAATTGGAGAAGACTGAGCAAAACATACTTTACCGGATGCTTCCGCTAAAACCATTGTTTCCCAGTCTTTATATTTACCAATTTTTTTTAGATCTTCCCCAAAAGATTTCGATGTGAATAAAAAAGTAAAAAGTATAAATATGAATAAAATCTTTTTAATCATGGACATGGGTTTGGGAATATTTTTTGAATTTTATTAATCTCATTTAAAATTTCGCTTGTTAAACTTACATTTACACTTTCTATGTTTGTTTTCAACTGTTCGATTGTCGTTGCACCTATTATCACACTTGTCATAAATGGCTGAATTTCACAAAACTTCAATGACATTTGAGTAAAATCAATATTGAATTTTTGCGATAACTTATAATATTCTTCGATAGCTTTTTGACCATTTTCATTTTTATATCTTGTGAAATCTTTAAATAGTTTCATCCTAGATTTTTCTGGTAAATTATTATTTCTATATTTTCCTGTTAAGTATCCGAATGCTAAAGGCGAGTAGGCTAACAAACCACTTTTCTCCCTAACAGAAATTTCCGCAAGTCCAACTTCATAAGTTCTATTAAGTAAATTGTATGGATTTTGCACTGACATCATTTTTGGTAAATCTTTTAATTTTGATATCTCAAGAAATTTTGACAAACCCCATGCAGTTTCATTAGATAGACCAATGTATCTAATTTTACCTTGTTCAATAAATTTTTTTAAACTTTCAAGAATTTCTTCAAACGGTGTCCAATCATTATCGTTTTCGTCATGTTCATAACCATGTTTCCCAAAAAAATTTGTATTTCTCTCTGGCCAATGAAGTTGATAGAGATCGATATAGTCTGTTTTCAATCTTTTGAGACTTTCCTCTAAAGCTTCAGAAATTTTTTTTTTCCCAAAATTATAACCACCACCCCTGATATATTTGTTTGAAGTATTACCACAAACTTTTGTTGCTATAACAACCTTGTCTCTTTTTTTAGTTTTTTGAAACCAGTTACCGATTATTCTCTCTGTTTCCCCATATGTTTCTTCCCTCATCGGTATGGAATAGATTTCTGCAGTGTCCCAAAAGTTTACACCATGATCTAAAGCATAATCCATTTGCTGAAATCCCTCTTCTTGAGTATTTTGTTCGCCCCAGGTCATAGTACCGAGACAAATTGTACTCACATCAAGATCCGTATTGCCTAATTTTTTATAATTCATAGTGATTTTTAAAGTATAATTTTTTATTAATCTTTTAAGGTATCTTGAATATTTAGTAAAAGACTATATATCTATAGAAATTATGGCAACAGACAAAAAAGGTATTCTAGCAAGAGCAAGAGCAGCAGCACGTGAAACCACTGCGGTTACTGATGAGGGCTTAAGAGCCTACATGTTAAAAGTTTATAACTACATGGCGACTGGAATATTACTTACAGGAATTATAGCTTTGATAACATTTAAGATGTCAGTTGTTACTGATGCAAGTGGTTCTATTGTGGCTTTAACTGAAGTTGGAAATGCCGTTTATTTATCAGGACTTAAGTGGATAGTTATGTTAGCTCCTTTGGGTGTCGTATTTTATATGAGTTTTGGGATCAACAAAATGAGTGCATCAAAAGCTCAGACAACTTTTTGGATTTTTGCTGCTTTAATGGGTTTATCACTATCTTCAATTTTATTAGTTTACACAGGTTTAAGTGTAACAAGAGTATTTTTTATTTGTTCAGCTACTTTTGGTGCTATGAGCATTTATGGTTATACAACAAAGAGAGATTTAACTAAGTTCGGATCATTTTTGATGATGGGACTAATAGGAATTATTATTGCATCATTAGTTAATATTTTTCTTAAATCTTCAATGATGTATTTCGTGATTTCAATTTTAGGAGTTTTAATTTTTGTAGGCCTTACTGCTTATGATACTCAAAAAATAAAAAACATGTACTCTGCTAGTGATACTGGCGAGTTAATGGGTAAAAAAGCGGTAATGGGTGCTCTGACTCTTTATTTAGATTTCATTAACCTATTTATTATGCTCCTAAGACTTTTCGGTCAAAGAAGATAATTTTATTTTAAAGTTTTTTCCAATTAGTATTTTTTAACAACAAATTAAGTTCTGAGGAATTCTTTAGTATTTTACCATTGGTATCCGTAATTAAATATTTTAAATTTTTATTTTTTGGCTTAAAGTTTTTGCAAATTTTATAAATAGCATTTTCAGCTGCATTTTTAAAAACACTAAATCCTACCTGTTTGCTTGAAATATTAAGACCGTAATCTTTCCAAGAACCCTCTGAAACCATTTTTGCATATAAATCTAATATTATTTTAAGCTCATTTTTTTCAAAAAAATGATTTTCATTAAATCTTTTTTTATCAAGATTATTAACAACCAGTCTTAAATTATTCTTCATGAGTTTTATATTTATTTATTAAACCGATTTGAAAGGCTGTAAAAATGAAAGTTATTGGAAGTAAACCCCAAACTTTAAAGTTGACCCAAAATTCCTCAGATTGTGTTCTCCAAACTAATTCATTTAAAATAGCAAGTCCAAAGAAAAAGTATATCCATCTTTTACTTAACAATTCCCAACCTTCGTTTGTAAGTGGTATTGATTTTCCCATTAATTTTTTTAACACAGGTTCATTTGTAAAATACCTTCCAAATATTAAAGCCAGACCAAATAAAATATTAATGATTGTTGGCTTGATGTAAATAAAAACTGGGTTATCAAAATAAATTGTAAGGCCACCAAAAAAAGTGATTAATATTCCACTCAACAAAGGAACTTTGGGTATTTTTTTTTCTAAAAACCAAACAATCGCTAATGCTATAATTGTCGCAATTATAAATGGTGGAATGGCTATTCTTAAATCTTTTCCACTATCGTAATAGTAGTAAAAAAAAATTACTAAAGGTCCAAAATCAGTAAGAAACTTTAAAAAAGATTTATTCACTGGAAGAATATTAACATAAATAATATTTTCACAAAAACTATAAATTTTTCTTATTGATTTTTATTTTTAAATACCCATACTAATCTTAATGGCAATTCAAAAAGCTAAATTTTCAATAGGCGATATTGTAAAACACAAACACTTTGAGTTTAGAGGTGTGATTTATGATGTAGATTTTGAGTTTAATAATTCTGAGGAATGGTATCAATCTATACCTAAGAATGTTAGACCAAGAAAAGATCAACCATTCTATCATCTGTTAGCTGAAAATGATGAAATAACTTATGAAGCCTACGTGTCAGAGCAAAATTTATTGACCGATGACTCTGATGAGCCAATCAAACATCCATTAATTGAGGAAATTTTCTCTGGTAAAAAAGGTTCAAGCTATTTTAAGCCGTCAAATTAAGTAAATTCACTTTTTAAACACATTTAGCTCAAATCTTTGTCACAGGGCATTGTTAAGTTTAATTAATTCTGATCAAGAGTGTTAAATTTTACCCTTCGTTATTATCTCCCTCTACATTCTTGATCAGATAATTATTTCGTACTAAAAACCCTAATATTTATTTTAAAAATAAAATTTTATGTTTCAATTACTAGAACCTAATAGAATTTTTTCTATAACTTCTAAAGCTCCAAAATACGTTTTATTATTATTTATTTTGGTAGTCTCTATAGGTTTAACTGAGGCTCTAATTCTCTCACCAGAAGATTACAAACAAAGTCACTCTGTAAGAATAATGTATGTTCATGTTCCCGCGGCATGGATCTCACTAGGTATCTTTTCTACTATTACTATTCTTTCTATCGTTGGCTATATATTTAAAATTAAAAATTTCTTTTTAATTTCAAAGAGTTTGGCTCCGTCAGGATTTGTTTTTAATGTAATTGCTCTTGTAACAGGTTCTATTTGGGGAAAGCCCACGTGGGGAACATGGTGGGCGTGGGATGCCAGAATTACATCTATGTTAATATTGGCATTATTTTATTTGATGTATTTAATTGCTTGGAGAATTTATGAGGATAAAGAACAAGTTTTTAAGGTAACCTCAATTATTACAATTTTAGGAATAATAAATGTTCCTATAATTAAATATTCTGTAGACTGGTGGAACACACTTCATCAGCCAGCATCAATTAATATATTATCAAAATCTACTATTCATTCTTCGATGCTCGTTCCTTTACTAATTATGACTGCGGCATTTGCCCTATTCTCATTGCTAATTTTTTTAATGAAATATAATACAGAACTGATAAAAATTAAAAATAAGGGTTTAGACAGATTATGATAAGTGAAATTTTTTACATGGACGGATACGGAATTTATGTTTGGGGTTCATTTGCTTTTACTTTTTTAAGTTTTATGTCATTGTATCTGGTAATTAAAAATCAATATGAAAGAGAAAAAAATAAGTTTATTGTTAAATTTGGAAACTTAAACTCTGAAAGAGCTGCCTCTGCTAGACTACAAAGAATTAATAGAGAGATTCTATCCAACACTTCAACTATTTAACTTTTAATCCATGTATGGTCGTAAAGTTAAACTAAGATTTTTTTTTATATTCTTAATCGCTGTTACATTAAGTTTAACGATATTCCTTATTCTAAAATCATTAGAGGAAAATGTTGTGTATTTTAAATCTCCATCTGAAATAAAAACTTTATCTGAAATGCAGCAGAAAAAGATTAGAATTGGGGGAATGGTAAAAACTGACTCAATTTCTATTGTAAATAAAGAATTAAGTTTTGTTATTACAGACTTTAAAAGTGAAATTAATGTTGTTTACTCAGGATTAATACCTAATCTTTTTGAAGAAGGTAAAGGTGTTGTTGCAGAGGGATTTTTAAAAGATGAGAATTTTTTTTCAGCAACGAAAATCTTAGCTAAACATGATGAAAATTATATGCCACCTGAAGTAAAGGCTGCTTTAGAGGAGAAATAAATTGTCGAGTTTAATTGGATATTATTCTTTAATCTTTGGTGTCGGTGTTTCAATTTTAGTTATATTCTTTTCAATTAAAAATTTTAATGATACTCAGAAGTTAGATACTAAAGTAATATCCTTAGTATTCTTACAACTTTTATTTGTAATAATAAGCTTCTCAGGCTTAATTTTATCTTTTGTTAACTCAGATTTTAGTAATGAGACAGTTTTTAATCATTCCCACACAACTAAGCCGCTGTTTTATAAAATCTCTGGGACCTGGGGCAATCATGAGGGTAGTCTATTATTATGGTTGTTAGTTTTAACATTATTTATATTTGTCTTTTTACTGAGGTCAAAAAATCAACCAAAACAATATAAAATTTTAACTTTATTATTCCAGCAGATAATAATAGTTGGTTTTTTTATTTTTCTAATACAAACCTCCAATCCTTTTAATCATGTTTTTCCAGTTCCAAAAGAGGGGTTAGGTTTAAATCCTATATTGCAAGACCCTGCATTAGCAATTCACCCGCCAATTTTATATCTAGGCTACGTTGGAACTTCTATAATTTTTTCCTCAGCACTAGCAGCAGTTTGTTCAAATAATATTACAAAAATGTGGGCATCACACATTAAAAAATGGGTATTAGTTTCATGGATTTTTTTAACTTTAGGAATTTTACTTGGATCTATTTGGGCTTACTATGAGTTAGGATGGGGAGGTTTTTGGTTTTGGGATCCTGTTGAAAATGTATCTTTAATGCCGTGGTTTGCACTAACAACCTTATTGCATTGTGTACTAGTTTTAGAAAAAAAACTAATTCTTACTTCGTGGGTTGTTGTGTTATCTATTGCAACTTTTACCCTAAGTATGTGTGGTACTTTTTTGGTTCGATCAGGTATTTTAAATTCTGTTCATACATTTGCTAATGATCCAGAGAGAGGTTTGTATATTCTAATATTTTTATTTATTTTGATATTCTTATCTTTTTTCATATTTTTAATTTTTCATAAAAGTGAAAACAACAATTCCAAAACTTTCTACTTATTAAGTAAGGAAACATCAATTTTAGTTAATAATTGGTTTATGATGTATTTTTTATCAGTTGTTTTAATTGGAACAATTTATCCAATATTTTTAGAGGTAATTTCATCTCAAAAAATATCTGTAGGTCCACCATTTTTTAACAAATTGATCCTACCATTTTTAATTCCATTTATGTTAGCTATGGCAATAGGTCCTAAATTAAAGTGGATTAAATCGGATATTGAAGACAAAATTTATTTAATTTTATTTTTTGTTATTTCTTTAATTTTATCAGTATTGATAATTAGAAATTTAGATATTAATTTTCTTTACAGTACTATTCTAATTACAGCAGCTTTTTATTTATTTTTTATAACTCTTAGAGATTTTTTTCAGAGAAAATATAGAAACCTGTCGCAAATTACCGCTCATTTTAGTTTTAGCATTTTAATACTGAGTATTTTATTTAATAATATTTTTTCATCTGAAGTTATTACAAATTTGAAAATTAATGAAACTTACCAAGCCCAAAATTTGAAGATTAATTTTGAGAGTATTGAGCAAGAAAATAAACAAAATTTTAAAGCAATCAGAGGTAAGTTTATTGTGGAGGATCAAAGTGGATTAATTGAGGTCATGCAACCTGAACTAAGAATATATAATCAACCAAACATTGTTACTAGTGAAGCAGATATCAAAACTAATATATTCACTGATAAATTTATGACAATGAATTATGTCCAAAATCAAGATTATTTTAATATTCGTTATCAAGTGAAGCCATTTATGATTTGGATTTGGATTTCTACAATTCTATTGTGCTTTAGTGGCTGTTTATCTTTAATTAGAAGAAAATATGAAAACTAAAATTTTTCCTATTTTTTTAATTTTTACATTCTCAATAATTTTCTTTGTTTTCTACAAAGGATTGCAAAATACAAATATTTATACACCTGAAATAAAATCAGAAATTAAAATTCCGAATTTTGACACAAAAGAGTTTTTTTCAAAAGACAAAATAAATTCAGATCAGATTTTTATAGGAAGTGATTATTATTTATTAAACATTTGGGCTTCGTGGTGTGTTCCTTGCAAAGAGGAACATAAGTATCTAATGGATTTAAGTGAAAAAGATAACATCAAAATTATTGGGCAAAATTATAAAGATAATTTTGATAATGCAAAAAATTTTTTGATTAATTTAGATAATCCATACGATTTAATTTTTTTAGATAATGATGGTACAATAGCAATTGAATGGGGTGCATATGGTGTACCTGAAACCTTTTTAATTCAAAACAATAAAATCATAAAAAAAATAATTGGTCCACTGGATGAAAAATTACTTTTTGAGATAAAAGAATTGACACAATGAATATTTTAAAATTTTTGATTTCTGGGATTTTTTTGATTTACTGTTTTTCTTCTGATTTAAAAGCTAAAAACTTAGAAATTGAAATAACAAAAAATTTAAGATGTTTAATTTGTCAAGGACAATCAGTCTACGATTCAGATTCTGAATTTGCTAATAGTTTAAAAATTTTAGTAGAAAAAAAATTAAATGAAGGCTTAGACGAAAAACAAATTTATGTTTATCTTAAAGATAAATATGGAGATTGGATTCTGTATGATCCAGGATTCAGTAAAAATACCTATTTTCTTTGGTTATTACCTATATTGATGTTTATATTTGGTGGTGCAATAATACTCAGGAAAGTTATATTAAAAAAAAAAAAATTATGAATTATCTAAGAATTTGTTATTTGGTATTATTGTCTTTTTTAATTTCTTCATCAATCTTTGCTGAAGACATTAAAGTTAGTAATGATAATACAAAGTTTAATATTTATTCAGGCATGTTTGACTTTAGTGATAATGGAAAAAGATCAACTTTAATTGGATTTCAACATCAAAATACAGATCTAAATAGAGATACTTTTCTTGGTAATCTTTCTCCCATAACAGGATTTATGTTTACTGCTGATAGCGCAGCTTACCTCTATACTGGTGTGCAGGCTCAATATTCATTAGGAGCATTAAATATCATACCGAGTTTTACTCCAGGACTTTATAACAAGGGAGACGGTAAAGATCTCGGGCATCTATTAGAATTTAAAAGCGAAGTTCAGATTTCTTTAAATTTATTTCAAAATACCCAATTAGGCTTATCATATAATCATTTGTCCAATGCAAGTTTGGGAGATAAAAATCCTGGGGCAAATAGTTATATGTTTAATTTCTTTAAAACCTTTTAAAAATACATTCTATGATAATGAGATTAAAAGATTGTCACAATTTCGGTGATTTTAGAAAACTTGCCAAGCTAAAGCTTCCCTCGCCTATTTTTCATTATATTGATGGAGCTGCTGATGATGAAATTACATACGCAAGGAATACTAGCGCTTTTGACGATGTAGATTTAGTTCCAAATGTTTTAAGAGGTGTTGAGAATGTAGATTTGTCTACGACGATTTTTGGTAAAAAATTGGATTTACCATTTTATCTTTCACCAACAGCATTACAAAGACTTTTTCATTATGATGGTGAAAGAGCAGTCGGAAAAGCAGCTAAAAAATTTAATACAATGTTTGGTGTGTCTGCATTAGCAACTGTTAGCGTAGAGGAAATATCCTCGTTGATTGATACGCCCAAAATGTTTCAGTTTTATTTTCACAAAGATAGAGGTTTAAATGACTCTTGTTTAGAGCGAGCCAAGGCCGCTAAATTTGATGTAATGGCTCTAACAGTCGATACCATTACAGGAGGAAATCGTGAAAGAGATTTAAGAACTGGTTTTACTTCTCCTCCGAAATTGACTCTATCAAGCTTATTTAGTTTTGCGACCAAACCTATGTGGGGAATAAATTATTTAACAAAAGGAAAATTTGAATTACCTCACCTTCAAGATTTTGTAAAAGAGGGTACGAGTACAAACTCTTCGATAGGAAATTATTTTTCAACGATGTTAGATCAGTCTATGAATTGGAAAGATGCTGAAAAACTTTGTTCTCAATGGGGAGGTCATTTTGCACTTAAAGGAATAATGAGTGTAGAAGATGCAAAAAAAGCAGTTGATATAGGATGTACAGGTATAATGGTTTCAAATCATGGTGGCAGACAACTTGATGGATCGAGATCACCATTTGATCAACTCGCAGAAATTGTTGATGCAGTTGGAGATAAACTTGATGTTATATGTGAAGGAGGAATTCATAGAGGAACGCATATGCTTAAAGCATTATCACTTGGTGCGAAAGCATGTTCTGGTGGAAGGCTTTATCTATATGCACTTGCAGCAGCAGGCCAACCAGGTGTCGAAAGAGCTCTTGAATTGTATAAATCTGAGTTAGTTAGAGACATGAAGCTCATGGGATGTACAAAAATTTCAGATCTTAATAGAAATAATCTAAGATTTAGAAAATAGTGAGTTTACAAAATTGTTATAATTTTGACGATTTTAGAAAACTTGCGAAAAAAAAATTACCTTCACCAATATTTCATTATATTGATGGTGGTGCAGATGATGAAATAACACTCAAAAGAAATACAAAATCTTTTGATGAATGCGATTTAGTTCCTAATATTTTAGCAAGCGTCGGAAAACCAGATCTCTCAACAACTATTTTTGGAAAAAAAATTGATATGCCACTCTTTTTATCACCATGTGCCATGCAAAGACTTTATCATCATGACGGTGACAAAGCATCTGCTAGAGCGGCTGATAAGTTTGGAACATTTTATAGTATGTCTACGATGGCAAATAACACTATAGAAGAAATTTCAAATATTTCAGGTGGACCAAAGTTATTTCAACTTTATGTTCACAAAGATCAATCAATCACTGATGATTTAATTGATCGTTGTAGAAGATCAGGATTTGATGGAATGTGTTTAACTGTAGATACTTTAGTAGCAGGTAATAGAGAAAGAGATCATAGAACAGGTTTTACAACCCCACCAAAGTTAACTTTACAAAGTTTAATGAGTTTTGCTCTTCATCCAAGTTGGGTATTTAATTATCTTACTCACGGGAAATTTAAATTAGCAAATGTGGCTACAAAAACAGATAAGGGCACTAATATTGCAAAATCAGTTATAGAGTACATTAATGAACAATATGACCCAGCAATGAACTGGAAGGACGCAGAATATTGTGTGAAGAAATGGAATGGACCCTTTGCACT
>CACLEX010000024.1 GCA_902606065.1 uncultured Pelagibacteraceae bacterium
CAAAAATATTTAAAAGAACTCCATATCTTGCTGATTTAAAACCAGGTGGAAGATATGTTGCTAAAGATATGTGGTTAGCAGGTGGTGTACCGATGCTTTTAAAAACTCTTTATGATGGTGGATATATTCATGGAGATTGCATGACCGTTACAGGTAAAACTATGAAAGAAAATTTAAAAGGTATTAAATTTAATCCAAAACAAAAAGTTTTAAGAGCTTATAACAGACCATTATCACCAGATGGAGGTGTTGTAGGATTAAAAGGAAATTTAGCTCCAGAAGGTGGAATTGTGAAAATTGCGGGTCTTAAAAAATTACAATTTACTGGAAGAGCAAGATGTTTTGATAACGAGGAAAGTGCCATGAAAGCTGTTCAAAGCAGAAAATATAAAGATGGTGATGTGATAATTATTAGATACGAAGGCCCAGTTGGTGGACCAGGTATGAGAGAGATGCTTTCAACAACTGGTGCAATTTATGGTCAAGGTAAAGGCGAGAAAGTTGCTTTAATCACTGATGGAAGATTTTCAGGAGCAACAAGAGGATTTTGTGTTGGTCACGTAGGTCCAGAGGCAGCTTTGGGAGGACCGATTGCTCTTTTACGTAATGGTGATTTAATTGATATTGATGCTAAAAAAGGAACAATTAATGTTCGTTTAACAAGAGCACAATTAGCATCAAGAAAAAGAAAGTGGAAGGCTAAAAAATCTGATTTTGGCTCAGGCACTCTTTGGAAATATGCACAAACAGTTGGGCCAGCAAGTTTAGGAGCTCCAACCCATCCTGGTAAGAAAAAAGAAGTTAAGGAATATTCAAAAATTTAATGAAAATTCGCCCAGTTATTTTATGTGGTGGCGCCGGAACAAGACTTTGGCCAAAAGCTAAAAAACATCAAGCAAAACAATTTATTGATTTTGGTAATTGGACTTTATTGGGCAAAACATTAGAGAGAGTTAAAGCATCTATATTTGATGCACCAATTATAAGCACTAATGCAAAATATTTAAGACAAGTAAAACAACATTTAAAAAAACACAAAATAAGAAAATTCAAGATAGTTTTAGAGCCAGCAAAAAGAAATACCGCACCCGCTATATTAAGTACTGCTTTAATCAAAGATATTCCTAATGAACAACCTCTAATGTTCTTAGCAGCTGATCATTTGATAGAGAAAGTTGGCTTATTCAATAAAGCTATCAAAAAAAATCAAAAGAAACTTACTCAAAATAATATCTTTATTTTTGGTATTAAACCCAAAATGCCCTCTAGTGAATTTGGTTATTTTTTAACAAAAAGTAACAAAGTAACTAGATTTGTAGAAAAACCCAAAAAGGCTAAAGCTAAACAAATAATAAGTAAAAAGGGTTATTGGAACTCTGGAATGTTTTATTTGAGAAAAGACTCAATCATTAATAATTTTAAGAAATACCAACCAAATATTTATAGAAATTGTAACAAAGCTGTATCAAAAGCAAAATATAAAAGTAGCGTATACTATTTAAATAAACAAGCATTTACTAAAGCAACAGCCAAGTCCTTTGATTATGCAATTCTAGAAAAAACTAAAGATATCAATGCTATTAAATTAGATATCCCTTGGTCTGATTTAGGTTCTTGGAAAGAAATTTGTAAAATGTATGGAAGAAATAAAAGACATTATTATAAAAAGAAAAATGTATTTCATCGACCCTGGGGTAGTTATGTTAATTTATTTAATGGTAAAGAATTCTTAATTAAAGAACTATATGTAAAACCTAATGGTATATTGAGCCTTCAAAAACATCATCATAGAGCAGAACATTGGGTAGTCACTCATGGTAAACCTAAAATTACTTTGAATAAAAAATATTTTATTATGAAACCTGATGAAACTATTTTTATTCCATTAGGTGCAATTCATAGAATAGAAAATCCATATAAAAAACCAGTTAAAATAATTGAAGCTCAAGTAGGTTCCATATTAAAAGAAACTGATATAGTGAGATATGAAGATATTTATGGAAGAGCGTAATAAAAGAAATTATGGTTAAAAAAAAAAGTTTTGGTTTATTAATTCGTGAGTCTAGAATTAAACAAGGTTTTGGCCAAAGAGAATTAGCTGTAAAGGTTGGTGTTGCCCCGTCTTATTTAAATGACATTGAGAAAGAAAAAAGATCAGCTCCTAAATCAATTGTGATTAAAAAAATTTCTAAATTATTAAAGATTGATATCAATACTCTCAACGATTTAGCTGGAATATCCAAAGGAAATGTTGCTCCAGATATAAGAGAATACATAGAGAGTAACCCAAAAATAGCATCACTAATTAGAACAATAAAAGAAAACAATCTTGATGAGGATCAGATTGAAAAGATAGAAAATTCAATGAATAAAAGTAATAATAAAGCATTAATAATTGCTGCAGGTTTAGGAAGTCGACTTAAAAAACATACAGAAAATCTTCCAAAGTGCATGTTAGATTTTGGTGGAAAAACTCTTCTTCAACGTCAATTAGATGCGTACAAAAAATGTGGAGTAAAAGATATTTCTTTAATCAGGGGATATAAAAGAGAAAAGATTAATTATAAGGGTATTAAATATTTTGAAAATACTGATTATAAAAATAATAATATTCTTAATTCTGTTTTTTATGCTGAAAAAATAATCAATGGAAATATTATAATTTCTTATTCTGATATACTTTTTGACTCCTCAGTCGTTGAAAGAACATTGGATTCAGATCACGATATTTCTGTTGTTGTTGATATTGATTGGCGCGGATATTATGTCGGTCGTAAAGATCATCCAATATCAGAAGCAGAAAACGTAATTTTTAATTCAAATAATGAAGTTGAGAAAATTGGTAAAATTAACACCGGTAAAGAAGAAGTACATGGAGAATTTATAGGAATGATAAAATTGTCTGACCGAGGAACAGAAATTTTTAAAGAGCATTTTCACAGGTTAAAAAAGATTTATTGGAATAAGCCTTTTCAAAGAGCAAAAATTTTTCAAAAAGCTTATCTAACAGATTTTATTCAAGAATTAGTCGATATTGGTATCAAAGTTCACTGTGTGATCATTGAAAGTGGATGGAAAGAAATAGATACTGTTGAAGACTATAAAAAAGCATTAGTCGGATTTAACAAAAAATTCACAAAAAGTTAATAATTCCAATATTGATTTCACCTTCAATGTACTCTTAAAATTAACTTGTAAGCGAACAAAGTTAATGATAACCAAAGGTCAAATTATGATAAAAAAATACGTACTTTTAATAATTCTAGTTTTATTTGCTGGAAATCTAAACGCAGAAACAAAAACTTATAAAATGGTGTTTGTTCCTGCTAGTGAGAAGGGAGATGAAAGTGATTACACTACTCTAATCTCAATAACAGAAAAACTGACAGGTTTTAATATCGAAACAATAAAAGTAACTGATTATAATGCAGCAGTTGAAGCAATGAGAGCGGGTAGAGCTCATATAGCTTGGTACGGAGGAAAGACATATGTTAAGGCTGCAGAAATAGCAAACGCCGAAGCTTTTGCTGCAGGAGTAAGACCTGGTGAAAAAGATGCAGGGTATTATACTTACTTTGTTGTCAAAAAAGATAGTGTAATAAAAGAATTTAAAGATGTTAAAGGTAAAATTTTATCTTTAAACACAATAGGATCAACAAGTGGTGATTTAATTCCGCAAGTAGAATTAAGTAAAATCAATCTTTCAATTAAAAATAAAGATCATTTTGATAAAGTTTTTTATGCAGGTAGTCATGATGCGTGTTTACTAGCAGTATTAAATAATCAATCTGATGTTTGTGGTATGAGTTCTAGAAATTTTGAAGCAAGATTAGAAGATGGAACTTTTAAAAAAGAGGATGTAAGAATTATTCATAAGTCGGATAGAGTTCCGCCACCACCACTCGCATACTCAAAAATGATTCCAAAAGAAGATAGAGATAAAATTAAAAAAGCTGTCTTAGAAGCCCATAATCACGGAGAGATAGGTGGGTATGGTGGAAAGATGTCTCATTATATGGAAGTTAAAGACACTGATTACAATGTTTTAAGAGAAGTAATAGAATTATTAAATAAGAATAAAAGTTAAAATTTTATAGAATTATGCTTGAAATAAATGATCTTAAAAAAACTTTTGAGAATGGTAGTCCCGCATTAAAAGGTGTAAATTTAAAAATTAATAAAGGTGAATTTGTAAGTATTTTAGGGCCCAGTGGTTCAGGTAAAACGACTTTATTGAGAACTATTAATGGACTTGAAACCTCAAGTGGAGGGGAAATTTATTTTGATAACAAAAAAATAGATAATAATAATATTCTTGAAGTTCAAAAAAAGACTGGAATGATTTTTCAAGAATTTAATCTGGTAAATAATCTATCAGCAATAAATAACGTGCTTACAGGTCTTTTAAATTCTAGTAATAAATTTTTATCTTTATTTTATTTATTTAAAAAAAGTCAAAAAATTGAAGCATTAAAGTCTTTGAAAACAGTTGGTTTACTTGAAAAATCTTATAACAGATCTGATGAATTATCTGGTGGCCAAAGACAAAGAGTTGGAATAGCAAGAGCTATAATTAAAAGACCATTATTATTGTTAGCTGATGAACCAGTTGCTAGCTTAGATCCTAAAGCTGCAAATTTAATATTATCTTTATTAAAGAAAATTAACAAAGAGTTTGGCACAACTATTCTTTGCAATCTCCACCAAGTAGATTTAGCAAAAAAATACTCAGATAGATTGGTAGGTCTTTTGGATGGAAAGATCATATTTGATGAAAAATCTGAAAATATTAATAAATCTAATTTAGAAAAAATATACGTATAATATGGAAAGAAACGTTATAAAACTTAAGGTTGACAATAAAGATAAAGATCTTGCGACTTATCTAAAACCCCAATGGTCTTGGAAAACCCTTACCACTATAGGAATATTTTCTTTTGTTTTAGTATTCGTTGTAAATGACTTAGAAATTGATTTTATTAAATTAGTTACAGATTCTTCAAAATATTTTGGAGATATCTTATCAAGGATGCTTCCTCCAGATTTTAGTAATTTAAATCAATTAATTTATGCAATGTTTGAGACTATTGAAATTGCTTTTCTTGGTACTTTTATTGCTATAGTTTTATCAATTCCACTAGGATTATTTTCTGCAAGAAATTTAGCTCCTAATTATTTTGTTTACCTAATCTGCAAAACTATAGTTATATTCTTCAGAGCAATACCTGAATTTATTATTGCAATGATATTGGTTATAGCTATTGGATTTGGCGCAATGCCTGGTGTTCTTGCATTAGGTTTACACACGATGGGATTTTTAGCAAAATTTTACGCAGAAGATATTGAACATATAAACAAAGGACCAATAGATGCTCTTAAATCATCTGGTGCAACTAAAAGCCAAATAATATCATTTGGAGTTATACCACAAATTTTGCCATCATTTGTTGCAAACAATTTATATATCTTAGATAGAAATGTTAGAATGGCAACAATGTTAGGAATCGTTGGAGCCGGTGGAATAGGTTATGAATTACAATCATCTTTCAGGATGTTTGAATATGAAAGAGTATCAGCAATAATTATACTTATTTTTGCAACAATCTTTATTATAGATCATCTTTCTGCTTTTATTAGATCAAAAATAAAATAATATAACTTGATGAATTTCTCATCAGGATACATTTATTTATTTTTAGCAATTATACTTGGAATTTCTGCTAATGGTTTCTTAAAAACTACCAATGGTTTTACAAATGTTTTTCCAACAATTTTTTGTGTAGTCTCAATCGTTTTATGTTTATTTTGTTTATCTAA
Organism: uncultured Pelagibacteraceae bacterium; assembly: GCA_902606065.1. GTDB lineage: Bacteria > Pseudomonadota > Alphaproteobacteria > Pelagibacterales > Pelagibacteraceae > Pelagibacter. The sequence goes on from CACLEX010000024.1 coordinate 5,818, forward strand.
AGCAATGAATATAATTCCAGTAGGTTTTACTTATGCAACATATGGAGGCTTAACCATTACTGCAGTTACTATTTTTGGTATTTTAAAATATAATCAGTTACCTAATATTTATGGAACTATAGGTATAGTTCTAATAATTATAGGTGTTATTCTGGTAAATTATTTAGGAAAAGTAAGTTCTTAAATATTTTTAACAAATCTGTAACATTTGAATGAGATAATTTTATATGGAACTTTTAACATTTGTTTTGTTAATCATAATAGCTATTTTGTTATTTTTTCTTTTAAAAAAAGAAAGAGTCTTAGGTATTAATACTGAAGTTAAAATTGAAGATAAAAAATTAGATGAAGATGAAAGCAAGAAATACAGAGAAACTATTTATAACCTTTTAAATTACATTCCAGAAGGAATTATAATTTTAAACAAATCCAAGGAAATAATATTTAGTAATAGTTCAGCAAGTAAAAGATTTCAAACAAAATTGAATGAAAATATAAGTGGCTTTTTAAGAAATCCCGATTTGTTAAGTTCAATTGAGAAAGCTTTCAATGGAGAAAATTCTAATGATCTTGAAATAGAACTACGAAATCCTTCAGTTCTTAGAATGAATGTAACAATTTACCAAGATAATCATAATTTATTCTTTGATGAGCCATCTTGTTTGCTTTTTATGAGAGATTTAACTGAATTTCATAAATTTCAACAATTAAAATCAGACTTTGTTGCAAATGTTTCCCACGAACTTAGAACCCCATTGCAATCTATTAAGATGGGACTTGAGATATTTGAAAATAATTCAGATTTAAAAAAGAACTCTGAAGTTACTAATTTATTACCAGTAATGAGCTCTCAATCTGAAAGAATGGAAAATTTAATAAGAGATTTGTTATCACTATCAAAAATTGAGCTGCAGGAGCATATAAGGCCTACACACGAAATAGATTTAATAGAAGTGCTTAGTTACGTGATTAAGACTTATGAAAACATTGTTAAAAAAAATAACATCAATTTGAATCTGCAAAAAACTGAGAATTTCAAAATTATTGGTGATCGGGATAAATTGATAGAAATTTTTACTAACCTTATTGATAATTCAATTAAATATAGTGAGAAGGGTAAAGAAATTAAAATTGCCACGAAAAAAGAGGGTGATTTAAATATTGTCTCTATATCAGATCAAGGAATAGGAATTCCTAAGGAATTTATTCATAGAATCACTGAAAGATTTTTCACTGTTGATCCTAGTAAAAGTCGGAGTGTTGGTGGAACAGGCTTAGGACTAGCTATTGTTAAACATCTTGTTTCTCAACATAGAGGCGAAATGATTATTAATAGTGAGGAAAACCAAGGAACTACTATAGATTTGAAATTTAATTCAATTTAATTCAACTAAAAAGTTAGCCTTTGTAACAAAACTTTAACTTTCCTTTAATAAAATATTTAAGATTCAGATTTAGTTATTGATGCATAATGAATCTAAAAAAGGAGAAATATGAATAGATTAGTAAAAATTTTATTAGGGTTTCTTTTAGTACTTAGTTTTACAACAACAAGTTACGCAAGAGATCAAATAAAAATCGTAGGTTCTTCTACTGTTTACCCATATGCTACAGTTGTAGCTGAAAAGTTTGGTAAAGGTGGAAAATTCAAGACACCAGTAATCGAAAGTACAGGAACTGGTGGAGGAATGAAATTGTTCTGCGCAGGTGTAGGAGCAAATCATCCTGATATAACAAATGCATCAAGAGCAATTAAAACAAAAGAAAAAGCTCTATGTGAGAAAAATGGAGTTGCTGAAATTATTGAAATAGTAATAGGTAATGATGGTATTTCATTTGCACACTCAGTGAATGCTCCAGATGCAGACTTCACAAAAGAACAATTATGGAGAGCTTTAGCATCTAAAGTAGACATTGATGGAAAACTTGTTGAAAATCCATATAAAAATTGGAGTGATATAGATGCTAGTCTTCCAAATAAAAAGATTGAAATATTAGTTGCACCTCCAACATCAGGTACTAGAGATGCGTGGAATTCATTAGTTATGGTTAAAGGATGCACTAAAACAGCTAAATCTCTTTATGATGCTGAAGGTAAAAAAGCTAAAAAGGAATGTGCTAAAATTAGAGAAGACGGATATGCTGTTGAAGCTGGTGAAAACGATACTTTAATTGTACAAAAACTTTCATCTAATCCTGATGCATATGGTTTTTTTGGTTATAGTTACTTAGTTGCTAACAAAGATAAAATCAAAGCATCATCTATTAATGGTGTTCAGCCATCATTAGAAGGTATCCAAGATTATTCTTATCCAATTGCAAGACCATTGTTCTTTTATGTAAAAAAAGCTCACATTGGAGTAATTCCAGGCATTAAAGAGTTTCTTAAAGAATTTACTTCGAAAAAAGCAATGAGTAACAGAGGTTATTTAGCTGAAATAGGACTTGTTCCTTTAGCTTCAGATAAATACAAAGTTACTAGAACAGCTGCAGTAGATCTGAATACAATCAAGTTAAAATAATTTTCATTTATCCCCAAAAAAAGGCCAGTAATAACTGGCCTTTTTTGTTTATTCAATCTTAGATTTAATTTGTAATATTTCTGTAACATTAAGAATATATCACTCAGGGCGAATGAACATCGTTCTAATATTTTTAATCACTATATTTTCTGTCTCTTTGTTCTTCTATGGAAAATCAAAAACTAAAACCATTTCTATCAAAGATAATATCAAATTAAATGCTCTACCAAAATTTTATGGATACTATCTTGTTTTGTGGTGTTCAATACCAGCATTAGTATTTTTATTGGTCTGGTCATTATTTGAACCCGTAATCATTAAATCTATAATTATTGAAACAGCTGCAAATCAAGGTGCAATTTTTAGTGATAAAAATGAAGCAAATTTAATATATGAAAAAATTAAGGCTATTCATTTAGGTACTTATTTTGGAGATATAGACAGTATATTGAAAGAAAGTGCTCTTGCTTATGCAAAATTTATAAATCTTTTTACAAATTCAAAAGTAGTTTTAATTTTTGGAATAATTATAGCCTCAGTTATTTACTCTTTAAAAAAAATAAAAAATAACAATAAAGCTAGAGACGATGTGGAGGTTATTTTAAAGGGTTTATTGTTTGTATCTTCTTTAATAGCTATTTTAACCACTCTTGGAATAATATTTTCACTACTTTTTGAAAGTATAAAGTTTTTTTCAGTCATTAATATTTTTGATTATCTACTTGGTACAAATTGGAGTCCACAAAGAGCCTTCGTTAGAGATGCCTCATCAATAACTGCAGCTGAATTTGAAGAGTTAAAAGATGCTTTTGGCTTTATTCCATTAATTGCAGGTACATCTTTCATAGCTTTTATTGCAATGTTGGTAGCTGTTCCTATTGGTCTATTTTCAGGAATTTACATGGCTGAATATGCTTCAATTAAAGTAAGAAGAATTTCAAAACCAATTATTGAAATTTTAGCAGGAATACCAACTGTAGTTTATGGTTTCTTTGCTGCATTAACTGTTGGACCTTTTTTTAGACAAGTAGGTGAAAATTTAGGATTAACTGTTTCATCTGAAAGTGCTTTAGCTGCAGGATTAATTATGGGAATAATGATTATTCCTTATGTTTCATCTTTATCTGATGACGTAATTAATTCTGTACCACAATCATTAAGAGACAGTTCATATGCTGTAGGAGCCACTAAATCAGAAA
>CACLEX010000025.1 GCA_902606065.1 uncultured Pelagibacteraceae bacterium
ATTTACACTGGAGAAAAAAAAAAAATTACTCCTTTAGCTTTTATCGTCAAAGCATTAACGGCATCACTTAAAAAATTTCCAAATTTTAATTCATCTATAGATGAAATTGATAAAGGAAAAATGACCTTAAAAAAGTATTACCATATTGGAATAGCAGTAGATACGAAGCATGGGCTTATGGTGCCAAAACTAAGAAATGCTGATAATAAGAATATTTCCTTAATTGGTAACGAACTTAAAAAATTAAGTGATCAGTGCAGGAATCTTAAAATTGATAAAAAAGAATTATTTGGTGGTTCCATGACAATAACAAGCCTAGGAGGTATTGGCGGTTCTTTTTTTACGCCTATAATTAATTATCCTGAAGTTGCAATTTTGGGAGTTGGCAAATCTCAAAAAAAACAAATTTTTATTGATGGAAAATTTATTACACGAACAATGTTACCTTTATCTTTATCATATGATCACAGAATAATTGATGGTGCTGAAGCAGCTCGATTTAACAACGATTTGAAAGACAATCTTGGAAAAAATTTTGCTTACAAATTAGCTGTGTAAAAATATGTCAAAAACTCTCTCATTATTTAGTGCACTATTATGCACTTTCATTTGGGGGACTACATTTATTGCACAAGATACAGGCATGGACGACATTGGCCCATTCACTTTTAATTCAGTAAGATTTTTTGTGGGTTTTTTAGCAATTGTTCCTTTAGCATTAATGTTTGAAGCAAAAAAATTAAAAAAAGAATTTAGGTTTGATACAAAAACATTCGTTATCTTGTCCTTTTTTATTGGACTATCATTGTTTTTGGGCTCAGCATTACAACAGGTTGCGTTGCTTTACACTGATGTAGCAAATGCTGCTTTTTTTACAATTTTTTATGTGCCAATGGTCCCAATAATTATTTTTATCTTTAAAAAAGATTTTTTACACTGGAGTGTGTGGCCATCAGTAATTTTATGTTTAATTGGCGGATATTTATTAACAAATTTTCAAGATGCAACTGTAAGATTAGGTGATACCCTTGTGGTATTAGGAGCTTTATTTTGGAGTACACATATTATTTTTACTGGTATGATTGTCAAAAAGTACAATCTACCATTGACTATTGGTGCAATTCAAACTCTGCTAGTTGCTCTATTCTCATTTATAATAGGTTTATTTTCTGAAGAATTTGTAATCGATAATATATTAAATGAAATAGACTCGATTTTATATGCTGGTATTTTATCTGGTGGTTTTGCATTTGTTTTACAAATTTATGCTCAAAGAAATATAACTCCAGCACCAGCAGCAATAATTTTTTCTTTGGAGGGTGTATTTGCAACAATTGCTGCCTGGTTTCTTTTAAATCAAATATTAGGCATTAATAATTTACTTGGTTGTTTTTTTATATTAAGTGGAGTTTTATTATCTCAATTAGTTCCATTAATAAGGAAAGCAAGTTAAATATATATTATATAAAATAAAATTAAGCCAAGAATTATCCGATAAATTACAAATACATTAAAAGAAATTTTACTTATAAATTTAAGAAAATACTTAATTGTAAAAAATGAAAACATGAATGATAAAAAAGTAGCAATTAATAATAAATAATTAATTTCTATTGATTGTTCAAAAGCCTCTCTTAAACCTAGGAAGCTTGCTCCTGCTAATGCAGGTATAGACAGTAAAAAAGAAATTTTACTAGCGTCTGTTCTATTGAAATTCAAAAATCTTGCTGCCGTAATCGTTATTCCAGCCCTACTAACTCCTGGTATCAACGCTAATATTTGAAATAAACCAATTAATAAAACTGATTTAATATTTAAATCTGTAGAAATATTCCGATCAATTTTTCTTTGATCAGCAAAGAAAAGTATGAAACCAAAAAATAGCGTTGTTGATGCAATTACTTTTGTGTTTCTTAAAAGATGAATAAATTCGGTGGAATATAAAATGTATCCAAAAAATATTAAAGGCAAGGAGCCAATAATTATTAAACTTAATAACCTATTATTATTTCTTAGATCAAATAGCTCTTTTCTAAAATAAAAAATTACTGCAATTAATGAGCCTAAATGTAGACTTATGTCTATTAATAAAGAACTTGTTTCTAAATCATAAAAATTTGATATCAATATTAAATGAGCTGACGAACTTATGGGTAAAAACTCTGAAATTCCTTGAACAGCAGAAAGAATTAAAATTTCTATAAAATCTTGCAACATACATGTGTCGTAGCTTAAAAAATATTCATTTTAAACAATTCGATTTAATCATATTAGGTATGCAAAAATCAGATTAAGTAGATTTTAAGCTAAATATTATTGTAATTAGGTAATAATAACTGACCTATTTATTTCTTTTACTAATAAAAACTATGTATATTTTGCGATAAATTTATAAAAATTTATGACTGATAAAATGCTAAAATTTGTAAAAATAGGTCAACAAACCCCACCTAAAAGAGGAGTTGATAATAGGAAAGATGATTTTAATGAAATCTATGATGAATTTATCACTCAAAAAGCACAAGAGCAATCAAGTAGATGCTCTCAATGTGGTGTTCCTTTTTGCCAAGTCCATTGTCCTTTAAGTAACAACATTCCTGATTGGCTTAAATTGACTGCTGAAGGCAGATTGAAGGAAGCTTATGAATTATCTCAAAGTACAAATAATATGCCTGAGGTTTGTGGCAGAATATGCCCTCAAGACAGATTATGTGAGGGTAATTGTGTTATTGAGCAGTCAGGTCATGGCACTGTAACAATTGGATCAGTTGAAAAATATATTACTGATAGTGCATGGGAGAACGGATGGGTAAAGCCTATATCAATCAAACACGAAAAAGACCAAAGTGTTGGAATAATTGGTGCTGGACCCGCTGGACTGGCAGCTGCTGAACAACTTAGAAAAAATGGATATCAAATTACTGTTTATGACAGATATGACAGAGCGGGCGGTTTGTTAATTTATGGAATTCCAAATTTTAAATTAGAAAAACATGTAGTCGAGAGGAGAACAAAATTGTTGAAAGATGGTGGAATTAAATTTGAACAAAATTTTGAGGTTGGTAAGGATGCAACTTTAGAGCAATTGAGAAAAAAACATGATGCAATTTTAATTGCTACTGGAGTTTATAAACCAAGAGAAATTAATCTACCAGGTAATGATTTAGATAATATTTTTCCTGCTATGGAGTTTTTAACAGCATCAAACAAAAAGGGGTTGGGAGATAAAGTTGATTTATTCGATAAAGGTATATTAAACGCCGAGGGTAAAGATGTAGTTGTTATTGGAGGTGGAGATACTGCAATGGATTGTGTTCGAACATCTGTAAGACAAAAAGCTAATTCAGTTAAATGTTTATATAGAAGAGATAAAGATAACATGCCTGGATCTGCAAGAGAAGTAGCTAATGCAGAAGAAGAGGGTGTTGAATTTGTTTGGTTGTCTAGTCCAAAAGAATTTAGAGGAAAAAATAAAATTGAAAAATTAATTGTAGATCAAATTCAACTTGGAGATCCAGATGACTCAGGTAGAAGAAGACCAGAAATTAAACAAGGATCCGAATTTGAAATTAAAGCAGATATGGTAATAAAAGCTTTAGGATTTGATCCAGAAAACTTGCCATTATTATTTGAGGCACAAGAATTACAAGTTACAAAATGGGGAACAATTAAAACAGACTTTGACACTATGGAAACTAATATTAAAGGTGTCTTTGCTGCCGGTGATATTGTAAGAGGTGCATCTTTAGTTGTTTGGGCAATTAAAGATGGTAGAGATGCTGCTTTATCAATCAAATCTTATCTTGAAAATATCGAATTAAAAAAATCTAAAGTTGCATAATGAGTATATATAAAAAAAATTTAGAATTACTTACTAAAAACAATGTTTATTCTAAGGAAATGGAACATGATGCATGTGGCGTTGGGTTAATTGCATCAACAGAGGGAAAAAAATCAAGAGAGGTTGTAGAATATGGAATTGAAGCTTTAAAGGCTGTTTGGCATCGAGGAGCTGTTGATGCTGATGGAAAAACAGGTGATGGGGCAGGAATACATTTAGAAATTCCCAAAGATTTCTTTGTGGAAAAAATAGAGGTTACAGGTCACACACATGATGGTTCTGATATTTGTGTTGGAATGATTTTTTTACCAAGAAATGATTACTCCTCACAAGAAAGCTGTAAAACGATTGTAGAAAGTGAGTTAACTAAAAACGATTTTAGTATCTATGGATGGAGACAGGTGCCTGTTAATCCAAAAGTTTTAGGAGAAAAAGCTTTCCAAACCATGCCAGAGATAATTCAAGTGCTTTTTAAATCGAATGATAAAAATTTGCTTGATAAAGGGCTTGAAAGAAAAATTTATGAAACAAGAAAAAAAATTGAGAATAAAGCATTCAATTTATCATTAAATAATTTTTATATTTGCTCAATAAGTTCTAAATCAATTATCTATAAGGGCATGTTTTTAGCTGAGGCTATCTCAGATTTTTTCTTGGATTTAAAAGACGAAAGATTTATTTCAAGATTCGCAATTTTTCATCAGAGATTTTCAACTAATACTGCTCCAAGCTGGAGTTTGGCACAACCATTTAGAGCAGTTGCCCATAATGGTGAAATTAATACTTACAAAGGAAATAAAAACTGGATGAGAGTTCATGAACAAGAGATGAGTAGCCCTCTTTTTGAAAATGTTGAAAATTTAAAGCCAGTTATACAAAAAGGAGTTTCTGACTCTGCGGCACTAGATAATGTTTTTGAGTTATTAAATAAATCTGGCCAACCTGCACCTTTAGCAAAATTAATGATGATCCCTGATGCTTGGTCAAAAAGAAATAAAACTCTTCCAAAAAGCCATCAACAACTATTTAATTTTTTAAATAGTACTATGGAACCTTGGGATGGTCCTGCCGCTATTGCTGCAACAGATAATGAATGGGTCATTGCAGCAAATGATCGTAATGGTTTAAGACCTTTAAGATACGCAATAACAAAAGATAAGTTTCTCTTTGCCGGATCTGAAACTGGAATGATTGAATTAAATGAAAAAAGAATTTTATCAAAAGGAAGACTTGGCCCAGGGGAGATAATTGGTGTTAGAATTGAAAAAGGCAAAGTGTTTACGAATAATCAAATTAAAGACTATTTGGCAAAAGAATATAAGCATTTCAATTCTCAGATAATAGATTTAGATGAAAAATTATCTATTTCTAATGAAAAACATAATTTTGATGGTGAAGATCTAAGGAGACGACAACACACTTTTGGAATTAGTTTAGAGGACTTAGAGCTAATTTTACATCCAATGGCTGAAGATGCGAAAGAAGCGACGGGTTCCATGGGTGATGATACACCTTTAGCAGTTCTATCAGACAAATACAGACCACTTTATCATTTTTTTAGACAAAACTTTAGCCAAGTGACCAATCCACCGATTGACTCTTTAAGAGAAAACAAAGTTATGAGTTTGAAAACTAGATTTGGTAATCTTGGGAATATTTTAGATTTTGATACTTTAACTAAAGAAAATATTTATGTTTTAAATAGTCCGATATTATCGAATTCACAATTTAACAAATTTATTAATTTTTTTGGAAAAAACTCTATCTCTATAGATTGTACTTTCTCAAATAATCAAAGTTTATTTGATTCTATTAAAAGGGTTCAAAAAGAGTCGGAAATTGCCGTTAGACAGGGTGTAACACAATTAGTTTTAAGCGACAAAGCTATTTCAGATACAAGAATGCCTATGCCAATGTTGTTATGCGTTGGTGCAATTAATACTTATTTAATTGATAAAAAATTAAGAGGGTATGTTTCAGTTAACGTTCAATCTGGCGAAGCTTTGGACACCCATTCTTTTGCAACATTAATAGGTGTTGGAGCAACAACAGTTAATCCATATATAGCTTTTGATAGTTTATACCAAAGGCATGAAAAAAAGTTATTTGGCCAGTATAGTTTTGATGAATGTGTTGAAAGATATATCAAATCAGTGAATGCAGGATTATTAAAGATCATGTCAAAAATGGGTATATCAGTTTTAAGTTCTTATCGAGGCGGATGTAATTTTGAAACTGTTGGTCTAAGCAGATCAATAGTTGATGATTATTTTCCAGGAGTGACTTCAAAAATTTCTGGTATTGGATTGTCAGGAATCGAAAAAAAAATACGTGCAATACATAAAGAGGCATTTGAGAGCACCGACACAGTTTTACCTATTGGTGGGATTTATAGATACAGAAAAAATGGAGAAACGCACCAATATCAGGGCAGATTAATCCACTTATTACAAAGTGCTGTAGGATCAAACTCGTATACAGCTTATAAAAAATATGCTGAGGGAATCTATAACTTGCCACCAATTAACTTAAGGGATTTGATAGATTTTAGAAAAAAAAAATTAGGACCATCTATTCAAATTTCTGAGGTTGAACCAATAGAAAAAATATTAAAAAGATTTGGTAGTGGAAGTATGTCCCACGGAGCATTGTCTAAGGAGGCACATGAAACATTAGCTATTGGGATGAATAGAATTAAAGGTGCATCCTGTAGTGGAGAAGGTGGTGAAGATGCAAATAGATTTAAGATTATGGACTCTGGCGATAGTGCAAATTCGAGAGTAAAACAAATTGCGTCAGCAAGATTTGGTGTAACAGTTAATTATTTAAACAATTGTAATGAAATTGAGATTAAAATTGCACAAGGTGCAAAACCTGGCGAAGGTGGCCAATTACCAGGATTTAAAGTAACAGATGAGATTGCCAAGTTAAGACATTCAACGCCAGGTGTAACATTAATTTCCCCACCTCCTCATCATGATATTTATTCAATTGAGGATTTAGCTCAGCTTATTTATGATTTAAAACAAATTAATCCTAAGGCAAGAATTGGAGTTAAATTAGTTGCATCTTCTGGTGTTGGTACTATTGCAGCTGGTGTTGCAAAAGCAAAAGCTGATATAATTTTAATTTCAGGACATAATGGAGGAACCGGGGCTACACCTCAAACAAGTGTAAAATACGTTGGTATACCTTGGGAGATGGGACTGACGGAGGCAAATCAAGTTTTAACATTAAATAATCTAAGACATAAAGTTACTTTAAGAACTGATGGGGGTATTAAAACTGGAAGAGATGTTGTTATCGCAGCTATGATGGGTGCAGAGGAGTATGGTGTAGCAACTACCGCTTTAGTAGCGATGGGTTGTATTATGGTAAGGCAATGTCACTCTAATACTTGTCCTGTTGGAGTATGTACACAGGATGAAAAATTAAGAGAAAAATTTACTGGAACTCCTGATAAAGTTGTAAATTTATTTACATTTATTGCTACAGAGGTGAGAGAAATTTTAGCTTCGCTTGGTTTTAGATCTTTAAATGAGGTTATCGGTCGAACTGATTTGTTAATGCAGGTAAGTAAAGCCTCGCCTAATCTAGATGACTTAGATCTTAATCCATTATTTGTCCAAGCAGACCCTGGCAATAATAAGAGGTATTGTGAGGTATCAGAAATAAATCAAGTTCCTGATACACTGGATCAAGAAATTTGGCCTCAAATAGAAAAGGCTTTAGATAACTCAGAAAAAATAAATAACGAGTTTTTAATTAAAAATACTAATAGAGCTGTAGGCACTAGAATTTCACATCACTTATATAAAAAATGTGGTTATGAAAAATTAGAGGAAAATTTTTTAACTCTAGATTTTAAAGGCTCAGCTGGACAATCGTTTGGTGCATTTACAGCAAAAGGACTTAAACTTAACTTAAAAGGCGATGCAAATGATTATGTTGGGAAAGGTTTGTCAGGAGCAACTATTTCAATAAAACTACCTGATGAAAGCAATTTAGTTTCGAATGAGAATACTATTATTGGCAACACAGTTCTTTATGGCGCAACGTCAGGTAAACTTTTCGCAGCTGGTCAAGCTGGGGATAGATTTGCGGTAAGAAATTCTGGTGCCACAACTGTTATCGAAGGCTGTGATTCAAATGGTTGTGAATATATGACCGGTGGTACAGCAGTAATTCTTGGAGATGTTGGAGATAATTTTGCAGCCGGCATGACAGGAGGAATGGCTTTTATTTACGATAAATCAAAAGAATTTGAAAAAAAAGTTAATCCAGACTCAGTTGTATGGCAAAATGTTGAAACTGAGTATTGGTCAAAATTTTTAAAAGAATTAGTACTCGAACATAGTAATGAAACAGGGTCCAGTTTATCAAAAAAAATAATTGATGACTTTGAAAACGAGTTAAAGAATTTTGTACAGGTTTGTCCAAAAGAAATGTTAGATAAGCTTAAAAATCCAATCTCTATAAAAACAAAAATACAAAAAGTTAGTTAATTATTAATTTTAACTCTTTTTTCAATATCTTTAGCCATTTTGGGGAAGATAAACTATGATCACCATTTTTTATA
>CACLEX010000026.1 GCA_902606065.1 uncultured Pelagibacteraceae bacterium
GTTAATGCACTTTGGTAGTATTTTTACATTAGGACAGAATTCACAAAAAAATTTTAAATATATACTCTTAAATAATAATATTCATGAATCTGTAGGTATACAAAAAACTAATGTAGATAACATTGATTTAAGAAAAATTTTCAAAGGTTTTAAATTTGACGAATATTTTTCGATTAAAAATAATAATGAATTTAAAAAAGAGATAGATATTTTTTTAAATTCGAAAAAAAGTTCATTTCTTGAAGTTAGGATATCAAGTTTTAATAATAATCAATCTCTCCCAAGACCTGATGATTTTATCAACATCAAAAAAAATTTTATGAAATAATTTATTTTCTTATTTTGTTAACTTTATCTTCCAACCAAGAATTATTACTTACAATGAAAATATGTATAAGAAATATTATAAAATGTTTAAATACTAAAAAGCAAAAAATGTATTTAATAAATTGCAAATTAAAATTTAATTCTAAAATAAATAATAAAATTATGAGATCTACGGATCTAGCACGATCATCAAGGATGCTTGAGAACAATTTATAATATTTTTTTGTTTCTTTCTTAATCTTAAATTCTTTATTTTTGTTATCTTTGATTTGAACGGGATGTGTCTTATCTAAATAATCTTTATTTTCTATTATCTCATTAAACATAGTTGTGTATGCAAAAGATTTTAGTTTTATTGCATAAAAAAAGGGTATTAAAAATGCTAAATAAAAAAAAATTTCATTTTCATTATTAGCTAAATAAAAACCTATACCTGATTGAAAACCAATTGCATTAACATGAGCTCCATACCAGTCAAGCATGTGACCAGAAATACTTTTTTGATTTTTTAATCTTGCTAAAAATCCATCACAAGTATCAATTGTTGTTTTAGTAAAAGCTAATAGAAGTCCCACATATATATAAATTTTATTTTCAGAGGGAAATCCTAAAAAAAATAAAGTTAATATTCCAAAGAATGCATAAAATAACGAAACATGATTGGGCTTTATTTCTGTTCTAACTAATAAATATAAAATTGGACAACTTGTTAAAAAATAAAACTTCCATTTTAAATAGGAATAAGGATTTGATTTAAAGTCATCAAGATCAAAATTATGATTTTCCAAATTATCTTTTTTTTGATAAGTATAAAGAATGTTCCAAATTTCATTTAAAGATAAGTGAAACTTCATTGTTAGATTGTACCTGGTATAAGTCTTAAAATTTTTTTAATACTAATAATATCCTTCTCTATTTCTGAAGTTCTTTCGTTTTTCAAAATTTCTTTCGCAACTTTCTCCATTGCTTCGTATGAGGCTCTTAACATGTGATTGGCATATATAACAACGTTGAAAGATTTTTTTTCAAACTCGTCTAAATATGTTGTGTTGTAGCTTGTCGGCACTGAAACAAGTGTTTTATCACTAAAATTTCTAAATTTTTCAGAAAATTTGAAAACTTCATCAGGACTATTTTGTCTTGAATGAATCATTATTCCATCAGCTCCTGCCTGTAGATACTTTTCAGCTCTCAATAAAGCATCATCCACTCCTTTTTCTAAAATCAAACTCTCAATTCTTGCAATAATCATAAAGTCATCTGACATCTTATTTTTTACACCAGAACTAATTTTTTTAGAAAATATATCTATTTCTTCTTGTTCTTGTTTTATTTCATTTCCCAACAGAGAATTTTTTTTTAGACCTTTCTTGTCCTCAATAATGACTGCAGAAACTCCTTGTCTCTCTAATGCTCTTATATTCATATTAAAATGTTGAGAAAGACCGCCCGTATCTCCATCAACTATCATGGGTTTAGATGTTACTTCAAATATATTGTTTATATTTGTTAATCTTTGTGAAATATTTATGGCTTCAATATCAGGTTTTCCAAGAACAGTTGAATCTGTGAGTGAGCTTGACCAAAAACCATCAAAAAAAATCTTTTTATCTTTTTTTTCTAAAATTAAATTTTCTATAATCATTGCAGAGAGAGGGCTATGAGCCTCTATAAATCTTGAAATTTTCTTGTTTTCTAAAATTCTTTTTAAGGAAGAAACTCTTACATTTGGTAGAATTTCTATGTTTAAAAGTCCATTCTTAATTTTAGTGGATGAAATATTTTTTGTATGGGGAATTTCTACTAATTTTCCTCCATATTCAGAAAGGGCTTTGATAATTTTTTTTCTATGCTCTGGTTCATTAATTTTCCAATCATCACCATGTATAAAAAAGTCAGGTTTATATTTTAAAATATTAATTGAATAATCCCACTCGTTTTGTTTGATTATTTTTTTTATACCTTTTAAATTTTCCGCAACTTTTTTTCTTTGCTCAAAATTTAGATAAGGAATTTGTTTTTTTTCTGATATTGCTTTATCAGTAAGTAATCCAAGTGTAATTTCACCATATTTAAGGGCTTCATTTATTATTTTAATATGACCATGATGAATAAAATCTAGTGATAATGCAATGTAAACCGATTTCATTGTATTAATTATTTAAGTAATTAAAAAGTTATTATATATGTTGTATACAATATTCTAAAAAGAAAAAATGACAATAAAATTTCCAGATTTTAAAAAAATGTATGAGTATGAGACCAATTTTCATTTAACAATGAATTCTGAGAGGTTGGCTAAACTTATTTGTCATTATGAAACTTTTAAAAGTACTAACAAAGTTAGTGGGGATATAGTTGAATGTGGTGTGTTCAAAGGAACTTCTCTAGCAAGATTTGCTTTATTTCGAGATCTTCTTGGTTCCAAAAATACTTCTAAGATAATTGCGTTTGACGTCTTTAGCGATGTCTTTCCTGATACCAAATATAAAGAAGATAAAAAAATTAGAAAAGATTGGATTAAAAAAGCAGGCTCTAGTTCAATTTCGAAAAAACAGATGATAAAAGTTTTCAAAAAGCAAAATTCTAAAAATTTTGAATTAATTGAAGGAGATATAACTAAAAGTTTACCTAGATATATAAAAAAAAACCCTCATTTAAAGATATCTCTTTTAAATATAGACATAGATTTTGTTGAGAGTACTTTTTGTGCTTTAGAATACCTATATCCAAGAGTTTCAAAAGGTGGGATTATTTTACTAGATAATTATGGCTTTGCGCATGGAGACACCAAAGGTGTCGACATGTACTTCAAGAAAATAAAAAAAAAACCCATTATTCAAAAATTTCCTTTTACAAGTCGGCCATGTTACATAATTAAAAAATGATAAGTTTTGATCAAGCATTGAAGTTTAAAAATGAATATCAAAAGTTTGGTTTTTGTAAAATTGAAAACTTTTTCAATAAGGATTTATGTAAAAAATTAAAAATTTATTCAAATGAAATAAAATATCAAAAACCTGTGCCAAAAAAAGTCATGAAATATTATGAAAAAAATATTTCTAATAGAAAAAAAAATATTTTAATGAGAGCTGAGTTTTTTTATGATTTTCATATAGGTTTAAGAAATCTTATTGAAAATAAAAAAATTCATAAAGTATTAAAAGTTTTAATGGGTGGAAATTGTGTTTTATTTAAGGAAAAAATAAATTATAAGCCACCTGGATGTAGGGCAGATAAATTACATCAAGACTCGCAAGGTGGTTGGAATATATATTCAAGAAAATTTATTTCTTTGTTAATTTCACTTGAAAAAAGTACAAAAGAAAATGCATGCTTAGAATTTGATATTTCAGGAAACAATAAAAGTAATAAAATAGGTGAAGACTTCCAGCCTTTGTTATTAAGTGATTTGAGAAAACCAAAATTTAAAAAAATACCATTAAATGTTGGTGATGTAGTTTTTTTTAATCATTATATTCCGCATAGATCAAAACCTAATTTAAGTAAAAAAGGTAGAATGCAATTATATATTACCTACAATTTAGCTAAGGATGGCAATTTTAGAAAAAAATATTTTAAAGAAAAAAGATTATCTTACCCACCAAATAATGAGAGGACACCAGGTTTAAATTTTGAGTATAAAATATAGACTGATAAATAAATGGTAACTCTATTTGAAATACAAAATATAAAGAAAGAGTTTTAATTTGAAAGTTGTTATTTTAGCTGGTGGTTTAGGAACAAGAATTTCAGAGTATACTAAGTTTATTCCCAAGCCTATGATTAAGGTATGTGGAAAACCATTAATACAAAGAATAATAGATCATTATGTAAGTTATGGACATTATGAATTTTTTATTGCAATTGGATATAAGGGACATCTAATAAAAAATTATTTTAAAAATAAAACAATAGATAAAAGAATTAAAATTCATTTAATTGAAACTGGAAAAAATACAATGACTGGGGGCAGATTAAAAAGGTTGAAAAATTACCTGCGAGAGAATTTTTTACTTACTTACGGAGATGGACTATCAAGTGTAAATATTAATAAATTAGTTAATTTTCACAAAAAACATAAAAAATTAATTACACTATCAGCAGTCAGACCCCCAGCAAGATTTGGTGCTATTAAAATTAGAAATAACATTGTTCAGTATTTTAGAGAAAAAAATAATTTAGATGAAGGTTGGATTAATGGTGGATTTTTTGTAATTGAACCAAAGTTTCTTGATTTTATAAAAGAAGATAAAACTTATTTAGAAAAAGAACCTTTTGAATTAGCTACAAAAAAAAAACAACTTGTTGCATATAAACATTATGGTTTTTGGCAATGTATGGATACTTTAAGGGATAAAGAAATTTTAGAAAAAAAAATCAAAAACAAAGAGCATATTGAATAAAAAATTAGTTAGCATAGTTGTAAATTGCTTTAACGGAGAAAAATATCTCAAAAAAACTTTACATAGTATTCAAAAACAAAAATATGAAAATTGGGAATTAATATTTTGGGATAATCAGTCTACTGATAAGAGTAAAGTCATTTTTGAAGCTTTTAAAGAGCCAAGATTTAAATATTTTTATGCTGAGAAACATACAACTCTTTATGAAGCAAGAACTTTAGCTTGCAAAAAATGTAATGGTGAATTTATTGCTTTTTTAGATTGTGACGATTGGTGGTATGAGGATTTTCTTTTGGCTAGAGAAAGTTTTTTTAATAGTCAAAAATACAAATTTTCATATTCGAAATTTCATTATTTTTTTCAGAAAAGTAATAAATTTCAAATTCATTCAAAAAAAGAATTGCCTAATGGTAAAGTATATGACTCTTTGTCTAAAGATTACCTGGTAGCAATAAGTAGTTTAATTATAAAAAAGGACTTATTAGAAAAAATAAATTATTTTAATAATGAATATAATATAATTGGTGATTTTGAGGCTGTAATGAAAATGTCTAAAATCGAAGAAGCATACGCAATACAAAAACCATTATTATGTATAAGAATACATGGAAAAAATTTTAGTGATGAACACAGAAAAATGTTTTTTAAAGAATTTAAGAAATGGTACAGTCGTCAAGTAAAAGATGATTTCTTTAATAGGAATAAAATTTACTTCATTAAAAAATTATTACATTTATATATAGTTTCTATTACTCCTAAATTTTTAAAAGATTTATTAAAAAAAAAATGAGTGAAATTTTCATAGTATCAAATGATAGATTTTATTTAGAAAAAAAAAATTTTTTTAACTCAAATAAAAATACTTTTACAATAATAAATTGTTTTAAAAAATTTAAAAATGTATATTTAATAGCAAGAAAATCTAAAAAAAAATTAAAATTTAAAAAAAAATTTAGTAATATTAAAATTATTAGCATAATTTCTCTTTTTAAAAAAAAGTTTGAGGTAAAAAATACAAAAATACTAATAATATCATTATCTCCATATAATTTCTTAATTAGTTGTTTATTATTGATATTGGGCGGTAATAAAAAAAATATTTTCTTATTTTTAAGAAGTGATGGATATGAGGAATATAGAATCAAATTAGGAATAATTGGTTATTTTATTTATGGAGCTATGTTGGGAATTTTAAGAAACAGATTAAATATTTTAAGTTGTTCAAAATCTTTAACAGGCGTTCTTAAGTCAGAATTAGTTTTTCCATCTGAAGTGACTAAAATTTGGTTAAAAAATAGGAAAAAACAATTAAAAAAAATAACCTCAAAAAAGAGGATCAATTTACTATATGTTGGAAGATTTAGAAAAGAAAAAGGTTACGCTAATTTAATTCATTTATTTAAAGGATTAAGTATAAAAGCCGAATTGGTAATGGTTGGAAATGACTTCAAATATTTTAAAAAAAATGAGTATCCCACAAATAAAAATATTAAGATTTTTGGGCAAATTTCCTCTACCGAGGAATTAATTAAATATTATAATCAAACAGATATATTTATTTTACCATCATATATTGAGGCATATCCACAGGTTATTTTGGAAAGTCTTTCAAGGTTAAAACCAATTGTTGTTTTCAATGATATTAAATATTTAAAGAAAACATTTTCGTTTGGTCTATTTAACTGCAAAAGAAATGTAGAAGACTTAGAAAAAACATTAAAGAGATTAACTACAGATTATCATAAAATTCAAAATAATATTTTAAATAGAGAAGTTTATTCACTTAAAAATTTTGAATTAAAAATGAAAAAAATTTTTGATAATTAATGATTGGGAAATTATATTATATTATACTAAAATTTATAAGATCTTCAAAAATTATTACTTTATTGATATGGGGAATAAAAATTGATAAATTTCTTCATAATACTTTCTGGGACTTAACTACATTAGTTTTAAAAAAAGAATTGAATGACACAAGGCACAAAAAGAAATACCTCGATATGGGTTGTGGTCAATTTGCTTTGCTTGGTCAATTTTTTAAGAAAGCCAATACTGTTTCAGATGTAACGTCAGTTGATATTTATGAAAAATTTGTTGAAAATAGTTTAAAAAACTCAGAGCTCAATAAAACTAATATTCAAATTAAGAAATCAAATTTATTTTCAAATATTGATGAAAAGTTTGATTTAATCTCTTTTAATCCCCCCTATGTTCCATCTTCACAAAAAAAAGATGAGTTAGAGTTTCCAAATATCCGTTATAGTGATCATAAAGGTCTCAAAACCACTCATGATTTCTTAACTGAGTCAAAAAATTATTTAATGACTGATGGCGAAATTTTACTTGGAATTAACACATTCTATGTTTCCCAAGCACTTTGTATTAAATTAATTTCAGAAACTGGATATAAAGTTGAAAAGATTACAAAAATGAAATTCAATACTTCAATAGTGTTTAGATTAAAATCATTTAGATATTAAGAAATCTCCTAGCGCAAGATAATCAATACCAGTCCCTGAAAAGCATCTAATCGCCTCAGAAGGTTTATTCACTATAGGCTCACCTTGAATATTAAATGATGTATTTATTATAACTGCATGGCCAGTAATTTTTTCAAATTCCTTTATTAATTTATAAAATTTCTTATTATTTTTTTTTCTAACAACTTGAGGTCTGGCAGTTCCATCAATATGAACTGCAGATGGCAATATTCTTTTATATTTTTCTTTAATTTTAAAAGCTAAAATCATAAAATCACTTTCTGGTACGTTTCCAAAATAATCCTTATATCTGTAGTCGTTAATTGAAGGGCAAAATGGCCTCCAATTCTCTCTATGTTTAACCTCGT
>CACLEX010000027.1 GCA_902606065.1 uncultured Pelagibacteraceae bacterium
ACCAATCATAAGAGATCAATGGTGAAGAAGACTTTGTTGAATAATTATAGATATAAAGATCTTTTGGATAATCATTTATATAATTACTTTCTTCACCTCTAGCTAAAATCGATTTCTCTCGCCCCTTAAAATATAGCGCAAATTTTTTGTTGTGAGAGTCCATATGATCTATGTGAAATAAATCATCAGGATAAAATGAATTATCTTTCGAAAAAGCAAAGCTTTTTAAAGTTATGAATAAAATTATAATAATAAAAACATTTTTCACTTTTTAAACTTAATCTTAAATCTTGAAAAATATTTGTTTAGAATATGGCTTAATTTAAATTAATCAAAAAAGAGTTTAGTGCTTTTACAAGACTCTCGTCATACTCCATCATATGATTGTCATATTTGGTAAAATACGAATATTTGGGTTCATTAGCTATCTCAAATATCTTTTTACCCATCTCAAAAGGAACAATTTGATCTTTTTCACCATGCATTATCAAAATTGGAGATTTAATATTTTTAATTTTGTTTTTATTTTCAAATTTATCTTTGAGTAAAAGACCAACGGGTATATATGGATAAAATCTTTTAGCCGCATCAATCATTGATGTGAATGGAGTTTCTAAAATAACACCTGCAAACTCTTTGTTCTGGGATAAATGTGTTGCAACTCCTGTTCCTAATGATTCTCCATAAATTACTATATTTTTTTCATCTACACCTTTTTTTACCAACCATTTAATCGCACTTTCACCATCCTCATATAATCCAGACTCTGATGGTTTACCCTCGTTACCACTAAAACCTCTCCAAGCAATTATTAAAAAATTAACACTCATGTCTCTAAAATGATTTAATTTATGAATTCTATTTTCTAAAGATCCAGCATTTCCATGAAAAAATAGAATTGTTTTATTTTTTTTTATATCTTTTTCATGATACCAACCTAATAAATCTAATCCATCTTGGGTTGGGACTTTTACTTTTTCAATATAAACTGAGAGTTTGTCATCAAAATAATTATTTTCATCAGGATGATACATTAAGTTCCTTTGATAAAAGTAAAGAAATACTAAGAGAAATAGGTAAACTAAAATTGTTAGTTGTAAAAATAATAACAAACTATTCCTAAACCTTTTTAACATTATTTTTCTTTGCTAAATATACGCCAAAAAATACCAGAATAGTCCCAATAATATGGTAATTTTCAAATTTTTCGTCAAATAAAAAGTATCCATAAATTGCACCGTAAACTGTAAAAACATAAAGTGTAAAGCCAGTTAAAGATGCACCTAATTTTTTTTGAGCTATAGTATAAAGTGTAAAGGCAATTATCCCTGGCGATATAGCAGCAAAAATCACCCATAAATAAAATTCTGTTACAAAAATAGTCTCTTTATAAAATAATTCCTCACCAACATAAAAGGGTAACAAACTTAAAGCACCAAAAAAGGAAATCATGGCAAATCTATCAAAAATTTTTAATTTTGATTTCCAATAAAATAAATAAATAGAATATAAAGCCCAACCAACTGCAGCAGCTAACATCCATAAATCACCAATTGTAAATCTAAGATTAATTAATAAATCAATATCACCTTTAATAATAATGACAAAAACACCAATCAAACAAGCAATTAAACCAATTACCTTTGTCAAATTTATTTTTTCTTGAAAAAAGAAATATGAAATCAAAATAATAAAAACTGGAGAGGATGTGTAAATTATCCCCATATTAGTAACAGTTGTTGTCTCACCAGCTAAAAAAGGGAAAGCGCCACATACACCACATCCCATTGACCCTAAAAAAAATAATTTTTTATACTCCTTTTTAATTATATGAAAATTATTTTTTAAAGTTACATAAGTGAATGGTAATAAAATCAAAAAAACTACTGTCCAACGCCAAAATGCAAGTGAAATAGGCGGAACAAATTCAACACCACCTCTAGCAACAACTAAGTTACTAGCCATAAAGATTGGTTGTATAAATAGTAATGATAATGGAAATATATCTGTCTTAATATTTTTCAATTTAATTGATATTAATCTTTATCAAAAAAGGCTTCGTATATCATCATGATGATAGCTGCACCCATTAAAAGATAAACTGGAATAACATCCAAGAAGCCTATCATCATTGATCTCGTTAAAGTTGTTGCTAAACCAATTAAAAAGAAAACTGCAAAAGATAATCCTATGATTGTAGTAATTTTATTCATTTTATTCCTGACATTCTTTTTCTAACCAATTAGCAACTCCTAGAAATCTATGATCGTCATATTTATTGCCAATTAATTGAACCCCTAATGGTAAATTATTTTCTCCTTCAAGTAAAGGTAACGAAATACATGGTGTTCCAAGATAAGACCAAACTTTATTAAATTCTGCTGTTCCCGTACTTTTTAAACCCTTTGGTGCAACACCTGGGCTAGCTGGTGACAAAACTCCATGATAATCCTCAAAAACTTCCTCGTAAGACTCATAGCCTCTTTTCATAAAATCAATTGCTTCTGCGTATTCTTTTGCGGAATGTTTATTGCCTTTGATAATTGCATCTTGCATATACTTAGACAATTTCTTTTTAAATTTTTTAAAATACACTGAAAAATTATTGGCTAAATCAGTCTCATGAATAATTTGGTGATACTTGTGAATATCCTTAAAATAAGAAGGTGTATCAAAAATCTCGATATTTTTTTTGAATGAATTAATAAAATATTCAAATGACTCTCTAGACTTTTTATCTATTAATTTCCAATGTTCAGTTTTATAAAAAATAAACTTAGGATCAAATAAAGGTCCTTTTTTTGTTTCAGATAAAATATTTTCTGTTGAGTAATGTATAGTTGCTGGATCAAATTTATCTTTTTTTATCAATACTTTTGCTAGCATGGCCACATCCTCAACTTTTCGGCCAAAAATTCCTATATGATCTAGACTGTAAGAAGTTCTTAAAACACCATTTCTAGATATCAAACCATAACTAGGTTTATAACCCACAACACCACAATAGGATGCTGGTCTAATAATGGATCCTCCAGTTTGTGATCCAATTGATGCAGGTGCCATATAAGAAGCTACAGAAGCAGCAGATCCGCTTGAAGAACCACCTGGTGTTCTTGTTTTATCAAATGGATTTGTGGTTGCAGGAGGTCCTAAATAAGCAAGTTCTGAGGTTGCTGTTTTACCCATTACAATCGCTCCGGATGAATGAAGCAGATCAATTATTTCAGCATTTTGTGAATATGATTTACCTTTTCTAATAACTGTTCCACATTCAGTTGGCATATCAACTGTCCCTATAATGTCTTTAACCGCAATAGGCACTCCATGAAGTGGACCAATTGGTTTACCAGATCTTCTATGATCGTCGGCCTCTGCAGCTTTTTCTAATAAAACTTTTTTATCAAAATGGGCCCAAGCCTTTATATCTTTGTCAAATTTATTGATTCTTTCGATATACTTTTCACAAACATCAACAGAGGTGAGTTGGGCATCTTTAATCTTTGTAGCAAGTTCTTCAAGACTTAAAGAAAATATATCTGTCATTTAAAATTAGTTTGCAAATAATGTCTCTGGTAACCAAAGTGCTATACCTGGAAATAAATACATTAGAACCATAGCTAAAATCACAATACCTAAAAATGGCATTATTCCACCAAAGATCTGCATCAATTCAACATTCTTTGATTGAACTCCCTTTAGATAGTAAGCAGACATTGCCATGGGGGGTGTCAAAAATGAGGTTTGTAAATTTAGAGCAATCAACATTGCAAAGAAATATGGATTTACTCCAAAAAATTCGACTAATGGTAAAAATATTGGTACAAAAATAATTAATATCTCCGTCCACTCTAATGGCCAACCTAATAAAAATATAATCAATTGTGTAATTACTAAAAATTGCCAAGGCTGTAAATTTAGAGATTTAAAGAAATGCTCGAAAACTTCGTGACCACCGAGATAAGAAAATACAGAAGCAAATGTCCATGATCCTATGAATAGCCACATAATCATTGCAGTTGTTTTAGCTGTCAAAAAGACAGATTCTTTAAAATTTTTCCACTTAAGAGTTTTATAAAAATATGAAAGCACCAACGATCCAAATGCACCGACGGCTGCAGCTTCAGCAGGTGTTGCTATTCCAGCTAAAATTGTACCTAGAACTAAAATTATCAATGAAAATAAAGGTAAGAAGGAGACAAGAACCTCTTTAAGAATTACTGCTGTAGGAGGTATTTCCTCAGCTGCAGGTTTTGGCGCTATTGATGGATTTAACCAAGCTCTGAACACTGCGTATGCAATGTAAAGTCCCGCTAACATAAGTCCTGGAAAAATAGCAGCTGCAAATAATCTTAGTGGTGATAGTTGAGCAATTACAGAGTAAACGATCAACATAATACTAGGTGGAATTAAAATTCCTAAACACCCACCTGAACAAATTATTCCAGATGCAAATTTTTTATCATAACCAGCTTTAATCATAGCAGGCCATGCTAATAATCCCATTAAGGTGACAACTGCACCTATAATACCTGTTGCTGTCGAAAATAGAGCACAAGTAATCAGTGCTGCAACTGCCATTGATGCAGGAAGCTTATGAGATGCTAATCTAATTGCAAAAAATAGTTTTGCTACAATACCTGCTCTTTCAACTAAATATCCCATGAATAAAAAGAGTGGGACAGCAGTAAGAACGTTATTATCCATAACAGTGTAGGTATTTTGAACAAAAAGTTGGAATATCCTATTATCAAAAAGATGTTCCATCTTAGTTGGATCAAAGTAAGCATAATATCCAAAACCTAGTCCCATCGCCATTAAAGTAAAAGCAATCGGAAAACCTAATAGCACGGCAAATAAAAATATACCCATCATCATAATTGCCACTTCAGGATTTGTCAGACTAAATAACATCTTCTTTATTTCCTTCTTGTGAAGTTCTCATTAATACTTTTTCAGTTTCTTCAGCATCACGCTCTGTTCCTCTTTCTGGCCAACTACCAGTTTTTATACATATAATACATCTGAACACTTCACCTATGCCCTGAAGGGTTAACAGGCTACCAGATAAAGGTATTAAAGATTTCGCCATATAAATTTGAATTTGAGCTGGACTATTCCAACTTGTTTCTTTTATTTTCCAAGCTAGCGCAGCATACTCGTAACCATAAAAGGCTAATGCAATTACACCAGGGAAAAAGAAAATAAAATATAAAACTATATCTATCCAAGCTTGTACTCTTTGAGAAAATAATCTGTAAATAACGTCTCCTCTTACATGTGCCTCGGTACACAAAGTATATGCACCAGCCATCATAAAAATCGCACCATACATTTGGAGACTAAAATCGAAATTCCATAAAGTTGGTGCATTTAAAGCATATGCCATAAAAACTTCATAGCACGTTCCACCCATTAAAATTACAATACACCAGGAAAATGCTTTACCCATTGAGACGCTTAATCGGTCAGCAAATTTTATATAAGATCTCATCATAGATATAGACTCTTATTGAATTGTTTTGAATTAATCAAATAAAAAGGGGGCCGAGGCCCCCTCATTAAAATTTATGAAAAGTTAATTATAACTTAACTTTTGCTATTGGACCAAACTCATTTTCATACGCAAGTTTGTAATTCGGCTGATTCATCAGCAAGTATTTCATTACTCTCTTCGCATACGCTTTCTGAGAATCTACGACTTTCTTAAAGAAAGGATCTTTCTTATTGAAATCACCGATTACCTTATCCCAACCTTTTAATTGTTGAGCTAAGATTTCATCAGAAGTTTGG
Source organism: uncultured Pelagibacteraceae bacterium (assembly GCA_902606065.1). Taxonomy (GTDB): domain Bacteria; phylum Pseudomonadota; class Alphaproteobacteria; order Pelagibacterales; family Pelagibacteraceae; genus Pelagibacter. The sequence goes on from CACLEX010000027.1 coordinate 5,791, forward strand.
TAAACATTTACTTTATGCTCATTCATTAACTTAGCTAAGTCAGCTGAGTATCTTACTAAAGCTTTAAAGTAGTTATCACTATTTGCAGCATAAGCAGCATTTTTCAATATTGCTTGGTGTGCAGGTGATAAACTATTATATGTTTTTTTGTTAACTGGTATCTCAAACATCTCTTGAGATTGGTGGAAGCTTCCTAAGTGATAGTGCTTAGAAACATCTTGCATACCAAACTGAGAGTCTGAAGTAGGGTTGTTAAACTCAGCAGCTTCAATCAAACCAGTTTTCATCGCTGGTTGAATTTCACCACCTGGTAATTGTCTAACTACCATTCCCATTGCAGTTAAAACGTTAGTCGCTAAACCAACAGTTCTGTACTTCATACCTTTAACATCAGACACTTTAGTTACATTCTTTTTGAACCAACCAAAAGGCTGAGCTGGCATAGGCATATGGAAAAAACCAACATAATCGAAACCAACTTTTGCAAGTGTTTCGTCATATAATTTTCTTCCTCCACCATACTCCATCCATCCCATAACTTCTTGAGATGACATTCCATATGAAGGACCAGTTCCAAATAATGATGCAGCAGGGTTTTTACCATACCAATATGCAGTCACCCAGTGACCCATATCTACTACACCGGAACTAACCGCTTGTCCGATTTCTGAAGTCTTTACAACTGCTCCAACCGGTTGAAGATCAATCTGAAGAGATCCTCCAGACATTTCTTTAACCATGTTACAATAGTCTCCAGCCATTTCGAAAAAGATGTTAGCTCCACTTGGCCATGCAGCTTGCATCTTTAAAGTTGTTGCTGCGTTTGCCTTCACATATGGCATCGCAACAGCGGCTGCAGCTATAGCACCAGTCTTAGCAGCAGTTTTAAAGAACTTACGTCTTGAAGATGTTTTCACCTTCAATGATTTATTTTCTTTAGTCATTATTACTCCTATTAAAGTTAATTAACT
>CACLEX010000028.1 GCA_902606065.1 uncultured Pelagibacteraceae bacterium
TCTACCAGACTTCCCTGGATGATAATAATTGGGTGTTTTGCTATCAATAAAAAATTGATCAGCATTATAACCTGCTTCACTCAAAGTTTGCACCACATCTCTTTTTGCATCAAATAAATCAATATTTCTCTCTTTATCGATCCAAGAAAGTCTTGATTTTTTACCAGCTGACAAACCACAAACTACTGTCTTTTGTTCACCTGGGTTTGAGCCAGTAAAAACAGGACCTATCTCAAATATAGATAAATCTTTAAAGCCTCTATCCAAATTTTTACTCATATACATGATTAAATTTGAAAATATGGAATTTCTTAAAACTCCCAATTCAGAACTTATAGGGTTTACAATTTTTACCTCTTTATTAGTTTCTCTAAAGTGATCGTTATAACTTTGATCTGTAAATGACCATGTTATTGTCTCTAAATAACCCTTTGAGGCAATTGCTCTTTGTAAAAAATGGAATAATCTTTGAGTTTGAGTTAAAGTGGATTTAGATCTATTCTTAATTGGGTCAATTGTTTTTATCTTATCATAACCACTTATTCTCACCAACTCTTCAACAATATCTATTTGCTGTGATATATCTGGTCTCCAGGACGGAACTATCAACTTTAAAGAATTTTTTTCTTTTTTAATAATAAAACCAAGATTAGTCAAAATTCTTTGGATTTCCTTTTCAGGAATTTTAAATCCAACTATATTTTCAAAAGAATTTACATCAAAGTTTATTATTTTGGCTTTATAAGTTTCAATTTTTTGAATATCGATTTTACCAACTTCGCCACCACAAATTTCTTGAATTAGTGATGCTGCTTTCTTTAAACCAGTTTCGATGGATAATGGGTCAATTCCTCTTTCAAATCTAAATTTTGCATCTGTATCTAAATTCAATTTTTTTGCCGTATTTCTAATGGATCTTGGATCAAAATAAGCAGATTCTAATAATATATTTTTTGTATCAAATTCTGTGCCTGATCTTGTGCCCCCAATAATTCCACCTAATCCTAAAACTCCTTTGTTGTCACTAATAACACACATACCTTTTTCTAACTTATAAATTTTATTGTCCAGTGCTGTAAATTCTTCTCCAGATTTTGAGTTTCTTACGATTATCCCTTTTTCAATTTTGTCAGCATCATATGCGTGTAATGGTCGATTAATATCTAGCATTACATAATTTGTTATATCAACAATGGCTGAAATAGGTTTTTGACCAACTGAAATTAATTTATCTTTGAGCCATTGAGGACTCTCGGTATTTTTTACATTTTTAATTAAACAACTTCCAAAAGCACTACACCCTTGTCCTTTTTCCTTTTTAATCTTTACTTTTAAAGTTTGTTTTATTTTTGATTTAATTTGTCTCTCTTTAGGTACTATTAACTTTCCAAAACCTGAAGCTGCAAGATCTCTAGCTATTCCCCTCACACCAAGACAATCTGGTCGATTAGGTGTAATAGATAAATCAATAAGATTAGATTTTGATTTTGAAAAATAACTTTTACCAATATTTTTTTCATATTTTTTAGATAATTCGGTAATACCATCACTTTCATCAGATAAATTTAACTCAGATTCAGAGCAAAGCATTCCGTAAGAAGTCACACCTCTAATTTTTGCTATTTCTAATTTTGTTTTAGTCTTTGGGATAATTGCACCTGGAGGTGCATATATAGTAATAAGTCCTTCACTCGCATTGGTGGCACCACACACAACTTTTTTAAGCTCTTTCTCACCAACATTTACGTCACAAACTTTAAGTCGATCTGCGTTTGGATGTTTTTCTGTCTTGATAATTTTTGCAACTTTAAATAGTTGACTATCAGATGAAAGACTTTCCACACTTTCTACCTCTAACCCTATATTGGTAAGTTGTTCTAAAAGATTTTTTTCTTTCAGATTAGTTTTTAAATGATCTTTTAACCAACCAAATGTGATTTTCATCTACTTAGGCCTCTATAGTTTGTAGGCACGTCTAAAGGATCAAATCCAAAATGATTTAACCACCTATAATCACAATCAAAGAAAGCTCTTAGATCATTAATTCCATATTTCAACATCGCCAATCTATCAATTCCTATTCCAAATGCATAACCTTGAAACTTATTTGGATCTACCTTTACATTTTTTAAAACATTTGGATGAACCATCCCACAACCTAGTATTTCTAGCCACTGATTACCTTCCCCTATAATAATTTTTCCATCGTTTATTTCATATCCAATATCAACTTCGGCAGATGGTTCTGTGAAAGGAAAATGACTTGGTCTAAATCTCATCTTTATTTTTTTAACTTCAAAAAATTCTTTGATAAAATAATTCAAACAACCTTTTAAATGACCCATATTTATATTTTTGTCTATATGAAGACCTTCAACTTGGTGAAACATTGGTGAATGTGTTTGGTCACTATCTGATCTGTATGTTCTGCCAGGTGCGATTATTTTAAAAGGTGGTTTGTCTTTTAACATTGTTCTAATTTGAACAGGGGACGTGTGAGTACGTAACAATTTTTCTTTTTTATCATCAAGATAAAATGTGTCATGCATATCTCTAGCTGGATGATTGTCTGGAGTATTTAAAGCAGTAAAATTATTATATTCATTTTCAACATCTGGTCCTTCCTCTACACTAAAGCCTATTTCAGAAAATATAGATGATATTTCATCAATTGTTTGCGATACAGGATGAATTTTACCTCTTACAAATGATCGCTCTGGTAAAGTAACATCAATTTTTTCTTTTTTCAATTTTTCATTAATATTTGCTTTTTCTATTTCGTTTATTTTCAAATTAATAAGATCTTGAAGTTCATCCTTAATGATATTCAAATCAGATGCGAATTTTTTTCTTTCTGATACGTCAATAGTACCTATTTTTTTAAATTGAGATGAGACCAACCCATTTTTACCAAATAGATCAGATTTAATTTGATTAAGTTCTGCTAGATCTAATTTACCTTTTAATTTTAAAATGAATTCGTCTCTTATTTTTTTTAGATCAGACATTTTTACAGATTATTTCTTCAGCGAAATAAAACAATAGTGAAGATTAATTTAAAGCAGATTGTGCTTTTTGGACAATAGTTTTAAAGGCTTCTGGGCTATCATAGGCTATCTCAGCTAAAATTTTTCTATCAATTTTAATTCCACATTTATTTAAACCATAAATAAACTTGGAATATGTCAAACCTTCAGCTCTCACACCCGCATTGATTCTTTGTATCCATAATGATTTGAAATCTCTTTTCTTATTTCTTCGATCTCTGTATGCATATTGCATAGCTTTTTCCATAGCTTGCTTTGCAACTCTAATAGTATTTTTTCTTCTTCCCCATTGACCTTTTACAGCTTTTAAAACTTTTTTATGTTTAGCTCTACTTGTTACTCCTCTTTTAACTCTTGCCATTTTAACCCCTTAAGCTGTAAGGCATATACGATTTAACAATTTTACCATCTTGTTTTGACATCACAGTAGTGCCCCTAAGTTTTCTAATTTGAGAATTAGTTCTTTTTATCATGCCGTGTCTCTTTCCAGATTGGGCCATCATAACTTTCCCTCTAGCTGAAATTTTAAATCTTTTTTTTGCTGAGCTTTTTGTTTTTAATTTTGGCATAATTGGACGAGGTTATACAAAGAATGTAGAAAATTTACAACCTATATTAAAGCCTATAAAGGTTGAATTACCATAATCATTTGCTTTCCATCAAACTTGGGGTGCAATTCAACTTTACCAATATCTTTCATATCCTCTTTAATTTTGGCCATCAATTCATTACCTAAATGAGAGTGTTGAAGTTCACGTCCTTTAAACCTAATGGTAAACTTTACCTTGTCACCTTTAGCAATAAATTTTTTAGCATTTTTTACTTTAAATTCATAATCATGCGTTTCGGTCACTGGTCTCATTTTAATTTCTTTTAAAGCAATTATTTTTTGTTTCTTTTTTGCAAGGTTTGCTTTTTTTTGGGCATCATATTTATATTTTCCCATGTCCATAATTTTACAAACTGGGGGATTGGCATTTGGGGCAATTTCGATTAAATCCAAACCTTGATTTTTTGCCATTGAGATTGCCTCATTAGTATTTAAAACACCTAAGTTTTCTCCGTCGCTTGCGATAACTTGAACCTCGGGTGAGGAAATTCTGTTATTTGATCGAGGTCCACGATCCTTGGTTCTTCTTTGAAAATAATTTTGCTTAAAATCTGCCACTTAAATATTTGAAGGTGCTTTGTTTAAAGCAGAAAATTTTTTAAGAAATGAGTTTAGTTCCATATTTTCTTGTTTATTTGAATCCAATCTTCTAATGGTTACTGAGTTACTGTCAACTTCTTTTTTACCACAAATTATTAAAAGAGGTATTTTTGCTAATGAATGATCTCTTATTTTATAATTTAAATTATGATTTTTTAAATCAACCATCGATGTAATACCAGCTTCTCTTATCTTATTGGAAACTTTTTTTGCGTATTCCTCGAAGTCTTCGGAAATAGGTATAACAACTGTTTGTAACGGAGATATCCAAAATGGAAATTTTCCAGCATAGTTTTCAATCAGAATACCTATAAATCTCTCAAGTGATCCAAATAACGCACGATGTAACATTACAGGAACTTTCTTAGTGCCATCTTTATCTACATATGATGCATCTAATCTACCTGGTAAATTTAAATCAACTTGGACTGTTCCACATTGCCAATCTCTTCCTATTGCATCCCTTAAAACAAATTCTATTTTTGGACCGTAAAATGCTCCCTCACCTTTATTTATACTATACTCAAGTTTAGAAGCTTTGACTGCCTTTAACAAAGATGCTTCAGCCTTGTCCCAAATCTCATCCTCACCAACTCTTACTTCTGGCCTATCAGCATATTTAAGAATTACATTTTCGAAACCTAGATCTTTATAAATTTCTAATATCAAATTTGTAACATTTAAACATTCACTTGTGATTTGATCTTCGGAGCAAAAAATATGAGCATCATCTTGAGTGAATGCTCTTACTCTTAATAACCCATGTAAAGCACCGGATGGTTCATATCTATGAACTTTTCCAAACTCAGTAATTCTTAGAGGTAAATCTCGATAACTTTTAAGACCTTGATTAAAAACTTGTATGTGTCCAGGGCAATTCATTGGTTTAATTGCAAAAACTTTTTCATCAGGAGTTTCTGAGGTATACATCCCACAATAATCTGTCTAATACCTCTGGTGTATTCACCTCTTTGTATCCGGCCAGGTCCTGTTTAGCTCTCATGTAATTAATTAATTTTTGAAATAACGTCCAACCTTTCTCATGCCAAAAAACAGATCCCGGACTTTCTTCTCTAAAATGAAACAAATCCATTTCTTTGCCCAATTTACGATGATCTCTTTTTTCTGCCTCTTCAATTCTTTTTAAATAATCGTCTAAATCTTTCTGGGAGGCCCAACTTGTTCCATAGATCCTTTGAAGCATTTCATTTTTTGAGTCACCTCGCCAATATGCGCCTGAAACTTTTGTAAGTTTAAAGGCTTTGCCAATTTTACTAGATGATACTAAATGAGGTCCTCTGCATAAATCATACCAAGTATCACCATGATGATAGACTGAAAGTTCTTCAGTTTCCGGAATACTCTCAATAATTTCTGCCTTATATTTTTCTCCAATTTTTTTAAAATGCTTAATTGCTTTATCTCTTTCCCATACTTCTCGTCTTGTTTTTAAATCTTTGTCAATTATTTTTAACATCCTTTCTTCAATTTTTTTGAGATCGTCATCTGTAAAGGGCTCCTTTCTGGCAAAGTCATAATAAAATCCATTTTCTATAACTGGTCCAATTGTAACTTGAGTGCCTGGATATAATTCTTGAACTGCCATAGCCA
>CACLEX010000029.1 GCA_902606065.1 uncultured Pelagibacteraceae bacterium
GAATGTTAGGTTTATTGTAATCCCAAAATTTGGGTTTTTTAAATTTCATTATGGATTGATTTATCTAACTCATTTAAGGTTTTTTTAAGTATTGTTGTACCAAGATATTTCATTTTTTTTACTTTTTTCATGTTTTTTTTAAAAATTATTGAATTAGCACATTGTTGAGGAGAATTGATTGAAGATGATATTTTTAATTGATTTAAATATTTGTAAACATCTCTAAAATTATCAATATTGGGTCCGTGTAATATTTTTGCACCGAAACGAGCAGGTTCTAACGGATTTTGCCCACCCCTTTTAATAATTGACCCACCTAAAAAGACTGTCGTGGCAAATTTGTAAAACTTTTTAGACTCTCCGAAGGTATCAACTAAGTAAATATCAATATTATCTAATTTTTTTTTATTTGATCTACGAGATATTGCATTCAACCCAAGTTCATTGATTTGTGAAATAATCTGGTCAATACGATTAATATGTCTTGGTATTATAATTGTAATGATATTCTTTATTTTTTTTTTTAAAAGAATATGTGTTTTTGCTGCAAATAATTCCTCGGTGTTATGTGTACTTGCTGCGACAAAAGTTTTATATTTTCTAAATTGTAAGAATAATTTCTTATCTGCTTGATTAGTCTCAAAACTATCGTGTTCGATAAATTTTAAATTTCCAATTGAGGTTATTTTTTTTACTTTTAATTTTTTCAAAAAATAATTTGTCTCAGTGTTTTGAGAGTAGGCTTTATCTATTAAACTAAAAGTTGAGTGAGAAAATTTCTTAATTATTGACCACCGATTGAAAGATTTTTTAGTAATTCTAGCATTTAGCAGAATTAAATGTGCACCTCTTTTTTTGATAGATCGAAACATACTTGGCCAGATTTCTGATTCTAAAAAAATTGCTATATCTGGTTTCCAATGATCCAAAAATTTTTTTGAAAATAATATGTGATCAATAGGATAAAATTGGTGAATAGTTTTTTTGAATTTGATTTTTTCTAATATTTTTGATGAGCTTAATGTACTAGATGTGATTAATATTCTACTTATAGATTTGTCATTGTCATATCTTTTAATTATTGGAATAGCACTTAATATTTCACCAACACTAGATCCATGAAACCAGATTAGTTTTCCAGTCCCTCTTTTTTTTGAAATAAAACAAAATTTTTCTTTAAATCTATATTTATCCTCTTTATTTTTTAAAATTCTAAAGATAATTATGAATGGGGAAAACAATACTATGATTGAAAGTAAAAATTGGTAAATAAAAAAAATCATTACCTCTGAAATTGTTTGTCATGAAAATTTTTATAAATTTTAGAATTAATTAACAAATCTTCATGTTTACCATTATCAACTATCTTTCCAGAGTCTATTACATATATTTTGTTTGAATTTAAGATGGTCGAAAGTCTATGAGCAATAACAATAGTAGTTCTATCTTTTGTTAAAATTTTTAATGCATCTTGTATTTTTGTTTCGGTCTCAGAGTCTAAAGATGATGTAGCTTCGTCCAAAAGTATAATAGAGCTTTTTTTTAACATAGCTCTAGCTATTGAAATCCTTTGTTTTTCACCTCCAGATAACCTTACACCATCCTCACCAATCAAGGTTTCATATTTTTCTGGAAGATTATTTATAAATTCATCACAATGAGATAATTTTGCTGCTCTAAGGATTTCCTCATCACTTGCATCTAAATTTGCATATCTTATATTATTTTTAATTGTGTCATCAAAAAGAGTTGTCTCTTGGCTGACCAGGGAAATATTTTTTCTTAATGAGTTTAATGTAACATCATATATTGATTGGTCATCAACAGAAATATCACCCGATCCACAATCATAAAATCTAGGTATTAAATTTAAAATGGTTGATTTACCTGAACCACTATGACCAACCAAAGAAGTCATTTGGCCTCCCTCAAATTCAAGATTTATATTTTTAAGAACCTCATCGTCAGATTTATTATAGCTAAACATCACATTCTTAAATTTGATATTTGCTTTTTCTACCTTAATTTCTTTTGCATTTTCTGGATTTTTTATTAATTTTTTGGTGTCAACTACAGATAAAATTCTTGAGGCTGCCGAAAGACCTTGATTAAGAATTACATTTAATGTCGATAAAGACCTCACTGGTTGATAAGCCAACATCATTGCTGCAAGAAATGAAAAAAAATTATTTACACTTAACTCTCCTAATGCAATTAATTTTCCTGAATAAAAAATCAGAATAGCAATCATTACTCCAGTTAACACTTCCATTATTGGAGAAATTCTGACTATCACATGCCCAATCTTTTTATTTTTTTCCTTAAGTTGATTTAAATAGTTGTCTGCTCTATTTGTCTCATACTTTTCTTTCTGAAAAATTTTTGTAAGTCGGTGGTTTTTAAATAATTCAACCAAATACTTAGTTAAAAAACTTGATTTTTCTTGAGCTTCAGTTGTTACTTTACCCATTCTTTTACCCAAACTTCTTGCTGCAGTACTTGCTATTGGAATTAAAATAATTGCGATTAATGAAAGTTTCCAATTTTGTAAAAACATTACAGTAAGTAGTCCTATGAGCGTTAAACTATCTTTAAAAAGATTCAAAATACCATTACTGAGAAGATTTGTAATATGCATTACATCATAAGTAAGATTTGAAATAAATTTTCCTGTATGCTTTTCATCTATAGATTGGGTATCAGCAGTTATTAAAGTATTTAACATATCAAATTGAAGTTTTTTTTTTATATCTTCCCCAACATTGATCATTATAACTTTTGCCAAATAAAGAGAAACTCCCTTTGTTGTAAAAGCAATGATTATTAAGAATGGTATAATTATTAGTAATGATTGATCTTTCTGTATAAAAATTTTATCAATTGCTGGATCTAGTAGCCAAGCAATTGATGATGTACTTGCAGCAACTAAAAGAGAAAAAAATACTGCTATCACAATTTTTTTGATATATTTCTTTGTATACTCATTAAAGAGCCTTTTTAATGTTGCTGATTTTTCCATTATAAGACTTTTCCTATCAAGATATTCATTAAAACTAAAAGACCAAAAAAATTGTTACTTTTAAAAACATTTAAACATACGCTTGGCGTATTTATATCAAAAGTCTTTATTTGATATAAAAATAATTGTGTAAATGGAATTAGTAAAAATAAAAAGTAATACAAACTAAAATCCATTAAGTAACCTACTACTATAAGAGAAAATATTAAAATAGAGTAACATATAATTAAAAATATTTTTGCAGTTCCTTTAAATTTAATTGACGTTGATTTGAGTCCAATTATTTCATCATCTTTTATATCTTGGTATCCATAAATTGTGTCGTATCCTAGTGTCCAAAATATGGCTCCTATATAAAATATTAACGGAACAAGATTTAAACTTCCTGAAATTGATGTCCAGGCAAGCACTAAGCCATAGTTAAATGTTACTCCTAGAAATAGTTGGGGCCAATATGTATATCTTTTCATCAACGGATACGTAAAAGCTAATGGCATTGAGGCTAATGCTAATAGGATTGTAAAAAGGTTAAAGTTAATTAAAACAATAAATGCTAATAAGCATAGTATAGCTGCATAAAATAAACTTAATTTTATAGAAATTTTTCCAGATGCAATTGGCCTGTTTTTTGTCCTTACAACTAGTTTATCAAATTTTCTATCCAATACATCATTAACAATACACCCCGCAGACCTCATCAATACTGCGCCAAGAAAAAATAAAATTAAGTAGAAAAAATAAATATTTTTATTTTGTGAGAAATCATAAACTAGTGTTAGGCCCCACATACAAGGCCAAAATAGCAACATGTAACCGATTGGTTTTTTAAGCCTAGTAAGTTCTAAAAATAAGTTTAGTTGGTTCATAAAATTTTACTTGTAAATAACAAAGCCAAGATTGATAATCAAATTGATTCGTATGAATATAGATTACACAGTTACTGCGTTAATGTTTCCAGCAATCCCACTGATAATGGGAGTTTATTCTAATAGGTTTCATACTTTAAGTTCTTTAATTAGAAAAATACATGATGAGTACGTATTTGAAAAACACACCCCGCCTGAATGGAAAGACCAATTGATAAATTTAGAGAAAAGAATTGGTGTTTTAAAATTAAGTATTTTATTTGCTGCCTTTGGTTTCCTATTCAATATGTTAACTGTTTTTGGTCTTTATTTACAAGAACTTTTTATTGCGAGAATAATCTTTGGCTCATGTTGTTTGTCAATGATGATATCAATCATATTTTTTATCATTGAAATTCAAATTTCAACCAAAGCTCTTAGGCTTCATCTTTCTGATATGGATATTCAATTTAAGGAATAATAACTGCTGGACCTGTTAACAATCTAGCCTCTAAATCTTTGTGAGCTTGAGCAGCATCTGTCAAAGAGTATTTTTTTGAAATTTCTACCTTAAATTTGTTGGATAAAATTGCATTAAAAACTTTTTTTGCCGACTCAACCAACTCCTCTCTTTTGATCGTATAATGTGCAATGGATGGTCGAGTAAAAAATAATCCTTTAGCATTAATATCTTTTTTTACATCAATAGTATCAACGTACCCAGATGCATTACCAAATGCTACCATCATTCCTCTTACTTTTAATGTTTCAATTGAACCTTTAAATGTTTTTATTCCAACACCATCATAAACAACATCAATACCATTTTTTCCTACAATTTTTTCAACTTCTTCTGAGAAATTTTTTTCAGAATAATTAATTACATGGTGGCAGCCATTTTTTTTGGCAATTTCTTCTTTAGCTTTTGAACCAACTGTTCCAATTACTTCTGCACCTAAAGAATTAGCCCAAGGACATAAAATTTGACCAAGAGCTCCAGCTGCAGCATGATAAAGCACTTTATCACCTTTTTTTAATGGATACGCTCTGTGCAATAGATATTCTGCGGTAATACCCTTAAGAGTTATACAAGATGCCACCTCATCAGAAATACCATCTGGAACAGAAATTAATTTTTCCTCAGGCATAATTTGTTTTTCTGAATACGCTCCAATTGGCATTGATGCGTGAGTAACTCTATCACCAACTTTAAATAATTTTACTTCAGATCCTATTTCCTCAATTACACCACTTGCTTCAAGACCAATACCACTGGGTAATGGAATAGGGTAGAGACCTGTCCTGTGATACACATCAATAAAATTAAGACCTATTGATTTATTTTTAATTAAGACTTCTTTTGGACCTGGTTTTGCAATGTTCACATCTTTAATAACCAAAACCTCTGGTCCACCAAATTTTTCTATTTGTATCGATTTCATTTTTTACTTTACAAACGTGCCGTTATGATAATCTTGAACAGCTTGTAATATTTCTGCTTTAGTATTCATTACAAAAGGACCACCTCTTGCAATTTCCTCATTTATAGGTTTTCCAGAAATAACTAAAAATTTTGCTTTTGATTTTGCTTTTATTTGCAA
>CACLEX010000030.1 GCA_902606065.1 uncultured Pelagibacteraceae bacterium
TGATCAACTTATGAGACTAGGTTGGAAAATATTTTTACCATTATCTTTAACTTATGTTGTTTTGACAGCAAGTTATCTTTTTTACTTTAATCTTTTACCTACAATATAAATGAAAATATCAAGATTTTTTAAAACAATATTAATGACCGATTTTATCAGTGGGCTTTTTATTGCTGTTAAGGAACTTTTCAAATCAAAAAAAACGATAAATTATCCATTTGAAAAAGGCAAAATTAGTCCAAGATATAGAGGTGAACACGCATTGAGAAGATATCCTAATGGAGAAGAAAGATGTATAGCTTGTAAATTGTGTGAAGCTGTCTGCCCTGCTCAAGCAATTACAATTGAATCTGCCGAAAGAGCTGATGGAAGCAGAAAAACAACTCGCTATGATATTGATATGATGAAATGTATTTATTGTGGGTTATGTGAAGAGTCTTGTCCTGTAGATGCAATTGTCCAGGGACCAAATTTTGAATTTTCAACTGAAACTCGTGAAGAACTCTATTATACAAAAGAAAAGCTCCTAGATAACGGAGATAGATGGGAAAATGTTTTAGCGGCAAATATTAAATCAGACAATCCATACAGATAATTTATGATTGCACATGCAATATTTTTTTATGTCTTTTCTGTAATTGCAGTTGTTTCCGCCATAATGGTAACTGTTTCTAAAAACACAGTTCATTCAGTTTTTTTTTTAATTCTTGATTTTATAAGTATATCTTGCCTCTTCATAATGATTGGTGCAGAATTTTTGGGGATGATTATGTTGATAGTTTATGTTGGGGCAGTTGCAGTGCTATTTTTGTTTGTCGTAATGATGCTTAATGTTGCTCAGCAAAAAAATCAGTGGTTTGTTTCAAAAGATAGCTCAAGACATATTCCTATAGGATTATTAATAAGTGTAATAATTTTTTTTGAATTAATTATTGTAATAGGTGGATGGAAATATAAGCCTGATTTATTTAATTCTGCAAAATCATCACTAGAGAACGGGGTCAGTAACACTCATTCATTAGGTCAGATTTTATACACTGATTATATACATGTGTTTCAAATTAGTGGGATGATACTTTTGATTGCCATGATAGGTGCAATAGTCCTTACTTTTAGACAAAGAGAGGGTGTTAAAAAACAAAGTTATTTAAAACAAATATCTAGAGAAAGGACTGAAGGTGTAGAAGTACTTGAAGTTGCGTCTAACAAAGGAGTAAAAATAGATGATTGATATAGGTTTAGGTCATTATTTAACTTTAGGTGCTGTTATTTTTAGTATTGGAATAATTGGTATATTTCTTAATAGAAAAAATATTATTGTAATCTTGATGAGTATTGAACTTATCTTATTAGCTGTAAATATTAATTTAGTATCTTTTTCAATTTATTTAGGAGATCTTTCTGGTCAAGTGTTTACCCTCTTTATACTAACTGTGGCTGCAGCTGAGGCTGCAATTGGTCTTGCGATCATAGTTGTTTATTTTAGAAACTCTGGAACTATTCGAGTAGAGGAGATAGATAAACTAAAAGGTTAAAATGGAAATTTCAATTATAGCATTACCATTAATAGCTTCAATTATCTCAGGATTTTTTGGAAAATTAATAGGAGATAGAAGTTCAGAAATTATTACTAGCCTGATGGTATCTATTTCAGCAATTTTTTCTGTCCTCGTTTTGTATGAGGTTGTTGTTAATCAATATCAAGAGAACATCATCATAGCGACATGGATTAGCTCTGGATCGCTTGAAGTAAATTGGTCAATGAAAATTGATTCATTATCTGCTGTGATGTTAGTTGTTGTTACATCAGTTTCTGCCTTAGTCCATATTTATTCAATCGGTTATATGTCTCATGACCCGCACAAACCAAGATTTATGGCTTACTTATCTTTATTTACATTTGCAATGCTGATGTTAGTTACTGCAGATAATTTCATTCAATTATTTTTTGGTTGGGAAGGTGTAGGTTTATGTTCGTATTTTTTAATAGGATTTTGGTTTAAAAAAGAGTCAGCAAACAAAGCTGCAATTAAAGCATTTGTAGTGAATAGAGTAGGTGATTTTGGATTTGCCCTAGGAATATTTTTAATTTTTTATTTATTTGGAACTGTAAATTATACTGAGGTTTTTGATGAAATTTCAAACATTACAGATAAAAATTTAGTATTTTTAGGTATCACATTTAATGCTGTAGATTTGATTTGCTTACTTTTATTCATTGGTGCAATGGGTAAATCAGCACAAATTTTACTTCATACCTGGTTGCCAGACGCTATGGAAGGACCAACACCTGTTTCTGCCTTAATTCATGCCGCCACTATGGTAACAGCAGGAGTTTTTCTAGTTGTAAGGTGTTCACCTATTTATGAATACTCTGATCTAGCTTTAAATATCATTACAATTGTTGGTATGAGTACTGCATTCTTTGCCGCAACAGTAGCTCTGGTACAAAATGATATAAAAAAAATAATTGCGTATTCTACTTGTAGCCAATTAGGTTACATGTTTTTTGCCACTGGCGTGGGAGCATATAATGTTGCAATGTTTCATTTATTCACTCACGCGTTTTTTAAAGCACTATTATTTTTAGGATCTGGTTCAGTAATTCATGCTTTTAAAGACGAACAAAATATAAATAATATGGGCGGAGTGTGGAAAAAACTTCCATACACCTATTCACTAATGATTATAGGAACACTAGCTTTAACAGGGTTTCCATTTTTGTCAGGTTTTTATTCTAAAGATGCAATAATTGAATTTGCATATTTGAGAGGAAATACAACAGGTTATTATGCTGCTGGTATAGGTATTTTTACAGCATTTCTTACATCAATTTATTCTTGGAGATTAATTTTTAAAACTTTTCATGGTGAGTATAATAATAAAGAGATTAAGATAGATGAGACACACGAGTCTCCTATCGTGATGTTGATACCTCTAGTTTTATTATCAATTGGTGCAATATTTGCAGGATTTTTATTTAAAGAATTATTTATCGGTTATGAAAGTTTAAATAATTTTTGGCGTGACTCAATATTTTTTCTAAAACCATTAAGCACTGATCACCCACCACTATGGTTTTTATTACTTACTCCAACTTTGGTAATATTATCTATCCCACTAGCATATTATTTATTCCTTAAAAATAAAAATTTACCTGAACGATTAGCTAGTATAAATAAACCGCTTTATCAGTTTTTGTTAAATAAATGGTATTTTGATGAACTTTATGATGTTTTATTTGTTAAACCATCAAAAAAATTAGGTTTATTTTTATGGAAGTTCTTTGATTTGAAAATTATTGATGGGTTTGGTCCAGACGGTATTTCGTCGATGATCAAAAAATTTTCAGTAAAAGCTAATAAATTTCAAAGTGGATACATATATCAATATGCTTTTGTGATGTTACTTGGTTTTTCTGCTTTATTAACATTCTTAATTGTAAAATAATGAACTTTCCTATTCTTTCCTCTTTGATTTTATTACCATCAATTGGAGCTTTATTCTTATTTTTTACCAAAAGTGACAAAAAAAATAATTTTACTGGAAAATATGTTGCTTTATTTACTTCAGCAGTAAATTTTTTTTTATCAATTTATCTATGGATATTATTTGATCCAACAACTTCTGAGTTTCAATTTGTTGAGGAAAGAATTTGGATTAAAGATTTAATAAATTACAAGGTAGGTGTTGATGGTATTTCAATTTTGTTTATTTTACTCACAACATTTATTACACCCCTTTGTATTGTATCGGTAAATAATTCAATCAAAGAGAGACTAAGTGAATTTTTGATAGCTGTACTTATCATGGAGTCTTTTATGATCGGGGTATTCTGCTCTTTAGACCTTGTTATTTTTTATTTATTTTTTGAGGCAGGTTTAATTCCTATGTTTTTAATTATTGGTATCTGGGGTGGTGCCAGAAGAGTTTATTCAGCATTTAAATTTTTTTTGTATACCTTGCTTGGTTCAGTTTTAATGTTAGTAGCTATAATTACAATTTATTGGCTGAATGGAACTACAGATGTAGTTGAACTTTATAATTCTGGAATTGATATAAAGTATCAAAATCTTTTATGGTTAGCTTTTTTTAGCTCTTTTGCAGTTAAAACTCCTATGTGGCCAGTTCACACATGGTTACCAGATGCTCATGTTGAAGCACCAACAGCAGGATCTGTTTTATTAGCAGCTATATTATTAAAAATGGCAGGTTATGGTTTTATAAGATTTTCTCTTGGATTATTTCCGGCAGCATCAGAAATCTTCACCCCATTGATTTACACACTCAGTGTAATTGCGATTATTTTTACTTCTTTCATTGCTTTAATGCAGGAAGATATGAAAAAGCTAATTGCTTATTCATCAGTTGCCCATATGGGTTATGTTACTTTAGGAATTTTTACTATTCAGCAACAAGGTATTGAGGGAAGTATTATTCAGATGATCAGTCATGGACTAGTTTCTGCAGCACTTTTTTTATGTGTAGGTGTTGTTTATGACAGAATGCATTCAAGACTTATAAATACTTATGGTGGAATCGTGAGTATTATTCCAAAATATTCTATTTTGTTTATGTTGTTTACTTTAGCAGCTCTAGGCCTACCCGGAACAAGTGGTTTTGTTGGGGAGTTTTTAATTTTGATGGGTGCATTTAAGGATAATTTTTTAGTAGCTGTGATTGCTAGCTTAGGGGTAATTATTGGTGCTGCATATATGCTTTGGTTATATAAAAGAGTAATTTTTGGGAAATTAATAAATACA
>CACLEX010000031.1 GCA_902606065.1 uncultured Pelagibacteraceae bacterium
TTCAACTTTAGCTACAGGCGCAACTACAAAAGCAGCAAATGTCACTGGAGATAGTGTTTCAGTAACTGTCGAGTCTGGTTCAACTATCAGTGCTAATACCGTAGCTGTTTTTGGAGATACGACATCTGATTTGACCGTGACTAATTCAGGAACAATTACAGCAAGCGGCACAACTGCAATCGATGCAAAGGCAACAACTGATGCAACAATTACAAATAATTCTGGAGGTACAATTTCGTCAAATAGAAATACTATTAGAATAAGCAAAACAGGTGGCACAAATACTACTGGTATGACAATTATTAACTCAGGGAAAATTACAGCCACAAACGGATCTGCTATTTTTGGAACTGCTGCTGGCAATACAGCAACAATTACCAATAAAGCTGGAGGGGAAATGACTAACTCTGATAGTGATAATGCCACTATAAGAGTCGGGGTTAATTCAAATGTTACCAATAGTGGATCAATAAAGAATGATGTTGGCTACGACTCAATAAAGTTATATGGAAATAATTCAACAATCACCCTGAAAGATGGAGGTATTGTAGTTGGTAAAATTGCTCATGGAGCTGGCATAACTGGAAGTACTTTAAAAATGAACCATGGTGTTGGTCAAGCTTATTACTATGACATTGATGGAGACTTTTCTTTTGAAGATTTAGATGGAAACCAAGTAGTCAAAGGTTCTGCAGGATCAGTCGGTCAAGGAGGAAGTGAAACAATTGATGAAATATTAAGTTATAAATCAATTAATCTTAGAAATTTCCTTAATAGATACGAAAACTCAAATTTATTTAATCATAAAGGAGGTTGGGGAGAATTATACTCAACTCTTCTTAATAGGAGTGAAGATTCTAACAGTTTAGCGATGGAATATAATTTAATCAATTTAGGAGCAAATTTAATTTATCCATTAGAAAATTCTAATTTTATTATGATGTTTGAGGGTGGAATACAAGATTTTGCAAAAGACTATAGGATTACATATCAAAATATCTCCGGAGGTATTCATATTCCTGATAATGATAAATTTTTTAATTTAGACACTTTTATTACTGGTGGAGTTACTTTAAAAGACGGAAAGAGAACAGTTTTAACTAACACAGTGACATCAGGAACAGTAGACTCTGATAGTAATTTTCAAACTTACGATATCCAATTAGGAGCAAAAAAAAATAATCTAAATATCATTCCAGATATCGGATTTACATCAAGTATGTCAATAACACCAACATATGATGAGAGTAAATTTTATTCTTGGCGAAATAGAGTAGTTGGAAACTTGTCAATTTATCTTTCTGATGATTATTTAATTAGAGATGACAAAGAGGAAAAATTAAATTTGAATTGGGCCTTAGATCTTAGAAGTGCAATTGGTGATGATGAACAGATATATTCAGTTAATGGTACAACCGCTACATATAAACCAGATAATGATTTAAAAAGAGAAATATCATTATCAGCTAGCATGAATTATGAAAAATATATTTTTGAAAATAGCAAAATAGGTGTCGCTTATTATGGCTTACTCTCAAGCCAAAATACATTGAGTTTAGGTGGCAATGCTTTTTATAAAATGAATTTTTAAATTTTTTATAAATAAAATCCCTAATTTTATTGAGATTTTGAATTTACCAAGACAAATTTGGCACATAGTAATTTATTTAACAGTGTTTAGATAAATTATATATGACCGACTTAGATAAGCATTTTGAACCCAAAAACTTTAGTGACAAAGTCGCTTTGTCATTTACAAAGTTTTTGAGATTTTTGGCTGATACTTTTTTTAAAAAAAGATATGGCCATAGAGCTGTTGTTCTTGAAACAGTAGCAGCTGTGCCAGGTATGGTTGCTGGGATGCTTATTCATTTAAAATCATTAAGAAAAATTGAAGATGATAAAGGGTGGATCAAAACTCTTTTAGAGGAAGCTGAGAATGAAAGAATGCATTTAATGACCTTTGTTCATATTGCTAAACCAACTGCGATTGAAAGATTCATTATTATGATTGCTCAGTTTATATTTATAATCACATATGCAATAATTTATATAGTTTCTCAAAGAACTGCGCATAGGATTGTGGGTTATTTTGAGGAAGAGGCAGTGATTAGTTATACCGAATATTTAAATGAGCTTGAAGCTGGAACCATTCCAGATCAACCAGCTCCAGAAATTGCAATCAATTATTGGAATTTACCACTACATGCTACTTTAAAAGATGTAGTAAGAGTTATCAGAGATGATGAAGCTGGCCATAGAGATGTTAACCATACTTTTGCTGATTTAATAAACATTAAGAAAAATAAAGAGACTATCAATAAAAGTAATAAAGAAAAAAAAGAAAGTGGTGAAGAGATTCTAGATTAAATATTAATTAGAAAAACCATATTTTCTTAGTCTTACATCACCAGTCCTAGCATGAGCCTCCATACCTTCGTATCTTGATATCCTAGCACATGCAGCACCAACAGATTTTGTAGATTCTTTTGTCATTCTTTGAAAACTCAAAGTCTTTATAAATTTTCCAACAAATAATCCACCAGTGTAACGTCCAGCTCCTTTTGTTGGTAAAATATGGTTTGTTCCAGAACATTTGTCTCCATAGGCAACAGTAGTTTCTTCACCAATAAATAATGAACCGTAATTTTTTAGTCTTTTATGAAACCAATCAAGATTTTTTGTTTGAACTTCTAAATGTTCAGGAGCGTATTCATCACTGATGGTTGCCATCTCCTCGTCTGTGTCACATAATATTACTTCACCATAATCTCTCCAAGCAGCTTCAGCACTTTTTCTAGGTAACTCTGGTAATTCAGCAATTAGCTCTGGAACTCTTTTCATGACTTCATCAGCAACTCTTTGGCTTGTAGTGTATAACCAAGCGGGAGAATTATATCCATGTTCTGCTTGTCCTACTAAATCTACTGCAACCATCTCTGCATCAGCCTCATCATCAGCTATTACAGCAATTTCAGTTGGTCCCGCGAATAAATCAATACCGACTTTACCAAATAAAATTCTTTTGGCTTCTGCTACAAACTGATTTCCTGGACCTACTAAAATATCTGCAGGTGGATTTTTAAATAAACCATTTGTCATTGCAGCAATTCCTGGAACACCACCTAAATTTAAAATTACATCTGCACCACACAAATTAGCTGTATAAATAATTGCTGGATGGGCACCTATACCCTCCTTGGGTGGACTACAAGCAATAATATTTTTTACTCCTGCAACTTTTGCAGTTGTAACGCTCATCACAGCTGAGGCTATATGGGCATATCTTCCACCTGGTATATAACAACCAGCTGTATTTACAGGAATTAATTTTTGACCTGCATAAAGACCTGGCGATAATTCAACCTCAAAATCTTGGCCATAATTTTTTAATTGTGCCTCAGCAAATTTTTTTACTCTTTCATGAGAAAATTGAATATCGTCCTTCGTTTTTTGATCTAATTCTTTATCTATCTGCTCAATTCTTTCTTTTGTAACGATTATTTCACCATCATACTTATCAAATTTTTTTGTTAGATTAATACAAGCTTCTTCTTTTGAAATTTCTATTTCTTTTAATAACCCTTTAACAATTTCGTTTGTCTTACTATCGTCAGTGGAGGGGGTTTTTGGTGATTTTTTAAGGTATTTTATAGCCATAATATTTTAGATAG
Organism: uncultured Pelagibacteraceae bacterium; assembly: GCA_902606065.1. Lineage (GTDB taxonomy): Bacteria > Pseudomonadota > Alphaproteobacteria > Pelagibacterales > Pelagibacteraceae > Pelagibacter. Next base: position 3,675 of record CACLEX010000031.1, read on the forward strand.
TACGTTTAAAGCATTATAGATTTTTTTTCAACGAAACAATTAATCTAAAGCAACAACAGCTGCAGCAATGGAAGCTAATCTTGCGGGTGCTTCATCCGAACGACTTGTTATTACTACTGGAACTTTTCCTCCAACAACTACACCAGCTGCACATGCTCCACAAAAATATATAAGCATTTTTACTAAGCCATTTCCCGTTTCAACACTTGGAACCAGCAATACATCAGCCATACCAGCTACACTGTTTTGTATTCCTTTAATAGCGGCAGATTTTTTTGAGATACTATTATCAAATGCCAGCGGACCAAAAACATCAGCATTCAAATTTTCCTTTTTAGCTAAGTTAGTTAATTCTTCAGCTTCTTTAGAACTTGGTACACTATCTAAAACTTCCTCAGTAGCAGACAAGATTGCGACCTTAGGTTTTTCAATACCGATCCTATTTGAAAAATTAATAACATTTTTAAGAATGTGTAATTTTGTTTTTACATTTGGTAAAACATTTAATGCTCCATCAGTAATTATTAAAGGTTTGTCTTCTTTTCCTAAAGTCATATGCCAAATATGACTTAATCTCGTTTTTCCAAGTAAATTGTATTCTCTTTTCAAAACTTCTTTCATCAAAACGTCAGTATGAATATGTCCTTTAACAATAATTCTAATTTTTTGTTCGCTTGCGAGTTTTGCAGCAATGGTCGCTGTATTATTTTCAACAGGCTCATGGATTATCTCATAATTTGAGATATCCCATTTCAGATCCTGAGCGCATTTATTAATTTCTTTTTCATCACCAATAAAAATTGGTTCAATTAGATTTTCTTTAACAGCATCTTGCACTGACTGCATAGGTAAAGGTTTTCCAGCATTAACAATACCTGCTTTAACACCTTTCTTTTTATGAGCAACATTAAGCAAGTTATCAGGACAAATA
>CACLEX010000032.1 GCA_902606065.1 uncultured Pelagibacteraceae bacterium
GCATTCATTGAGCCACCGCCAAGACCAGCTTTATCAGGTATATATTTTTTGATTTTGATTTGAAATCTTTGGTTTTTCAAAATTTTTTTTTTTTCTAAGATTTCAAATAATTTAGAAACAGTATTTTTCTTACCTATCCTTCGAGAAAATTTTCCATTGAATGAAATTAAATGTTTTTTTGATTTAATTTTTTTGATCAAAATTATGTCGTGCAAATCTACGAAGCTTATTACGCTCTCTATATTGTGCAAAGATTTACTTTTGCTTATAACATTTAATGCCAAATTTAATTTCGCGTGTGATTTTATTCTGGAAAAAGGCATTAAGAGCTTTTAAGACCTTCGATCATCTTAATATTAATTTTTTCAATTAATTCTTTTTCAGTATCTTTCATTTTCAATACATTGGTCCAAAAATATCTAGCCTGGATTTTTCTATTGAGCTTCCACAAAATATCGCCGTAATGGTCATTCACTATCGGATCATCCGGCATCAATTCTACAGCTCTTTTCAAAAATTTTTCAGCTCTTGGATAATCATCAGTTAAATAATAAGCCCAACCAATAGAGTCTATTATATATGGATCATCACTCTCAAGTTCGTAGGCTGTTTCAAGCATTTTAATAGCTTCATTAATTTTATAATCCCTCTCAAGCCATGAATAAGCAAGGTAATTTAGTATATAAGCATCGTCAGGTGTAATTTGAAGTGCATCAATTAAATCTTTATCGGCTTTTTCATAATTTTTAATTCGTTCATATGTACCCCCTCTTCGATAAAGAATATCTGACTTGATATCCGAATTATCATCCAAATTTTCAATAATTTTAGAGTAATATCTTATTGCTTCTTCGTAATTTTTTGCTTTTTTGTAAAAATTAGCGACATCAAATAATATTTTTTCATTTGGATTTTGAATTTTATCAAAATTAAATTTAATAAAGTTAAGAGACTCTTGATTATTTCTCTGCGCTGAAATTATTTGCGCTTCTTTTTTTAATCTAAACCAATAGTAAAAATCATCATCCTTTTTAAATTTTTTAAGAACCTTTTTGGCCTTTTCATAATCTTTATTAAAATAATGATTTTCCGCAACTAATGATAAATTAAATACAAATCTTGGATTAAGAAAATTTGATAGATTTAAGTAAAAATTAGACATCTCGTAATTGTCTTGTGCAGAATACAGATTTGATATTAAAAACAAAAATTCAGCAATTAAATCATTATGATTTTTACATGAAAAGACCTCTTTAAATTTTTGTAAGTTTCCATTGTCAATCCAACTTTTACCTTGTGATAATAGCAATGTTGAATTTAAAAATTCTATTTCATCAGTAATTACTTTTGCTTCGTTTATGTTACCATTTTCAACTAAGTAACTTATATAAAAATAAATATACCTAGTAAAATCCGACTCAGGATCATTTATCAATTTTGAGAAGTATCTCCCTGTACTAGGATCATCCAAATAACACTTTTGAAATGTTTCTGAAATATAAGATAGTCTTCCAAAGTTTTTCTTATCGTCTAAAAATTTTTTTTCTTTAAAGAGGTAAACATATTGTTTTAAGCTTTCTAAAATTGCTAAATTAAACCTATCCTGTTCTGCAAAGTTATTTGCAATAGAAATGTATTCATAGGCAATTTCTAACTCATTCTTTTTTAAACTATCAATTATTAATAATAAATAAGAGTCGAAAAAATCTATATTTTCATTTTCATAATTTTGTTTAATAATTTGTATCGCTTGCAATACTTTATTCTCCAATACTAATGAAGATACATACCTCTTTAAAAATGGATCATGAGCATTAATCAAAATTTTAGATGAATTAAAAAAATCTAAAGCTTCAGAATTTTTTTTATTACCAAAAGCAACTATACCTGAAAAATATTTTGATAAATTTTTAGAATCAATTTTTTCAAAAGAATTACTTTCCGTAAACAAAGTGTTCTGATAAAATAATAATATAATAAGTATAAATTTTATATTTTTAAGAACCATTACCACATTGTATGATTAAAAAGACTTTAAATCAAAATGCTAAATATGCTCAAGAATTCATTAAAACAATTGAAACTGATTTTATTTTTAGCGATAAACCAATCAATAGATTTAAAGTCAATTTAGCTGAAAATAAAAACACCTCAATAAATAAAAATAAATTGCTGAATGATCTTAAAACAAAGATTAATTCAATTGAAAATTGTAATTTAAAAAATAATTCTAAAAATTTGGTCCTGGGCGAAGGTAACATTAATGCCGATGTGATGTTAATTGGAGAAACTCCAGGCGAAATAGAGGATGAAACAGGTTTATGCTTTCAAGGAGAAGTGGGCAATCTTTTAAGCAAAATGTTACTAGCAATCAATATAAAAAGAGAAAATATTTACACTACCTACTCAATTAATTTCAGACCACCAGAAGACAGAAAACCCACTGGACAGGAGATAAAACGTTATGCAATATTTTTAAAAGAACACATTGCGATAATAGATCCAAAAATTTTAATTTTAATGGGCAGCACAGCGATGGAGGCAATTACAGGATTAAGCAAAATATCTAATGAAAGAGGTAAGTGGAAAGAAATAATTTTAAAGAACAAAACTATTCCTATCATGATTTCTTTCAGCCCCTCCTATCTAATTAGATTTCCAGAAAATAAAAAATTTTCATGGGAAGATCTAAAAAAAATTAAACAAAAAATTCAAGATTTAAATATTAGGATTTAATGAAAACTATTGCTGGAGTTGATGAAGTTGGCAGGGGTAGCTTAATTGGACCTGTTTATGCAGCAGCCGTAATATTGAACAAGACCATCAATAAGAAGTTATTGAAAGACTCAAAAAGTTTGAGAAAAAATAAGCGAGAATTTTTAGCAAAATACATTAAGAAAAACTCTATTTGGGCTACAGGTAAAGCTTCTGTCTCAGAAATTGAAAAAATAAATATTCTTCATGCAAGCCTATTGGCTATGGAAAGAGCGATTAAAAAACTCAAAAAAAAACCAAAACTGATTTTAGTCGATGGAAATAAAACACCAAATTTAAAAAATTATAAACTTCAATCAGTCATTAAAGGTGATCAAAAAATACCATCAATTTCTGCAGCATCAATTATAGCAAAAGTTACACGTGATAAAATGATCTCTAGGTTAGGGAAGAAATTTAAAAATTATTACTGGAGTAAAAATTATGGATATGGAACTAAACAACATCTTAAAGCTATAAAAAAATTTGGGATTACTTCTCATCATAGAAGAACCTTTTTACCTATCAGTAAGTTAAAATAGGTTTCACGTAGAAACACCAGATGTAGTTGTTGTGAACCACTATCATACAAATGGAATCCAAATAATTCAATCCTAGGTTGACCCAAGAATCTTTTTGGAGTCTAATTTATTTTTATAAAATGAATATAGACTTTAAAAATAAATTAATTAATGGAGATAGTTTAAGGGAACTAAAAAAAATCCCTAGTGAGACTTTTGATTTAATTTTTGCTGACCCTCCTTACAACTTACAGTTAAGGAATGAGCTCATAAGACCCGATAGGTCTAAGGTAAATGCAGTCAATGATGAATGGGATCAATTTGAAAATTTTAAAAAGTATGATGAATTTACCTACTCGTGGTTAACGGAATGTAAAAGAATTTTGAAAAAAAATGGCGCTATTTGGGTGATCGGCAGTTACCATAACATTTTTAGAGTTGGCACCGCTATTCAAAATTTAGGTTTTTGGATTTTAAATGACGTCATCTGGAATAAAAAAAATCCTATGCCAAATTTCAGAGGGACACGTTTTACTAATGCGCATGAAACCTTGATTTGGGCATCAAAATCAGAAAAATCAAAATACACTTTTAATTATCAATCTTTGAAATGTTTAAATGATGATCTTCAAATGAGATCGAACTGGGAGTTACCGATTTGTAATGGTTCTGAAAGACTTAAAAAAAATGGTAAAAAAGTTCATTCTACTCAAAAACCTGAGGCTCTACTTCACAGAATTTTATTAGCAACCTCAAACAAAAATGATTTAGTTTTAGATCCTTTTTTAGGATCAGGAACAACAGCAACAGTTGCAAAAAAATTGGGTAGAAATTATTACGGAATTGAAAAAGAAAAAACCTATTATAAGGCAGCTGAACAACGACTTAAAAATACAAAACCTATAGAAGATGATTATTTAGATACTTTGCAAAATGGTAGAT
>CACLEX010000033.1 GCA_902606065.1 uncultured Pelagibacteraceae bacterium
AAAAAAGAGTTTCAATATTTTTATTTAATTTTCTATTCATCCCTGCTAGTTGAAATTCATATTCAAAATCTGAGACTGCTCTTAATCCTCTTAAAATAATATTTGATTTATACTTTTTGCATAATTCAGTTGTTAAAGAGCTAAAAGAAATTACGACAACTTTTTTTTTGTTCAGTTTCAAATCATAAAATAAAGCTTTTTTTACAATTTCAATTCGTTCATCAGAATCAAATAAATAATCCTTATTTTCAACGTTAGATACTGCAACCACAATCTTATCAAAAAGTTTTAAACCTTTTTTAATAACATCAATATGGCCAAACGTAATTGGATCAAATGTTCCAGGATAGATTGCAACTTTATTCATTAAACTAAGTTATCATCTATTTTATCAGCTGAAACAACTTTTTCTTCTCCAGTTAATTTAATAATTCTAACACCCTGAGTATTTCTACCCGCAGTTCTAATTTCTTTTACCGCTACACGTATTACTCTTCCTTTGTTAGTAGATATAAGTATTTCATCACCATCGTATACAGGGAAAGAGGATGAGATATTACCATTTCTTGGTGAATTTATAATACCGATAATTCCCTTCCCACCTCTATTAGTTACTCTATATTCCGTATGACTAGTTTTTTTACCAAAACCATTTTCTGTTATTGATAATATGAACTTTTCTTTAGCTTTAAATTCTGATTGCTCATCTTTTGATTTCTTCCCATTTTTTTTTGATTTATCATTATCTATAATTGAAAGAGAGACAATTTGATCGTTTGGAGACAAAACAATACCTTTGATCCCTTTTGAGGATCTGCCCTTGAAAACTCTCAATTTTTTAGACTCGAAACGTATGCATTTTCCTAATTTGGTACTTAAAATTATATCTTGATCATCTTTGCAAATTTTAACTCCCACAATTTTATCATTATTGTCTAATTTCATTGCAATTTTTCCAGATGTATTGATTGATGAAAAATCCTCTAAACTATTTTTTCTGATTTTCCCTTGAGCAGTAGCAAATACAATTTGATAATTTTTCATTTCAGATTCATTATCGGGAAAAGGCATAATAGAACTTATTGACTGATGATTTTTTAGTGGAAGAATATTAAACAACGATTTTCCCTTAGAAACTGAAGATCCCTCAGGTATTTTCCAGGCTTTTATTCTATAAACTAAACCTTCTGTAGAGAAAAACAAAACTGAGGTATGTGTATTGACTGATAGAGTTTGGACTACAGAATCTTCGTTTCTAGTAGTCATGCCAGTTTTTCCTTTACCTCCTCTTTTTTGTGTCTTAACACTATTCAAAGATCCACGTTTGATGTAACCCTGCAATGTAACTGTAATCAATACAGATTGTTTTTGAATGGTTTCTTCTATATCGTAATTTAATATAGCATCAATTATTTTAGTTCTTCGGGGTGATGAATATTTATCTTTAATATTCTTTAACTCTTCGCTAATAACTTTTAACAATTCTTTTTTAGATGAAATTATTTTTTTATATTTAGTAATTAATTCAGCTAACTTCTTAATTTCTATTTCAATTTCATTTATTCCTAACGCTGTCAGTTTTTGTAATCTTAATTCTAAAATAGCATTCACTTGTAAAGTTGATAAGGAGTATAAAGTTTTTGATTTTGAACTTTCTACAAGTGAAATTAATTTTTTTGACTTATTAATTTTCCATTTGGTTTGTAAAAGAGATTTCTTTGCATCTTCTGGATTTTTTGATGATCTGATTATTTTGATAACTTTATCTAAATTTTCAACTGATACCGATAAACCTATTAAGATATGTGCTCGCTCTTCTGCTTTTTGTAAATCAAATTTTGTTTTTTTGACTACAACGTCCTCTCTAAAGGATAAAAAATTTGATAAGAAATCTTTTAAGTTACAAGTTTCAGGTTTGCCATCAACTATTGCAAGTGTATTAAATCCAAATGAACTTTCAATTTGTGTATTCTTGTAAAGTTGTCTTTTTACTGTTTCGGGTTCTACCCCACTTCTCAAATCTATTGAAACTCTGATTCCTTCTCGATTAGACTCATCTCTTATATCTCTTATACCCTCAATTTTTTTTTCTCTTACAAGCTGAGCAATTCTTTCATTCAAAACAGATTTATTAACTTGATAAGGAATTGATGTGATAACCAATCTTTCTCTTCCATTTTTTAAACTTTCTATAGAAATTTCACCTCTAATTTTAAAAGAACCTCTGCCTTTGTTATAACCTTGTTTAATCATATCTTTTCCAATTATTACTCCTCCTGTTGGAAAATCAGGTCCAGGTATGTGCTTCATAAGATCTTTAATTTTAATATCTTTATTTTCAATTAAAGCTAATGTCCCGTTAATTATTTCACCTAGATTATGTGGTGGTATGCTAGTTGCCATTCCTACTGCAATCCCACCTGCACCATTTACTAATAAATTAGGAAATTGAGCTGGTAAAACTGTTGGTTCTTTCTCTGTTTCGTCGTAATTATTTTTGAATGAAATTGTATTCTTTTCGATATCATCAATTAAATATTGTGAAACTTTAGATAATCTAGTTTCTGTATATCTCATCGCAGCAGCGGGATCGCCATCAATAGATCCAAAATTTCCTTGTCCATCAACTAAAGGCAAGCTCATTGAAAAATCCTGAACCATTCTTACTAGAGCATCATAAACTGACTGATCTCCATGCGGGTGATACTTACCAATAACATCTCCAACAATTCTTGCAGATTTTCTATATTGTTTTGACCAATCATATCCACCTTTGTACATTGCATACAAAATTCTCCTATGAACTGGTTTTAAACCATCTCGTATATCAGGAAGTGCTCTACTGACTATAACACTCATTGCATACGATAGATAAGATGAGCTCATCTCATCATGCATCGAGATTAATTTTATATTCTTATCCTCAGGAATTTCAGTTTTTTGCATAAATATTAAAATGGAATTTCATCATCCATGTCATTTGAAATTTGTGACATGTCATCATTATTAGATTGAGTATTATCATTTGAAATACTTCCACCTGAATTACCTCCACCTAACATAGTCAAAGATGAGTTATATCCTTGAATAACAATTTCAGTTGAGTATTTGTCTTGACCAGACTGCTCATCTTTCCATTTTCGAGTTATTAATTGTCCTTCAACATATATTTGGGCTCCCTTTTTTAAATATTGTTGAACAACATTTACTAGTCCCTCATTGAATACAACTATACGGTGCCATTCTGTTTTTTCTTTTTTTTCACCAGTATTCTTATCTTTCCAAGATTGACTTGTTGCCAGACTTAATCGTGCAACACTTTTGCCATTTACCATTTGTTTGATCTCTGGATCTGCGCCCAAACGACCAATTAAAAGTACTTTATTTAAACTTCCAGCCATAATATTTTAATATTTGTTAAATTTGTTAATTAGAACTATACCACAATTTACTCTGAATATTAATTTTATTAAGTCAAAGCAACAAAAATTATGATGAAAAAGATAGTTATTAAGGGAGCTAAAGAACACAATTTAAAAAATGTTTCTTTAGAGATACCCAAAGATAAATTTGTTGTCATAACTGGTCTATCAGGATCAGGAAAGTCGTCTTTAGCTTTTGATACAGTCTATGCAGAAGGTCAAAGAAGGTATGTTGAGAGTTTATCCGCTTATGCAAGACAATTTTTAGATAAAATGAAAAAGCCAAATGTTGATTTAATTGAGGGTTTGAGCCCAGCAATATCGATAGAGCAAAAAAATACTTCTAAAAATCCAAGATCAACTGTTGCTACAGTAACTGAAATATATGATTACATGCGTGTTTTATATGCAAGAGCGGGTATACCCTATTCTCCTTTTACAGGTAAACCAATCACATCACAAACGATTACACAGATTGTGGATAAAATTAAAG
>CACLEX010000034.1 GCA_902606065.1 uncultured Pelagibacteraceae bacterium
CCATACCACGCCAATCTTTTACTTTTTTATATTTTGATCTGAGATTTAAATTTTTCCAATATTTGCTTCCAGGACCAAAATTTTTCAAAATATTTTTTTTAAATTCTTTCTCTATATTTTCAGAATTTTCTAGAAGTGTTTGAAACATAACTTGTCCAATTTGATTATAACCTGATACTTTCCCAGTTTTTATATTGTAGAAAGGACTTTTATTTTTTTTTAAAAAAGTAAAGTCTTTTTTACCTTTAATATAGGAATTGAGTTTTTTTTGATTGTATACCCAATGTAATGGTCTTGCAGCTGCATCAGCAACTGTTGCTCCTAAAAATACATGAAGGTTATTTTTCACTTTAATGTGATAAAAACTTTTCAGCCTCTAGTGCTGCCATACAACCCATACCAGCAGCAGTCACTGCCTGTCTAAATGTTTTATCTTTTACATCTCCAGCCGCATAAACGCCTGGTACATTAGTCTCCGTTGAATCTGGTTTAGTTATCAAATAACCTTCTTTGTCCATGCTTAGCTGATTTTTAAATAATTGCGTAGCTGGATCATGTCCAATTGCGATGAAGACACCATCTAATTTAATTTCGTCAATTTTATTTGTTTTAACATTCTTGATTTTAATTCCTTTAACATTTTTTGGATCTTTATCACCAATAACGTCTTCAACAACACTATCCCAAATAATTTCAATTTTTTTATTCTCCATAAGTTTTTTTTGAAGCATTTTTTCAGCTCTTAAATTATCTCTTCTGTGAATTAATTTTACTTTTGATGCAAATTTCGTTAGAAACATCGCTTCCTCAACAGCTGCATTACCTCCTCCAACGACAGCTACTTCTTTGTCTTTAAAGAAAAAACCATCACATGTTGCGCATGCAGATACCCCAAAACCTCTGAACTCTTGCTCTGATTTTAAATTTAACCATCTTGCTTGTGCACCTGTCGAAATTATAATGCTATCAGCAGTGTATTTTTGACCAGTGTCCCCAATAGCTTCAAACGGTGTTTTTTTTAAATCGACAGAACTTATATGATCTTCAATCATTTCTGTTCCAACTGCTTTTGCTTGTTCTTTCATTTGATCCATAAGCCAAGGACCCTGAATAACATCAGCAAACCCTGGAAAATTTTCAACATCTGTTGTTGTAGTTAATTGTCCACCTGGCTCTGAACCATAAACTAAAATTGGATTTAACATTGCTCTTGCTGCGTAAACAGCTGCAGTATATCCAGCGGGACCAGACCCAATTATTAACACTTTTGTGTGTTTAGTTGGATTTTGACTCATATGAAAGCTATATAGTGATTAATGACTAAATTAAAAGGTTTATTATTGACCGAGGGCATGCATGGCATGATTAGCCAAGTTGAAGGACTTGCCAAAGCTTTAGGTTTAGATTTTATACACGAGAAAATTGAACTAAATAATTTTTGGAAAATGATCCCCCCAAAAATCACGCCAATTAAAAGGTTTGTTTTTAAAAATGATATTTTAGAAAAATTTAATGTTGTGATCTCTTGTGGCAGAAAAAGTGTAATTCCCTCAATTTTTTTAAAAAAAAAGTTTGGAAATAAAATCATGAATATTCATATCCAAGATCCGAAGGTATCTTTAGATAATTTCGATTTTGTAATTGCTCCAGAACATGATGATCTAAAAGGTGAAAACGTATTATCAACTAAAGGGGCCATCCACTATCTACGAGAAAGTGAATTAGATGAAAATTTGAATTATTTAAAACCAAAAATTCAAAAAGAAAAAGTAGTTGTACTTGTTGTTGGTGGTCCAAATAAATATTATGATTTTAGGGAAAATTTAATTGAAGAAATTTTCCATAAAATTAAAAAAAATTTTCTTGATAATGGCTACCAATTAATTTTTATTCCTTCGATGAGAACCCCTAAAAGAATTATTGATAAAGCTAAAGATTTTTATAATGGGGATCAAATTATTATTTCAGATGTTGATAAAAAAGCTTATTTATCATCACTTAAGTTAGCAGACCATATAGTGGTAACTTGTGACTCCACATCCATGATATCTGAAGCTGCAATAACAGGTAAACCTATATATGTAGCTGATATGCCAGCTATAAAGAACAATTATCGCTTCAAAAAATTTTTTGAGTTGTTCAAATCTTTAGATATTATTAGAAATCTAGACTTTTCTGTCGAGAGTTGGGATTATAAAAAACTTAATGAAACTGATAGAATAGCAGGTTATATAGAAAAAAGATTTCAAAATTATGACTTTTCTTAATTCAATTTTAAACAACTCCAAAAAATATGAATCTCCTTTTAATCATTGGGAATACAATAATGCCTTAAGCGATGAAGCGATTAAAGAAATTGAAAATGCAGACATCCCTGACATCAGTAAACATAATCTTAATTATGATGGAACAAGAGCTATTGATGGTGGTGCGGCAGAATTTAGAGAAGGAATAGCATCTGGAGGAAAAGCAATTAAGTTTAGATGTTTTGTCACAAAAGAAAATGCTTCACAATTTCCAAATTTAGTAAAATTTATTACTGAGCTTCAGTCAAAGGAAACTTGTAATGCAATTTCAAAAATGATTGATAAAGATTTATCTAATTCATATGTTAGAGTTGAAATTATATGTGATCGTGAAGGTTTTTGGCTTAAGCCGCATTGCGATATTAAAGAAAAATTAATGTCAGGATTAATTTTTGTTAATAATGCAAAAGAATCAGAGGATCTAGGCACTGATTTTTATAATGAGAAATTAAAAAAGGTTAAAACGGTTCCTTATAAACATAATTATGGATATTTATTTACTAGCGGACCTAATACTTGGCATGGTATGGAAAAGAAGAAGATTATTAAGGAAAGAAGATGTGTTCAGGTAAATTATGTCACTTTCCCCACTGATTGGAAAGTTGAGTAATTAATTTAATAGACTCGAATATAAACCAATAAAGCTAAATACGCCCAATACTAAACAGATCCCCGTTACTGCTTTCAACTGGTCACCATCTTCATGAACATTTGTTTTGTCATAAAGTTTCCAATAGGCACATTTATCTAGATTAGTGGTCGTTGATGTTAAAATTTTTTTTTTTAAAGGAAGTTTTATTAGTTGAGCACTAAAAATTTCACTTTTTTTAGATGCATCTTTGATAATATATTGACGAACTTCTGAACTCATATCTATAAATTTTAAAAAATATATTTGGTGAATACAACCTAACGATTATTCATTTTGGGCAATTATTCATGAGAAAAAAAAATATACAACTTTAAATTGTAATATTATTTTAGTTCTTGCAGTGCAACGATATCAAGTTTTTTTGTTTTAAGAGATTTTATTGCTTCTAAACATGCTTGAGCAGTTGACATATTTGTACAATATGGAACTTTGTTTTTCAAAGTTGCTCTTCTAAGTGCAATAGCATCACTTACTCGATGCTCACTATTTCCTCCACCAGTATTAATTACGAGTGCTATTCTTTTTGAATTTAAAACATCTACTATGTGAGGTGTTCCACTGCTGACTTTATTTATAATTTTACATTTCATTCCATGTTTTCGAATGTACTCTGCAGTGC
>CACLEX010000035.1 GCA_902606065.1 uncultured Pelagibacteraceae bacterium
AAAATGGTGCAACATTATTTGGTGTTAATAGTAAATTAAAATTTGATTGTGAGTGGGCAGCTTGGTCAAATGGAACTGCAGTAAGAGAATTAGATTTCCATGATACTTTTTTAGCTGCTGATTATAGTCATCCAGGTGATAACATTCCTCCACTAATTAGTGTTGCACAACAAAATAAAAAAAACGGATTAGATCTTTTAAGAGGAATTATAACTGCTTATGAGGTTCAAGTTAATTTAGTGAAAGGAATATGTTTACATAAACATAAAGTAGATCACATAGCTCACCTTGGTCCAAGTGTTGCAGCTGGGATTGGTTCAATGTTAAAGTTAAAAACTGAAACTATTTATCAAGCTGTCCAGCAGGCATTACATACAACAATTTCTACAAGACAATCTAGAAAAGGAGAAATTTCAAGTTGGAAAGCTTATGCTCCTGCACATGCAGGGAAACTTGCTATAGAGGCTGTTGATAGAGTTATGCGTGGTGAAGGAGCACCAAGTCCAATTTATGAAGGTGAGGATAGTGTGATAGCAAGAATTCTTGATGGTAAGAAGGCTTTATATAAAATTCCATTACCAAAAAAAGGTGAAACAAAAAAAGCAATTCTTGAAACTTATACAAAAGAATATTCTGCAGAATATCAATCTCAAGCTTTAATTGACTTAGCAAAAAAACTTAAAAAGAAAGTTCAAAATCTTAATCAAATCAAAAAAATAGATATTTTTACAAGTCATCATACTCATTATGTAATCGGAACAGGTGCAAACGATCCACAAAAAATGGATCCTAATGCTAGCAGAGAAACATTAGATCACTCAATAATGTATATATTTGCTGTTGCACTTGAGGATGGTAGTTGGCATCACGTAAAATCTTACACAAAAGCAAGAGCTAAAAGAAAGAGTACAATTAAAATATGGAAATCAATAAAAACTCATGAGGATAAAAAATGGACTAAAAAATATCATGATCCTAATCCTCGAAAGAAAGCATTTGGTGCAAAAGTAGTAATAACTCTCAATAATGGAAAAAAAATTACTGAGCAACAAGGTGTAGCAGATGCTCATCCTTATGGTTTAAGACCTTTTAAAAGAAAAAATTATATCAATAAATTCCTAACTTTAACGGAAAATATCTTAGATAAAAAAGAAAGTGATAGATTTTTAAAAGTAGTACAAAATTTGAAAAAATTAAAACCAGGTCAATTAGATAAATTAAATATCGAAGTCAAAAAAGGTAAGTTAAAAAGAAATTTTAAAAAAGGTATTTTTTAATGCACTTTATTGAAAAAGAGCCAACACAAAAAAGAAAGGATTTTGTTAATAAATTAAAATCTAAAAAGATTCTAAGAGTTCCTGGAGCCTATAATCCTTTAACTGCAAAGTTGATTGAAGAAATTGGTTACGATGCAGTTTATGTGTCTGGTGGAGTTATGGCAAATGATCTTGGCTTTCCAGATATTGGTTTAACTACATTGCAAGATGTTAGTACGAGGTCTTACCTTATTTCAAGAGTTACCAACCTTCCAACAATTGTTGATATTGATACTGGATTTAAATCTTGTAAAGAAACGATTGAAACTTTTGAGAAATTTGGAATTACGGCTGTTCATTTAGAAGATCAAATTGAAAGAAAAAGATGTGGACACCTAGACAATAAAGAATTGATATCAACAGAAGCTATGGTTAAAAAAATTAAAGAATGTGTATCAGCAAAAAAAGATGAGAATTTTAAAATTATAGCAAGGTCTGATGCAAAAAGTGTTGAGGGAATAGATAAGATGATTGAGAGATGTAAAGCTTATGTGGATGCTGGAGCAGAAATAATTTTTCCAGAGGCTTTACATGACGAAAAAGATTTTGAAAAAGTAAGGAAAGAACTTTCTTGTTACTTACTAGCTAATATGACTGAATTTGGTAAATCAAAATTATTTAATTATAAAGAATTAGAAAAATTTGGATACAATATTGTAATTTATCCAGTAACCACCCAAAGACTAGCTATGAAAAATGTTGAAGATGGATTACGAGACATTTATGCAAATGGACATCAAAATAATATTATAGATAAAATGCAAACAAGAAAAAGGCTTTATGAGCTTGTTGATTATGAAAAGTACAATAGCTTGGATGAAAAAATTTATAATTTTAGTACCAAGGGACATGAATAATGAGTGATGATATTAAAAAAGGTTTGTTAGGAATAGTCGTTGATGAAACAGAAGTTTCTAAAGTTATGCCTGAAATCAACTCTCTTACATATAGAGGTTATGCAGCTCAAGATTTATGCGAATATTGTAGATTTGAAGAAGTGGCTTATTTAATTTTAAATAAGGATTTACCAAACACAATACAACTAAGAAAATTTGAAAAAGAGGAAAAAAATAATAGAGACTTGTCCAAAGATCTTTATTCAATCATTAAAAAAATGCCAAAAAAATCTCATCCAATGGATGTTGCCAGAACGGCAGTGAGCATAATGGGGCTTGAGGATAAAGAAACTACCGACTCCTCAGAGGAAGCAAATATGAGAAAAGCTATAAGAATTTTGGCAAAAACTCCAACTGCATTAGCTGCGTTTTACAGAATAAGAAAAGGGAAAAATATTATTAAACCTAAGAAAAATCTTAATATAGCGGAGAATTTTTTCTATATGTGCTTTGGAAAAGTTCCTCAAAAAGAAATTGTAAAAGCATTTGATGTATCTTTAATTTTATATGCTGAACATAGCTTTAATGTTTCAACATTCACAGCAAGGACCATTACTAGTAGCTTGTCGGATATTCATGGGGCAATAACTGGAGCAATAGCTAGTTTAAAGGGCCCTCTTCATGGTGGTGCAAATGAAGAGGTGATGCACATGATGAATAAAATTAAATCTCCAAATAACGCACTCAAGTGGATAAATAATGCATTAGATAAAAAAGAGGTAGTGATGGGTTTTGGGCATAGAGTTTATAAATCAGGAGATTCAAGGGTTCCAACCATGAGAAAATATTTTGCTAAAGTAGCCAAAATTAAAAAGGACAAAAAATTTGAAAAAATTTACGATATTGTTGAAAAAGTTATGATTGATAGAAAAAATATTCATCCAAATGTTGATTATCCAACTGGTCCTACTTACCATTTGATGGGTTTTGATACTGATTTTTTTACACCAATATTTGTTATTTCAAGAATCACAGGTTGGTCAGCACACATAATGGAGCAACACGCTGCAAATAAACTTATTAGACCCCTAGCGAGCTATAAAGGTAATAAACATAGAAAAGTACTACAATTAAATCAGAGATAAATACTTATTTGCTCGCCAAAATATTCTCTTTATCTATTTGCTGAAGTTTGTAGCCGTTTGACTTAAGTTTTTCTTCTATCTCTTGTAATTTTTTTCCCTCAATAAAAGTACCATCAAAATGTTTCGATTCAAAAAGTATTTTATTTATATCTATTTTCTGAAAATTAATTGAATTCATAATTTTGTACTC
>CACLEX010000036.1 GCA_902606065.1 uncultured Pelagibacteraceae bacterium
CAGAAAACATTGGTAAATTCAAGGAAAATTTCTATCAAAGACTTGCTTTTGACGAAATTTTTTCAACTTTTTTAGTTAATTCAGAAATTAGAAAAAAGATCAAAAAAATAAAAAAAACAAAGAAAAAATTCGATATTAAAAAACAAGGTGAAATAATATCAAAATTAGATTTTTCCTTAACCAATGATCAAACTAAAACATTAAATGAGATTAACAAAGATTTGTGTTCAGATAACAAGATGTTCAGATTACTTCAGGGTGATGTTGGTAGTGGTAAAACAATTGTAGCATTATTATCTGCATTCAATACCATCAGTTCTGATTTTCAAGTAGCAGTAATGGCTCCTACAGAAATATTAGCAAGGCAGCATTTTTTATTAGCAAAAAAAATATATTCAAAAAATATTAAAATAGAGTTACTTTCTGGAAAATCATCATACAAAGATAAGAAAAAAATTTTAAATAAACTTATTAAAAAAGAAATTGATATTATTTTTGGAACACATGCCTTATTTCAAAAAAAAGTAGAATTCAAAAAACTAGGTTTAATAATAATTGATGAACAACACAAATTTGGAGTTAGTCAGAGAAAAAAATTATCTGATAAAGCTGGGAAAGATTGTGATGTTCTTTTAATGACAGCAACACCAATTCCACGTACTTTAACAATGACTATTTACGGAGATATGGATCTTTCAATTATACGAGAAAAACCGAATAACCGAAAACTTGTAAAAACTTATAGTAAAATTGAAAGTAAGATTGATGATGTAATTAAATTCATCAAGAAAGAAATACAACTTGGAAATCAAATTTTTTGGGTATGCCCTCTTATAGAAGAGTCAAAAAAAATTGATCACTCTTCAGCGATTAAAAAGTCTGAATATCTAAAAAAAATTTTTCCAAATGAGGTTTATTTACTCCATGGAAAAACAACTATTGAGGAAAAAGAGGAAATCTTAAACAAATTTTTAAGAAATGAATTTAAGATATTAGTTTCTACTACTATCATTGAAGTTGGTATAGATTTTCCTAATGCAAATGTAATTATAATAGAAAATGCAAATAAGTTTGGTTTGTCTCAATTACATCAACTTAGAGGTAGAGTTGGAAGAGGCAACAAAGAGTCTTCATGTGTATTAATGTTTAAGTCAAATCTAAGTGAAAATGCTAAAAAAAGAATTAATATATTAAAAGACTCTAATGATGGATTTAAAATATCTGAAGAAGATATGAAATTAAGAGGTTTTGGAGATATTCTTGGTTTTAAACAAAGTGGAATAAAAAACTTTAAATTGGCAGATCCAATACATAATCATAATCTTTTTATTTTAGCTGAAAAAGAAATTAAAAGAATTGAAAATGAAAAAGAGGATATAGGGAGATTTAAACCATTAATTAAATTATATGATCGTGCAGATATAATTAACGATATAGCTTAATTCTTACCTGTGGATGTTCCTGCAGAAACAATAAATTTGGATGCCTCTTCAAATGTCATATTCAGATATATAACTTCATCTATAGGAAACATTAGTAAAAAACCACTTGTAGGATTTGGTGTAGTTGGAACAAATACGTTTATTAATTTTTTATTTGTTTTTTCAGCCATTTCACCTTTATTTTCTTTTGTTGCAAATCCAACAGCCCAAACACCTTTTCTTGGGTATTCTACTAAAACAACACTTTTTTTATCATTGTCATCTTTATTAGAAAATGTCTCGGTCATTTGTACTATTGCCGAATAAATAGTCCTTAAAACTGGAATTCTTTTAAATAAATCATCAATAAGTTTGAGAATTCGTTTACCTAAAAAGGATAATGATAATCCCCCAACAATTGTTATAAATGCTACAGAAATAATTATTTCTATTCCAGGTATTGCAAAAGGTAAGTAGTTATTAGGATTTATATTTTCTGGAATTATTTTAGAAGAAATTCCTATTAAAATTTTACTTAAATATAAAGTAAAACCAATAGGAATTAATACCACTACACCCGTTATAAAATAATTTCTAAGAATAAGAGTAAGTGATCGTTTTTTTTTATTCTTTTTCATAAAATTTATTTAAAACTAGAGTAAACTACAAAAGAAATCGCAATAATAAATAAAAATACTAATATTTTATTATTTAGATTCATTTTAAAATATATTATCAATGATAATTAAAAATGGATAGAAGAAAATTCTTAACTTATGTTGGTTGTACTTGTTGTAGTTTAGCTCTGAATTCATGTGCTACTGCACCAATCACTGATCGAAAACAATTAAAACTAATCCCTGAAGCTAAATTAAATGCTCAGGCAGCCCAAATTTTTGAAAAAATTAAGGAAAAAGAAAAATTAATAACAGGACCAAAACTTAATCAAATTAAAGAAATTGGCAAAAGAATGGAAAATTCTATAGGAGAATATTTTTATCAATCAAAACTTGATGATCCAACAGTTGGTTTTGATTGGGAATATATATTAATCGATAAAAAAAATATGAGAAATGCATTTTGTATGCCGGGAGGTAAAATAGCAGTTTTTTCAGGCATATTAGAAGTAACCAAAAATACTGATGGCTTAGCTGCTGTCATGGGTCATGAAATTGCACATGCTGTAGCAAAACACTCGGTAGAACGAGCGAGCCGAGGTGTTGTTTTAAATGTAGGGACAAATGTTATTGATATATTATCTGGTGGAAAATTATCTCAAGTTAATAGAACAACAGGTATGAATACTATTGGTATGGTCTCTCAACTAGGTATAATGAACCCTTTTAATAGAAAACAAGAAACTGAAGCTGACTATTTGGGTATGATTTTTGCCTCTTTGTCTGGTTACGATATTAGAGAAACACCTAAAATTTGGGAAAGAATGAAAAAATTTAGTAAGGGAAAAAAACAATCTGAATTTCTTAGTACACACCCATCACCTGACAATCGCATTAAAAAAATAAATGAGTGGACAAATAGTATAATTCTGGATTACCCACCAATTAAAATATAAGTATTAATTGATGGTGAGCCGTGATGGACTCGAACCATCGACCCATTCCTTAAAAGGGAATTGCTCTACCAACTGAGCTAACGGCCCAAAATTACTTCGTATATACATATTTATTTTAATATTTCAAATAGGAATTGATGAGACATATAGTTTCTTTATCACAACTTATCTATGTATTTATCATGAAATTCATTAAAAGTGCCTTTTTGAATATTTTTTCTTATTTCGCTCATTAATTCTTGATAAAAGTTGATATTATTTAACGTTAAAAGCATCGACCCTAAAATTTCATTAGTATTGAATAAAT
>CACLEX010000037.1 GCA_902606065.1 uncultured Pelagibacteraceae bacterium
CCGCAGGAACTTACAGAACTGGTGATGGTAGAGGTGGAGCGGGAACAGGTAATCAAAGATTTGCGCCACTTAATTCTTGGCCAGATAACGTTAACTTAGATAAAGCTAGATTACTTTTATGGCCTATTAAAAAGAAATATGGAAGAAAAATTTCATGGGCAGATTTGTTTATACTTGTTGGAAATGTAGCTTTAGACTCAATGGGTTTTAAAACTTTTGGTTTCGGAGCTGGCAGAACTGATATTTGGGAACCAGAGGATGATATTTATTGGGGCTCAGAAAAAGAAATGTTAGGTGTGGAAAGATATAGTGGAAAGAGAGATTTGGAACAGCCACTAGGAGCTTCACATATGGGTTTAATCTATGTAAATCCGCAAGGTCCTGACGCTAATCCAGATCCAAAACTAGCAGCACATGATATTAGAGAGACATTTGGTAGAATGGCTATGAATGACTATGAGACAGCAGCATTAGTTGCTGGAGGACATACGTTTGGAAAATCTCATGGTGCAGCATCTGAATCATATAAAGGACCGGATCCTGAGGCTTCAAGACTTCAAGATCAGTCAACAGGGTGGAATAGTGGATATAAATCTGGAAAAGGTGTTGATACAATAAGCAGTGGTATTGAGGGCGCTTGGACTCAAAATCCAATTAAATGGGACATGGGTTATTTGGATTGTTTATATGGACATGAGTGGGAACTTACAAAAAGCCCAGCTGGTGCTCATCAATGGACTCCGAAGAAAAATGGGCAAGAGATTAAAATGGTTCCCGATGCACATCAAAAAGGTGTGCTTCATCCACCAATGATGCAAACAACCGACATATCGATGAAAGTTGACCCTAGCTATGGACCTATCACAAAACATTTTCACCAAAATCCAAAAGAATTTCATGATGCTTTTGCAAGAGCATGGTTTAAATTAACTCACAGAGATATGGGGCCAAGAGTTTGCTATCTTGGTAGCGAGGTTCCAAAAGAACAACTAATTTGGCAGGATCCAATTGATAAACCTAAATATAAACTTAAATCAAAGGATATTAAAGATTTAAAAACTAAAATCTCTAAATCAAAAATATCAATTCCAGATTTAGTTTCTACTGCATGGGCTTCAGCATCTACGTTCAGAGGCTCTGATAAAAGAGGTGGTGCTAATGGTGCTAGAATAATGTTGGAACCACAAAATAATTGGAAAGTGAACAATCCAAAAAAATTATCGAATGTAATTAAAGCTTTAGAAAAAATTAAAAGCAAATTCGATAGTAAAAAGAAAAGTGTTTCAATGGCAGATTTGATTGTACTTGCTGGTGGTGTTGGTATCGAAATGGCTGCAAAAAAAGCTGGCTACAAAGTTCAAGTTCCATTTTCAGCAGGAAGGGGAGATGCAAGGCAAGATCAGACTGATATTAACTCATTTGGTCTTCTAGAACCACAAGCAGATGGTTTTAGAAACTACTTAAATGGTGGAGCTTCAAATGTTTCTGCAGAGGAAAAACTTGTTGATAAGGCTCAATTGATGGGTTTAACAGCTCCAGAAATGACTGCACTTGTGGGTGGTATGAGAGTTTTAAACACAAATTTTGATGGCTCAAAACATGGTGTTTTTACTAACAGACCTGGTTCTCTTACTAACGATTATTTCATAAATCTTTTAGACATGAATACGACTTGGAAAGAGGAAGATAAATCTGAACAAACATTTATTGGTAAAGATAGAAAAACTCAAAAAACGAAATGGAAGGCGACAAGAGTTGATTTAATTTTTGGTTCAAATTCTCAACTAAGAGCTCTAGCAGAAGTTTATGCATGTGAAGATTCAGGTGATAAATTTGTTAAAGATTTTATCGCGGCATGGGTAAAAGTTATGAATTCTGATCGATTTGATTTGAAATTAAACTAATTCTATAAAACAGGACAAAAAAATATGGGAACAGCAAATTTTGAGGACTTCTACGAAGTTCCTAATCTCAATTTTGATATATCAAAGTTAAGAAATGATTTGGATAAAGTTTTAAAAGCTAAAAAATTCAATTCTCCTGGGGTTACCCACTTTGGTGCAATACCATTAAACCAAATTCCAAACGATAGAAGTTCTATTGAGGGAAATAATATAAGAGGAAAATATTGGACAATTGCTGATGAAACTGGAAAAGAAGTTTCTCGAGATGTTGATATAGATGAGTCAAAATATACTCAATTGGTTCCCGAATTTGAAAATACTTATTTTAAAGAAGTTTACGAAACTTTAAGTAAAAGGTTTAAATTAGGTAGAGTTAGATTATTATTAAAAGAGCCAAGATCTACATTAAGCTGGCATAAAGATCCTGAATGTAGACTGCATGTACCAATTATAACTAATAAGGGCTGTTCAATGGTAATTGAAAATGTAGCAAAACATCTTCCAGCTGATGGTAAGGTATGGATAACAAATAACACGAAATATCATAATTTTTTTAATGGTGGAGAACAGGCTAGAGTGCACCTAGTTGCTTGTGTGCTTGATAGTCCGTTTAAAAAATAATGGAATTAACAACCGGCATATTCAAAGCTGCTGGACAGATTTACACAAATAATAGAGGTTCAATTTTAAGAACCATTATTTATACAATTGGTCATTTTGCTATAGCTATAACTGTTTTAATGCTTGTTGCTGATGTCAGCTTTATGATAGCACTAACAGACGCAATAGTTGAGCCAATAGCTAATTCTATATGGTATTTTATTTTAGATAAGTGGTGGGCGAGTAAATCAAAAAACTCTTAATCTAATACACCCCAAATATTGTCTGTCTTTATCCAACCTTCAAAATCATCCGTATTTATTTTGCACCAAATTCCATTGCATTTTTGAACTATTAGAACTCTTCCACTTTTAATTTTAGCCAATGGTTTAGAAAAATTTGTCGGATTTTCGAATAAAATTTTGTCTTTTGTGGGAATTATTGAATTTATTTTTTTTAATTGAGACCAATGTATCCATCCGCTGTTGTTTTTAAAATCAATTACTCTTCGCCAGTTCTCTTTTTTATCAATTTGCTTTAGAGGCAAATTCACTTTTTTATAAATAAACTTTATAGGAGATTCAAAACTCGGTCCATACCTTACATTCACTTTACTTTT
>CACLEX010000038.1 GCA_902606065.1 uncultured Pelagibacteraceae bacterium
ATAATTCCAAATAAATATCTACTTAAAAATAAAGTTGATACAAAAATTTTCGATTTAATAGAGCTTTTTAATAAAAATAATGAAAAACCATTAAAAGTAAAATGGCATTCTAATCGTCTGATTAAATATAAAATTTATCCATATGACAAATTGAAAGGTTGGAAACCAAATTATAGTAATATACAAGATATTATTAACTACATTAAATTTTAACTTAAAAATATAATATGGAAAAAGTTTATTACGGAAAAGCTGTTTATAATTTTAAAGAAATAAATGCAGTAATCAAAGTTTTAAAAAATGACAGCCTTTCTTTAGTTGATGGAAAAAATGTAAAAAAATTAGAGAGAACTTTTTCAAAATTGTTTGGAAAAAAATATGGTTTGATGGTTAATTCTGGATCTTCAGCTAATTTATTAGGATTATCTTCATTTAATTTTAAAAAAGGTTCTGAAATTATTACACCAAATTTAACTTTTTCGACTACAATAGCTCCAATATATCAATTAGGCTTAATTCCTCATTTTATAGGAGTTGAAAAAAATAAGTTTTTAGCTGATCCGAGTCATATAGAGAAATGTATTAATAAAAAAACTGTAGCAATTATGATACCTAACTTACTTGGTAATATTGCTGATTGGAAAAAAATTTCTAAAATCGCAAGAAAGTATAAATTAAAAATTATTGAAGACTCAGCAGATACTATTGGATATAAAATTAACAACAGCAATACTGGTAAGTACTCTGACGTAGTCACTAATAGTTTTTATGCATCACATATAATTAACGGAGCAGGAACTGGTGGAATTGTATGTTTTAATGATTTTAAATTATATCAAAAAGCAAAGTTATTAAGGGGCTGGGGTAGATCATCAGCTACTTTTAATGAATCTGAAAGTATTAATAAAAGGTTTGATGTAAAGATTTCTGGGATCGATTATGATGCAAAATATATTTTTTCAGAATTAGGTTATAATTTTTTACCATCAGAATTATCCGCAGCTTTTGCGCTCGAACAAATTAAAAAGTTGAAAAAAAATATCTCTATTAGAAATAAAAATTTTGCTTTTTTAAAAAATTTTTTTTCCAAATATTCAAAATTTTTTGAATTACCAGAACAATATTCCAAAGTAAAAACCCCCTGGTTAGCTTTTCCATTGGTTATAAAAAAAAATAAGTTCTTTAAAAGAAAAGATATGCAAATATTTTTTGAAAAAAATAAGATACAAACTAGAACTATTTTTACAGGAAATATTTTAAGACAACCTGTTATGAAAAGAAAAATATATAAAAAACACTCTAAGTGTGATTTTGAGGCTGATAATGTGATGAGAAATGGAATTTTAATTGGATGTCATCAAGGAATGAACAAGGTTCAACTGAGATATATTTGTGACACTTTTAAAAAATTTATAAATTCATGAGGATAATAAAAACTAAATTTAAAGGACTATTTATCATTAAAAGATCAACTAATTTTGATAATAGAGGATTTTTAAGAGAATTATTTGAACAAAAAAAATTTTCAAAAAAATTTGTTTTTGATTATTTTTCACTATCAAAAAAAAACGTATTAAGAGGATTGCACCTACAATTAAAAAAACCTCAAACTAAAATAATTAATGTTATATCTGGTAAAATTTTCGATGTTGTTGTGGATTGCAGGAAAACTTCCAGAACTTTTGGTAAACATTTTAGTATCTATATATCCGCAAATGATAACACTTCTTTATACATACCAGAGGGTTTTGCTCATGGTTTTTGTAGTCTGGCAAATGATACTATTTTGTATTATAAAAATTCAAATTATAGAAGTAAAAAGAATGAAACAGGAATTCTTTGGAATGATAAAAATTTAAAAATCAAATGGCCTATAAATAAACCTATTTTATCCTCAAAAGATAAAAAAAATTTAAACTTTAATGAATTTTTAAATAGAAATAATATAAAAAAAAAGTAGAACAATAAAAATTACTTCGGGCCTATAGCTCAGTTGGTTAGAGCAGTACACTCATAATTTCTTTCTTATAAAAAAATCTTAAATTACTATTATAAAACAACCTTAATTAGAGGATTTTTTTTACAATACACATTTACCAACTATTTACCAACGGATGCAATTACAGACAGAAACAAATAGAAACAAAATGAAAACATTCCAGCTTGATTTAAGTTAATATTGTTGTAAAACCTAGATTATTATTAGGGCCTGTAGCTCAGTTGGTTAGAGCAGTACACTCATAATGTATTGGTCCCAGGTTCGAGTCCTGGCGGGCCCACCAAATCTAGCAAAATCAACGTTTAGAAATTTAAGTTTCTTAAAATTTAAGCAAAAAAACCTCTAAAAATTTTTTCATTGTGTACGAAATTGTGTAAATACCTTTCAAGGAATGTATTAATTACTATCTGAGCAAAATTGAAATTTATTAATAAATTAAGTAGTTTTGGTTAAAAGATGATTTTTTATATTACCGAAAGTATTGGAGGCACAAGGTGGGATAATGGAAAAAAGCATAAGGAAAGTCATGTTAAAGTTGGAATTGCTAATGACGTTGAACAAAGATTTAAAGAATATAATATTGTTTTACCATATATCTCTCCAGTAAGAAAATATCCAGTTTCAAAATCTTTCGGAAGAAACTTGGAAAAAATGTTTAAATATTATCTCCGTGAGTTTAGACTTTGGAAGAGTGAATGTTATCATGTTTCTCCTAAAGAAGCGATTTTCTTCTTAAGCAGATGCTACATATCAAGCGGGCAGGTAATGATTAATTATTTGAGCAAGAGACCAGAAAAAGGGGATCTTTTTTACCTAGACTCAATTTATTTTGGAAAAAAAATTCCACTCTTTATTATTAAGAAAGTTAGAAAATTTAAAAAAGACTCAATTGATAGGGATTTTAGTATTGAGTTAATTAAAGACTGGGGAAGAAAAAAAACTAAAGCATTTTACGGAGAACGTTATGACTTTCATTATGAGGAGGTCATAGAAGATAAATATAATTTTTCAAAGAATATATTATATCATTTTATTAAGCGTAGAGAGGATGTAATTCAAAATCAAATAAATCTTTGGAATAAGTATAATGATGAAAACAA
>CACLEX010000039.1 GCA_902606065.1 uncultured Pelagibacteraceae bacterium
AAACAGGAGTAAATTCTAAGTATGGAAAAAATCTCATTGGTAGCTTCTATCAACCAAAATTAGTCATAAGTGACATAGATACTTTAAAAACACTTAATAAAAGAGAAATTGTTTGTGGGTATGGTGAAATTCTAAAACACTCTATAATCTCTAGAAAAAAATTCTTTAAATATTTAGATCAGAATTTTGATGACGTTATTAAACTTAAATCTCCTTATATAGAAAAGGCGATATTTGAGAGTTGTAAAATTAAAAAAGATGTAGTTGAAAAAGATGAAAAAGAGAGCAACTTAAGAAAAAAATTAAATTTTGGTCACACTTTTGGTCACTCATTTGAAGCTTCATTAGGATATTCTAAAAGATTAAATCATGGTGAAGCTGTTATCTTAGGAATGATGATGGCTGTAAAATTTAGCAATAAGAATAAATTCCTGAACATTTATGATTATAAATTGATTTCTGATCATTACAAAAATTCAAAATTACCCTCAGATAAAGATCTTGATAAAATTATTAAATTTATGAAAACTGATAAAAAAAATAATTCTGATAAAATAAAGTTGGTATTATTAAAGAAAATGGGCCAAACAATTTTAAATCAAGAATACTCAGTAAAAAATTTAAATGGATTCTTAAAAAATGAATTAATTGATTAAAATTTGAATAGAATGAATATATTTTTTTAATTCTTCATTTAAAATTTTGTAAATCTTTTTATCACTATCAATTCTTTTCATTTGCTTAAGTTCCTTTGATACTAAAGAAATTTTAAGATGAAATTTACCTGCCTGGTTTCCAACGTGATTTTTATGGAGAAAAGATTTATCTTCGACTAATATACTCTCCAAAGCAATTTGATTTTGTAATTTTTTTTTTACGATTGCAATTAAATCATTTATATTCATAAATGTAATTATATTATCATGAAAAATATTTGCGACTGGAATAATTGTAAAGAAATTGGTGAATATAAAGCGCCTGTTGAAAAGGATAATAGTAAAAAATATAGGATGTTATGTTTAGAACACGTTAAAGAATTTAATAAAAATTGGAATTATTTTTCCGGTATGAATGATGATCAAGTAATTAATTTTTTAAAGTCAGATATGATTTGGCATAAACCTACTCAAAGTTTTAGTTCGTCTGATAATTTTTTTAAAGTTTTATGGAATAACACCTTAAAAGATGAAATGGATAATGATAAATTTAAAAGTGAGTTCAATCATATGCGTCAATTTAAATTTGACCATAAAGATATTAAAGCCTTTAGTATATTAGGTGTTTCTGTAGGTTTAAAATGGCAAAAAGTTCAAGAAAAATTCAAAACACTTGTCAAAAAATTTCACCCTGATATGAATGCCGGAAATAAAAAATATGAGGAAAAACTAAAGTTAATTACTTTAGCTTACACGCAACTAAAAAATACATATAGGAAAAAAATTGACACCCAATCTTAACATTCAGCCAGATATTAAAATTTCATTAAAACAATCATTTGGGATTGATTCTGAGATGGAAGTAGACGCATTCTCTAAAAAAAGTGAATATGTTCCAGAAATAGATAAAAATTATAAATTTGATAGAGATACTACACTTGCAATTGTCTCTGGATTTGCACACAATAAAAGAGTTCTAGTGCAAGGTTATCATGGCACAGGAAAATCTACACATATAGAACAAATTGCTGCTAGATTAAATTGGCCCTGTATAAGAGTTAACTTAGATAGCCACATCAGCAGAATAGATCTGATTGGTAAAGATGCAATCGTCCTGAAAGAAGGAAAACAGGTTACACAATTTAATGAAGGTATTTTACCATGGTCAATTCAAAATCCAGTAGCTTTAGTTTTTGATGAGTATGATGCTGGAAGACCTGATGTAATGTTTGTTATTCAAAGAGTTCTTGAAGCCGAGGGTAACTTTACTCTCTTAGACAAGAATAAGGTCATAAAACAAAATAAATTTTTTAGATTATTTGCTACATCAAATACAGTCGGTTTGGGAGATACAACTGGACTTTATCATGGAACACAACAAATCAATCAAGGTCAAATGGATAGATGGAATATTGTAACAACACTTAATTACCTTAGTCTAGATAAAGAAATGGATATTATATTAGCGAAAAACAAATCTTTGAATAATCCTAAAGGTAAAGAAAAAGTATCAAATATGATAAAGGTTGCATCATTAACTCGAAAAGGATTTATAGCTGGTGACATAAGTACTGTAATGAGTCCAAGAACTGTATTGCATTGGGCTGAAAATGCAGAAATTTTTAAAGATGTAGGATATGCATTTAGAGTCACTTTTCTAAATAAATGTGATGAAATTGAAAAAAATACAATTGCTGAATACTATCAAAGATGTTTCGGAGAAGAACTACCAGAGTCACTCGCAAATATTCAAATTTAAATGAAAAATAATAAAGCTGAAAACTTAAGAGAAAAACTTAAGCAAGCTTTAACTTCAACAGCTAGAGTGATTTCTGATGATATTCATCTAAAAACAATTGATGAAAAAAACAAAAAAGATTTGAATTTTGTTGATATTGAAAATCTTAACTCGAAAGGAGATTTCATTAAAGCTAGAGCAGAGTCTGACTCATCTGCTTTAAAAAAAAAATTTTCAAATGATGAAATTTATAAAAAGAATTTACCTTTAAATTCTTCATATAAGTCTCTTTATTCTATTGCAGAAAAAGTAAGATATGAATGCCTTGGCTCAGAAATGTTGAAAGGTATAGCAAAAAATCTTAAGGAAAATTATGATCAAATAATCCAATTAAAAAGAAAAGACCAATTAAATTCAAAAGAAGATGTTCCGGTAGTGGAAGCTTTTGAATTATATATGTTAAAAAAATTTCTAAACGTCGAATTAAATGACTTAACCAATAATATGTTAAATTTTTGGAAAAAAGACTTCGATA
>CACLEX010000040.1 GCA_902606065.1 uncultured Pelagibacteraceae bacterium
TTATAAAACTAATTTCTGGTCCTCAAATGAAAGTGTTTCAGGTTATGGATCTGAGTTAAAAAATACCGTCAATATTGAAAAAGAAATAATTAATATTATTCAAAAGTATCAAATTAAAAGTATTTTAGATGCACCATGTGGAGATTTCAATTGGGTTAAAAATGTTTTAAATAAGGATTTAACTTATATTGGTGGAGATATTGTGCAAGAAATAATTGATAATAATATTAAAAAATTTAAGAATAATAAATTAGATTTCATTAAGCTAGATATTACTAAGGAAAATTTACCAGACTCAGATTTAATGATTTGTAGAGATTGTTTAATTCACTTATCATTTAAAAGTATAAAATTATTTTTTGAAAACTTTAAAAAAAGTAAGATTAATTACTTATTGCTCACAACATATAAGTTAAAAGATACAAATAAAGAAATAGATAATTTAGATATTCCTGATGGAGAATATAGAGAAATAGACTTAACTAGACCTCCCTTTTTACTACCTAAACCACTACATAAAATACTAGATAAAGATGAACTAAATAAAAATAGTGGTTTTAATTGTTACCTAAATCTTTATACAAAAGATCAGATTAATGAACTAAAAATTAAATGAATAAATTCTTATATTTTTTGATAAACTCAACTCTATCTCTTCGCCTTATACCAGCTAAATGAATTATTACAGGATTAAAATAATAATTTGATATTTCATTATTTTTTGGATCATTAAAATTTTTATTAGGCATACTATTCCAAACTCCTGATAAAAATTGAATCTTATTTAAAATAGACTTTTTTGGTTTATTATCTGACAAATTTGAAATTTCAGCTTTAAAACCAATTTCATCCATTACTGCTGCATTATCTGGCCAATAATGATTTAAATATTTTTTTTTATTCCATACATTTTTAAAAAAGTTTAGAGACCAACTGGTATTTCTTACGAGGATTACTCCAACATTAGGCCCCCATGTTAAAAAATCGACATTTTTATGTTTTGTTTTATGTTTGGATTTAAAAAATTGATTATGAATAAAAATATGTTTTGTTTTATCAATATGATTTAAAATATTTTCATATCTACATACAAAAGAGTCAGCATCTAGCCATAAATAAAATTCGTGCGTTTTAGCCTCAAGATGCTCAATTAGCATCTTTATTTTCAACCAATAAAAATGTCTTTCAAATGAGTTTCTTTTATCAATTTCATAATCAAATTTAAAATGATTGGCATATTTGATTATGGTTTTTTCTGATTCTTTTCCAACGTTTCTATATCTGTAATTGTAACCAGATAAAATTTTTAATTTACTATTTTTAAAATTTTTTGTTTTACTTTTAAAAAAGAACATCTCTGCATTTATTAAGATTTATCAATGGTTTTAAGCATATACTTCAATAGTTAAATGTAAATAAAAAACAAATTTGTTAAAATAATATCAAAACTATAATTAACTTTTTCCTATAAATAGCTATAAGTGAGTAACAATATTTACTAAAAAATATTATGATAATTGAGTGCATTTGCGGCCAGAAAAAATTTGAAGTAAATTCTGAATTGATACCTGATACTGGAAGAACAATTCAATGTGGTTCATGTGATAAAGTATGGTTTTATAAACCAGAAAATTTTAATAATGAAAATCAGAAAGATTTGATTATTGAAAATGAAGTACCAAATAGTCCCTCAAAAAAGGTAATTAAATCAGTCACCAAAGATACACTTACAAAAGAAAATATTTCTGATTTAGAAAATAAAAAAAATTATGAGATAACACAATATAAGCCAAGAAAAAGTTTATCGTTTACTAAATTACTTTCGTATTTAATTGTACTATTGATATCTTTTGTTGCTTTATTAGTTGTTATAGATACTTTTAGTACCTACTTATATCAATTATTCCCTTCTCTCGAACTTGTTATATTTAGTCTTTTTGAGATATTGAAAGATATAAAATTATTTATTAAAGACTTAGTTTAATCATGATTAATTACTTGTCTAAACCTTTTAAATGGTTTTTTAAACTAGAAGCAGCTAGCGGTTTAGTTTTGTTATTTGCGGCTATAGTTGCATTAATAATCAGTAACTCCAATTTATCTGATTTATATTTTTCAACTTTGAATAAATACTTATTTATAGGTATTAACAATTTTGGATTAAAATTATCTGTTTTACATTGGATTAATGATGCCTTAATGGCAATATTTTTTTTCTTTGTCACTTTAGAAATAAAAAGAGAATTTTTACAAGGAGAGCTATCAAATATAAAACAAGCTTTACTTCCAATAATTGCTGCTGTAGGCGGTATGTTAGTTCCTGCATTATTTTATGTATTTATAAACTTTGGTGATAGCGAAACTATGAATGGATGGGCCATTCCCTCTGCTACCGACATTGCTTTCTCACTTGGTGTATTATCTTTACTAGGAAAGAGAGTACCATTATCTCTAAAAGTTTTTTTAACCGCTTTAGCAATTATTGATGACTTAGGAGCGATTGTTATCATTGCTTTATTTTATTCAGGTGATTTGAGCATCAAATACTTAACGCTTATGCTGTTAGCTTTTATTGTACTATTAGTAATAAATAGATTTAATATTAAAAAATTTTTACCTTACTTGGTTGTAGGTATATTTCTTTGGGACTTTACACATAATTCTGGTATTCACGCTACTATTGCTGGAGTTTTATTAGCCATGACCATACCTCACCGAAAGAAAGAAAAAGATTTTTCTTTGTTAATCAAAGTTGAACATGCAATAAGTCCCTACGTTGCTTTTGGTATTATGCCTTTATTTGCTTTTGCC
>CACLEX010000041.1 GCA_902606065.1 uncultured Pelagibacteraceae bacterium
AAAATTTAAAATTACACTAAAACTTTTCTTATATGCGGCGTATAAATTTATAGTATTATTCTTTTGTGCATTACCATCTTCCCAAACTGTAGAAAAATTAATAAATTTACTCACTTTCATTGAGTTTAAATTTTCTAAAATTATATTTCCTAATAGTAGGTTTGAATTACAAAATTTTTTTATATCAGAAAATCTATGAGTTTTGGTATAATAAGTTGCACAATGAATGACTATGTCTACTTTAATTTTCTTTAGTTTGGAATTAAGAGACTCATAGGTTTTAAAATATATAAATTTAATATTTTTTTTTATTAATTTTTTCTTGGGAATTTTTTTTCTAACAATCACATAAAATTTATATTTTTCAGAAAAGCTATTTAGAATATTTGAACCAATAAAACCTGAAGATCCTGTTAATAAAATTTTATACACTTGATTTAATAATTCTTTTCAAATAATTAGAATAACTACAGTTTCCATAAAATTTTATTTGTTTTTTGACGTAATTCTTATTTATCCATTTATTCAATAATGCAATTTCCTCCAAGCATGCGATTTTCAGTCCTTGTCTGTTCTGAACTGCATAAACAAAAGTAGAAGTTTTGTAATAATCTTCTAAAGTGCCAGTATCAAGCCAAGCACCTCCCCTGCCAATATATTCTGCTGAAAGTTTATTTTTTTTTTTATAGATGTTTAAAAGATCTATAATTTCAAGTTCATTTCTTTTTGATGGTTTTAAGGATTTAGCATATTTAACAACATTATTATCAAAAAAATAAAGACCAGTTACTGCCAAATTAGAAATATATTTTTTTGGTTTTTCAACGATCTTTAAAATCTTATTTCTTTTATCTACTTTTGCTACTCCAAATGATTGGGGATTTGTTACTTTGTGTAAAAAAATTTTTGCTCCTGATTTTAATTTAATACACTTTTTTAAATTTTCAGATAAACCCTGACCATAGAAAAAATTATCGCCTAAAATCATTGCAACATCATCTTTACCAATAAATTTTTCTCCTAAAATAAATGCATCTGGTAAACCCCTTGGTTTATCTTGTTCTTTGTAAGTAATATTTAAACCAAGATTTTTTCCATTAGGAATTAATTTTTTATAATGATTAATTTGACCTTTATTAACAATAATTAAAATATTTTTTATTTTAGATAACATTAAAATTGAAAGTGGATAAAAAATTAGAGGTTTATCGTATATAGGTAACAATTGTTTATTGACCGCCTTAGTGAGTGGACTCATTCTGGTCCCAGCTCCACCTGCCAAAATTATTCCTTTTTTAATCATTTTTTCCGTGTCTTTTGAGGATATCAATTTTTGATAAAGATTTATAGAAAGATCTATTATTTTTATACCACTCAAAGGTCAATTTTATCCCATCTTTAAAACTAGTCTTTGGTTTAAATTTTAATTCTTTTTTTATTTTTCTACTATCTAATGCATATCTAAAATCATGACCTGGTCTATCTTTTACAAAAGTTATTTTTACTTTGTCCCTAACTGTAATTAATTTTTTTGAAACACTTAAAATATTTTTACAAACTTCAATATTAGAAAGATTATTATTAGATCCAATATTATAAAATTGTCCAATTTTTCCTTTTTGAAATATCTTTAATAACGCCTCACAATGATCTTTAACATATATCCACTCTCTTGAATTAGTGCCTTTCCCATAAATGGGTAAGGCTTTGTTATTTAAGATATTATAAATTAATTTAGGTATTAATTTTTCTGGATGCTGCCTTGGTCCATAATTATTTGAACAATTAGTAACAATTACTGGAAGTTTATAAGTTCTAATATAAGAATTAATTAAATGATCAGCTGCAGCTTTACTAGCAGCGTAAGGTGAACTTGGTCTGTAGGGATATTTTTCTGAGGATCTACCCTTTAAAATATCTCCAAATACCTCATCAGTTGATATGTGAATTAACTTTGAATTATATTTTTTTGAGTATTCTTTAAAATTTTCCAAGAGATTAAAAACTCCAATAATATTTGATTTAATAAATTTTTTAGGATCATCAATTGATCTATCAACATGGGTTTCTGCAGCTAGGTTAAATATACATTTGGGCTTAAATTTAAAAATAATGTTTTTTATTTTTTCATCTCCGATATCACATTTTATAAACTTATAGTTTTTAACAAATTTAAAATTTTTGACATTATAAAAATTTGATGAATATGTTATTTTGTCTATATTTAAAATATTAAATTTTTTTTGTAAAAGGAGTTCAATTAAGTTGCTTCCAATAAATCCTAATCCACCAGTTACAATTATATTTTTTGATAACATAAATAATTTTAGATAAGATATTTAGAGTAATCTCTTTTTTTTATTTCATGGTTTTTATTAACTTTATTTTGAAATTTACCAAATTCAATTTTATTTACTCCAGGATAGATTAAAGTAATTGGCATATCATATTTTAATTTGAAACGTGCCCAATCCTCAGTTTGAAAAATAAGTCTTCTTCTTAATTTTATTTTTTTATCATCCTTTTTTAAATAATTGAAATTAGTGCCTTGATGATGATAATAAAAAGCTCCTTGTGAAACTATACATTTAAAATTATACGCTTTTGTTCTAACGCCAAAATCATGATCTCCAAAATAATCTTTGAAGTTAACGCAGTCAAAATACCCAATTTTTTCTAGTAATTCAATATTTATTAAAA
>CACLEX010000042.1 GCA_902606065.1 uncultured Pelagibacteraceae bacterium
AATTTATACGATGAAAAAATTCTTATTTATTGTATTTACAACCCTTGCGTTAACTTTAAATGTCAGCGCTGGATCTGATGGAAATTTAATATTAAAAAAAAATGAACCTACAGAAGTAAAGGATTGCTTTGAAAAGATTAATAGAGTGACTTTTGCATTTAATCAAACTTTAGATGGGGTGATTTTCAAACCTGTTGCATCATTATATCGAAAACTTCCTTCACCCGCTAAAACTGGGGTTAGTAATTCTTTAGAAAATATTTCCCATTTATTGACAATACCAAATAATGTTTTGCAGGGAGATTACAAACAAGCCGGAATTAATACTGGAAGATTTATTATAAATACAACATTGGGTATTTTAGGAATTTTTGATGTTGCACAGTATCTAGGACTAACAAATTATGAAAAAGAGGACTATGGTCAATCTCTAGCAAAAGCAGGAGTAGGTCCAGGGTGTTATATTGTGCTACCAGTTTTAGGACCGAGTACAGTTAGAGATACAATTGCTTCAGCATTTAATTTTTTGGGTGGTGATCCTTGGTACAATGTAACAGTCAACAAAGACACTCAATATTTTGAAAATTCAGATTATTATTTTTCAAAAGGTGCATCTGGCGTAGATTTCAGAGCCAAAAATTATGACTCAATTGAAAACTTAGAAAACAATTCACTAGACTTTTATGCGTCAGTCAAAAGCTTGTACTTACAAGACCGACAACAAAAAATTCTTAACTCAAGAAAAATAGTTAATACCCAAGACGATAGTGATTGGGAAGAGATAAGCCAATAAAAATTAAAGAATGAATAAAAAAAAAATTATTTTAATAATTTTTTTATACTTTTTTTCATTAAGCAGCTCATTCTGTATTGAAGCTGATGTATTTGTACAATCAACTGTTAATAGAGCATCAAAAATACTTTCTGAAAATTTATCAAAAGATGAAAAAATTGACAAACTTAAAATAATTGCTGAGGAGACAGTTGATATTAGAGGTATCGGTTTCTATACTCTAGGATCTATAAGAAAAAACCTAGATAGTGACCAAAAAAAGAAATACTCTAGATTATTTAAGGAATATTTTCTTAAAAGTTTCTCTAGTAGGTTATCTGAATATACAAATCCAGAAATTGACGTTTTATCTAAAGAAGTCCTTAGTGAAAATTATACTATTGTGAATAGTCTTTTAAAAGGTACTTCTGAAAGACCTGAGGTCAAAATTGATTGGAGGGTTTACACTAAAAAACCAGAAAATCCCTTGATTAGAGATTTAATTATTGAGGGTTTAAGCTTAGCTAGAACTCAAAAAGAGGAGTTTGCATCTATTTTGAACTCAAACGATAATGATATTAATGCATTATTTAAAACATTAGAAGAATTTTCTAAAAATTAATAAATAGCTTGGTGGGCCCGCCAGGACTCGAACCTGGGACCAATACATTATGAGTGTACTGCGTGAACTAAAATTAACATTCAAAAGATTGACTTATTACTAAAGTGTAAATTCGTTTACACAATTTGGTATACAATCATTTAGAAAAAATTTCTTTTTTTAAACAAATTTGAGTCCAAATAAAAACAACAAGACTTGATTTTAATAGAATCATGCGTTGGATTTCATTCCTTTTCTCACGTTTACGTTTTTTTTTATTATTTCCCTTCCTTCGTAAACCTCTTGATAAGAAGAGGAGTGAAACTATTACCAATTACAAATTATTAACCACAAAAAAGGAGCCAAAACCATGAAGCGTTTTCTTGTCTTTATTTCATTACATCTATTTTTATTTTTATTAATAATTGCTTATCAGGCTCAAGCAAATGAAGATGATTGGAATGTAATAACTTCCGATGAATTTATAGTAACAACTAAACCTGGTGAAGTTATATGGGGTGATAAATTAAGTTTAATTATTAGAAAAAATGATTGCGCGAGAATGAACATTGTTTTTTCTTTTTCAACCAAAAAAGAAAATGAAAATATCAAAAATTTACAAAATAAATTAATTCCTATTAAAATTAATGGACATGAGGAAGATCTTGAGGTTGAGGTTATTATGGTTCAGCCCATGTTCAATTATATGAATCTAGTTTTAATGCAAGCACCAGGACTTAAAAATATTGAGAAAATGATCGGCTCAATGATGGCATGGTATAATAATGATAATTTTTTTGGAATTGAGCTCGTGAATAGTCCTAATTTTAATCCAAAAGAGTATTTTGATATTTTGAATAATAATTGGAAATTAGATGGGCTGCCTGAAAAAATCACTGAAGCACAATCAATTTGCTATGGTCCAGAAGTGATTGAGAGAGGTTGAGAAAAAATTAGAAAATAAGGTTGTTTAATACTTATTACTTAATAATGATTTATAAATTTGTGGAGTTGCACTAAATCTTGTCCAATATCTAAGATCTGCTGTAAACATATATGGATCACTTTTTAATTTTGATGGCGAGCCCTTAGTGTCCAGCATCCATGATAATGAATAAAAGTATCTGGCACGAATTCTTCTTACACAAATACCCAAACTCTCACCTGGCACTAAAGATTGGTAACTTTT
>CACLEX010000043.1 GCA_902606065.1 uncultured Pelagibacteraceae bacterium
TCAAATGTAGAAATTGACATTGAGAGATAGATATTTGCATTCTTTTAATATCACCAAGTGATAAATTATAGTCTATTATTTCTTTTTGAATTGGATGTAGTTTCAAACCATTCTTTAGTATGTAATCTTGTAAATGTTTTGTGATATTAAGGTCTGAACCCATAACCTTATAATTTTTTCTTCAAGATCTCATTGATCAATTGAGGATTTGCTTTTCCACCAGATGCTTTCATTGCCTGACCAACAAAAAAACCAAATAATTTTTCTTTACCTTGTTTATATTCAATAGCTTTTTCTCTGTTCTCATTAATTATTTTGTCAATTAAAGCTTCTAAAGCTTTTGGATCACTTTGTTGCTTTAATCCTTTTTCCTCAACAATTTTTTGTGGATCTTTGTCTCCATCAATCATTAATTCAAAAACAGTTTTTGCTATTTTTCCAGAAATAGTTCCATTCTTAATTAGATTTATCAATATGGCGAAGTTCTTGGCACTCACTGGACTTTGAGAAATTTCTAAACCTTTGCTATTTAAAATAGCAAATAGTTCTCCTGTAATCCAATTGACTGCTAACTTAATATCTTTGTTCTTGCCCATTTTAGCTACAACTTCTTCAAAGTATTTTGCAGTATCAATATCAGACACTAAAATATTGGCTTCATAGGGAGACAATTTAAACTCTTCAATAAATCTTTTCTTTTTATCATCTGGAAGCTCTGGAATATCATTTTTAAGTTCTTCAATAAATTTTTCCGATACCTCTAAAGGTAATAAATCAGGATCAGGAAAATATCTGTAATCATGAGCATCTTCTTTTGATCTCATTGATCTTGTCTCATTTTTCTTCGTATCAAAAAGTCTGGTTTCTTGATCAATAGTTTTGCCCTCTTCTATTAAATCAACTTGCCGATTAGCCTCATATTCTATTGCCATTTGCATAAACTTAATTGAATTAACATTTTTAATTTCACATCGAGTGCCAAATTCTTTTGACCCTTTAGGTCTTACAGAAACATTCACATCCGCTCTTAAAGAGCCTTCTTGCATATTTCCGTCACAAGTTCCTAGGTACCTCATTATAGATCGTAATTTTTTAATGTAAGCATTAACCTCATCTGGGGATCTTAAATCAGGCTTGCTCACTATTTCCATTAAAGCTACCCCTGATCTATTTAAATCTACAAAAGTATTTTGTGGGTCAAGATCATGAATACTTTTTCCAGCATCTTGTTCTAGATGTAATCTTTCTATACCTACTTCTTTTTGACCATTAGGCATATCTAAAATAACTTTGCCCTCACCTACTATTGGATCTTTAAATTGTGATATTTGATATCCCTGAGGTAAATCAGCATAAAAATAATTTTTTCTATCAAATACAGAGCGTTTATTAATTTTTGCATTAAGACCAATGCCAGTTTTAATAGCTTGTTTAATACAAAATTCATTTATTACAGGTAGCATTCCTGGAAACGCAGCGTCAACTAAACTTACTTGTGTATTTGGTTCAGAACCAAATTTAGTTGATGAGGAAGAAAATAGTTTTGACTCAGATAATACTTGAGCATGTACCTCTAATCCAATTACAACTTCATATTGATTATCTTTCCGATTAATCAAATATTCTGTGTTTTTCTTATTCACTTAATCCACCAATCAGTAATTTTGTTTTTAAAATTTATTTTCTCCTCCATAGCAAAAGCTATGTTTAATATATTTTGTTCATCAAAAGCTTTACCGATTATTTGTAAACCCAGAGGATAACCTTTAGTATCGTGTCCTGCAGGAATTGATATACCAGGCAGGCCTGCCAAATTAACTGGTACTGTAAATATATCATTTAAATACATCGAAACTGGATCATTTGTTTTTTCACCTATTTTAAAAGCTGAGCTAGGTGTTGATGGAGTTAAAATTGCATCAACTTTCTTATATGCTTCATCAAAATCATTTTTGATTAGTTTTCTCACTTTTTGAGCTTTAAGATAGTATGCATCATAATAACCAGATGATAATACATAAGTTCCAATCATAATTCTTCTTTGAACTTCTGCACCAAAGCCTTCAGATCTAGTTTTTTCATACATATCAATTAAATTTTCACCTTTGGCTCTGTATCCATACTTTACACCATCATATCTTGCTAAATTAGAAGATGCCTCTGCTGGAGCAACAATATAATACGTTGGTAATGCATAACTTGTATGTGGAAGTGATATGTCGATTGTTTGAGCACCACAATCTTTTACGTACTGAATACCTTTTTGCCAAAGGTCCTCTATTTCTTTAGGCATACCATCAACTCTGTATTCTTTTGGAATTCCAATTTTTTTTCCTTTTATATTTTTTGTAAGTTCCTTGCTATAATGATTTCTTTTAAAATTAATTGAAGTAGAATCTTTTGAATCATATGTACTGATT
>CACLEX010000044.1 GCA_902606065.1 uncultured Pelagibacteraceae bacterium
AAATTTAGTAGTACCAAATCATAAAAAAAGTATTGCTGATGGAGCTATAGAACCCTGGGCTAAAACAACGACTCTATATTATGCACAAACATTATCTTCTTTAGCAAAACATTATGGCTTTTCGTTAGATGAAAAATGGTCAAAACTTTCAAAAAAAATAAAGGATATTATTCTTTATGGATCTGATGATGAAGAAATCAAATTTTCATATGACGATGGTTATGAAAAATACTCACATAAAAAGACATTTGAGGGGGTAATAAATAATTTAGAGAGAAGATATTTAGAAACTGATAGTGATTGGAAAAGAGAGGAAATAGCCCAATATCAGTCAGATACTAAATGTGAGAGATGTAATGGTCATAGATTAAAAGATGAGGCATTATGTGTGAAAATTGACGGCTTGCACATTAGTGAAGTGACTGAAAAATCAATTTTAGATGCTGCAAAATGGTTTGAAAATTTAAAATTCAATTTAGATAAAAGACAAGTCAAAATTGCCGAACATATCCTCAAAGAGATTAATGAAAGATTAAATTTTCTTTTAAATGTTGGTCTTGATTATCTAACATTATCAAGAGAGTCTGGTACTTTATCAGGAGGAGAAGCACAAAGAATACGTTTAGCATCTCAAATTGGATCTGGTTTAACTGGAGTGTTATATGTTTTAGATGAACCATCTATTGGTTTGCATCAAAAAGATAATGTAAAACTAATCAATGCTCTTAAAAGATTACGAGATTTGGGAAATACAGTAATAGTAGTGGAGCATGATACTGAAACGATGGAAAATGCAGATCATATTATTGATCTTGGTCCCGAAGCGGGAAACAAAGGTGGTGAAGTTGTTGCGCAAGGAAATTTTGATGAGATAACAAAAAATAAAATTAGTATCACAGGAAAATATCTCTCAAACAAATTAAGAATTGACGTTCCCAAGAAAAGAAGATTAGCAAAAAATGGAAGGTTTCTCGAAATAACAGGTGCGACTGGTAATAATTTGAATAATGTTAATTTAAAAATACCTTTAGGTAGCTTAACTTGTGTCACCGGTGTATCAGGAAGTGGTAAGTCAACATTAATCTTACAGACATTATATAACGCATTAAACTTAACTTTAAATAATAATAAATCTAGAAAAATTCCAAAACCATTCAAAGGTTTCAAGGGCACAGAATTAATCGATAAGATAATTGATATTGATCAATCACCAATTGGTCGTACTCCAAGATCAAATCCAGCAACTTATACTGGAGCATTCGGGCCAATTAGAGATTGGTTTACAGGATTACCCGAGTCAAAAACAAGAGGATACAAACCAGGAAGATTCTCTTTTAATGTCAAAGGAGGTAGGTGTGAAGCTTGTGAGGGAGATGGAGTTATTACTTATGAAATGCATTTTCTCCCAGACGTCTATATACAATGTGATGAGTGTAAAGGAACCAGATATAATCGGGAAACCTTAGAGATAAAATTCAAAGATAAAAGTATTGCGGATGTTTTAAACATGACAGTTGATGAAGGTTGCGAATATTTTGAAAATATTTCAAATATAAAGACTAAATTGCTAACTTTAAAAAAAGTTGGTTTAGGCTATATAAAAATTGGTCAACAAGCTACAACTCTATCAGGGGGTGAAGCACAAAGAATTAAATTAGCTAAAGAATTATCAAAAAGATCGACGGGAAGAACAATGTACATTT
Organism: uncultured Pelagibacteraceae bacterium; assembly: GCA_902606065.1. Classification (GTDB taxonomy): domain Bacteria; phylum Pseudomonadota; class Alphaproteobacteria; order Pelagibacterales; family Pelagibacteraceae; genus Pelagibacter. The sequence continues at coordinate 1,704 of CACLEX010000044.1, forward strand.
TAGATGAACCGACCACTGGTCTTCACCAACACGACATCAAAAAATTATTAGAAATTTTACATACATTTGTTTCATTAGGTAACACAGTGGTTGTTATAGAACACAACTTAGATGTCATAAAAACTGCAGACTATATTGTCGATATGGGTCCTGAGGGTGGTGTAAAAGGTGGAAAAATTATCGCAGAAGGAAAACCTGAGGAAATTTGTAAAGTAAATGGAAGTTATACAGGTAAGTTTTTAAAAAATCTTTTATAATAAATACCATTGTCATCTCAATCTAAATCAGTATAAAATTATGTATGGGTAATTTACTTTCATCTTTATCAAAAACTATTCATGTTTCTTTAGCCATTGCAGTTCTATTATTTTTAGGCTTATTTTATCAAAATGATGGTTTTAGTTTTGATGCACTTTTTTGGAGTTGGTTTGCGAGATTTGTGCATGTAGTAGTTGGTATAATGTGGATTGGCTTGTTATGGTATTTTAATTTTGTTCAAATCCCAAACATGGCAAAAATTCCAGATGAACAGAAACCAGCTATTGGTAAAGTAATTGCGCCAGCTGCATTATTTTATTTTAGATGGGGTGCAGCATTTACAGTTCTATCAGGTTTAGCACTTGCAGGTCTTAATGGATATTTGCATGATGCAATGACTTTAAGTATAGGATCTGGGATTCCAAAA
>CACLEX010000045.1 GCA_902606065.1 uncultured Pelagibacteraceae bacterium
ACTGTGTATCGCTTTATCCTTGTCCAGAAAATTTGATAAATCTAAGAAGAATAACAACATTAAAGAAAAAATTTAATATGCAAGTTGGTTATTCTGATCATTCGATAGGAAACAATGCGAGTTATACTGCAATTGCAATGGGTGCAACTGTTTTAGAAAAACATTTTACTGATAATAAAAAAATAAAAGGTGCCGATCATTTATTGTCAGCTGATCAAAATGATATGACAAAGATAGTGAATTTTTCAAAAAAACTTAATAAAATAAAAGGTAATGGATTAATTTCACCTTCAGTAAAAGAAAGAAATATGAAAAAATTTTTTAGAAAGTCTATATATTATAATTCAGATATTAAAAAAGGTTCAGTAATTTCCAAAAAAAATATATTTGCAGCAAGACCTTTTAGGTTTATTTGTAGTTCTAAAATAAAAAGCCTTTTTGGTAAAAAAGTTAAAAAAAACTTTAAAGCGAATATGCCAGTGAAATATTCTGATTTCTAATATGAAATTTAATGTAACCTTTTTATTCGATAATAAAAATAGTTGGTTTTATGAACGTTTCAAAAAACAAAAGTTAATATTACATAAAAAATATAATTTTAGATTTTCCCATGATTATAAGAAAATTAAAAAACAGGAAATTGTAATAATTTTATCTTATACAAAAATTCTTCCAAAAAATTTTCTACAAAAAAATAAACTTAATGTTGTCGTTCATTCTAGCAAATTACCTTACGACAAGGGTTTTGCTCCTTTATCCTATCAGGTTTTGAAAAATAAGACTTTAATATTTAATACTCTTTTTAAAGTCAGTGAAAAAGTCGATTCTGGACCAATAATAAAAACTAACAAATTCAAGATTAATATTACAGATCTTTATTCTGATTTAAGACTCAAACAATATAAAAGTATTGTTAGATTGATTTTTGATCTTTTAAAAACTTATCCAAAAATTGAATTGAAAGAACAAAAAGGGAAAGGATCTTACAATAAAAGAAGGAATTCATCTGACAGTTTAATTAATATTAATAAATCAATTAAATCTCAATTTAACCTATTAAGAATTTGTGATAACGAAAATTTTCCTGCATATTTTATTCACAAAAATAAGAAATTTATAATTAAGATCTATAAAGTTGATATGTGAGATTAATTTCTTTTTACAAACTTTATAACCTTACTATATTTTGAAAAAATTTTTTTCAGTGCATAAATCAAGCCGATTGAGCTATTAGTACTGGTCAGCTGCACGCATTACTGCGCTTCCACACCCAGCCTATCAACGTGGTGGTCTACCACGGCTCTATAGGAAGAACTAGTTTTGAGGTGAGTTTCCCGCTTAGATGCTTTCAGCAGTTATCTCGTCCATACTTAGCTACCCGGCACTGCAGCTGGCGCTACAACCGGTCCACCAGTGGTATGTTCAACCCGGTCCTCTCGTACTAGGGTCAACTCCTCTCAATTCTTCTACACGCATAGCAGATAGGGACCGAACTGTCTCACGACGTTCTGAACCCAGCTCACGTACCACTTTAATTGGCGAACAGCCAAACCCTTGGGACCTGCTCCAGCCCCAGGATGTGATGAGCCGACATCGAGGTGCCAAACACTGCCGTCGATATGAGCTCTTGGGCAGTATCAGCCTGTTATCCCCGGCGTACCTTTTATCCGTTGAGCGATGGCCCTTCCACTCAGAACCACCGGATCACTATGACCGACTTTCGTCTCTGCTCGACTTGTCAGTCTCACAGTCAGGCAAGCTTATGCCATTGCACTCTACGAACGATTTCTGACCGTTCTGAGCTTACCTTCGCACGCCTCCGTTACTATTTGGGAGGCGACCGCCCCAGTCAAACTACCCACCATACAATGTCTTGATGCCGGATAACGGCTATCAGTTAGATATCAAGAAAAACAAAAGAGGTATTTCACTGGTGACTCCACAAAAGCTGACGCCTTTGCTTCAATGTCTCCCTCCTATGCTAAATATGTTTTTCCTAACACCAATGTAAAGTTGCAGTAAAGGTGCACGGGGTCTTTCCGTCTAACTACGCGAACTCCGCATCTTCACGGAGAATTCAATTTCACTGAGTTGATGTTGGAGACAGCGGAGAAATCGTTACGCCATTCATGCAGGTCGGAACTTACCCGACAAGGAATTTCGCTACCTTAGGACCGTTATAGTTACGGCCGCCGTTTACTGGGGCTTCAGAAATGAGCTTGCACCCATCGCATTAACCTTCCAGCACCGGGCAGGCGTCAGACCCTATACATCCACTTACGTGTTAGCAGAGCCCTGTGTTTTTGATAAACAGTCGCTTCTCCCTGGCTTGTGCCACCTTTTTATAGTTGCCTACAATAAGGTCTTCCTTATTCCGAAGTTA
>CACLEX010000046.1 GCA_902606065.1 uncultured Pelagibacteraceae bacterium
CGAATTAAGAAATATTTTTTGGATCCGGCATCCCAACTTTATTGTAACCAGCGTCTACATAGTGAATTTCACCAGTAACACCATTTGCAAGATCACTTAGTAGATATAATGCTGAATTTCCAACATCATGGATATCTACATTTCTCTTAAGGAAAGAATGGTCCTCGTTCCATTTATATAAGAATTTTGCATCACCAATTGCAGATGCAGCTAATGTTTTGATAGGGCCTGCGCTTATTGCATTTACCCTCATGCCTTGAGCACCCAAATCTCTAGCTAAGTATTTAACACTAGCCTCTAAAGCTGATTTACAAACTCCCATTACATTATAATTTGGAATCGCTTTAGTAGACTCATAAGTTAAGGTGAGTAAACTTCCACCTTCTTTCATTACTTTTGAAGCTTCCTTTGCTACTTCTGTAAATGAAAAGCATGATATTAACATACTTCTCAAAAAGTTCTCTCTGGTTGTATTCAAATATTCACCTGATAATTCTGATTTGTCTGAAAAAGCAACTGCATGCACTACAAAATCAATTTCTCCCCATTGGGACTTAATATCTTCAAATAATTTTACTACTTCATCTTTATTTTCAACATCACAACTAAATGTGACATTTGAATTTAATTTTTCGGCTAGAGGAATTACTCTTTTCTTTAATGCATCACCTAAATATGTAAATGCTAGTTCTGCTCCAGCCTCTGAAAGTTTTTGAGAAATACCCCAAGCAATAGATCTTTCATTAGCAACACCCATGATCAATCCCTTTTTACCTTTCATTAAACTCATAAATTAAACCTTTTCAAAAACTAAAGCAGCATTAGTTCCACCAAAACCAAAGCTATTTGACATTACTGTGTTTAAAACTATATCTGTTTCGGTCTTTGCTACGATTGGAAAATTTATAGCATCATCATCCATATCTGTAATATTTGCTGAACCTGTAATGAAATTGTTTTTCATCATTATCAGACAATAAATAGCTTCATGCACTGAAGCAGCACCCAAAGGATGACCCGACAAAGATTTTGTTGAACTTATTTTTGGAATGTCATCTCCAAAAGTTTCTTTAATAGCTTTTAGTTCAGTTATGTCACCTACTGGTGTAGAAGTTCCGTGAGTATTAATATAATCAATTTTGTTTTTGGTGGTAGCCATTGCCATTTTCATACATCTGACAGCACCTTCTCCAGATGGAGCTACCATGTCATATCCATCTGAGGTGGCACCATAACCAGTCAACTCAGCATAAATTTTGGCACCCCTTGCTTTTGCATGTTCATATTCTTCTAATACTAACACACCTGCTCCACCAGCGATTACAAACCCATCTCTAGTTTTGTCATATGCTCTAGATGCTGATTGAGGAGTATCATTATATTTTGATGATAGTGCAGTCATAGCATCAAACATTGCTGTCATTGCCCAATGTATTTCCTCACTTCCACCAGCAAAAACAATATCCTGTTTACCCATTTGAATTAGTTCCATTGAATTTCCAATACAGTGACCACTAGTTGCGCATGCAGAACTCATTGTATAATTAGTTCCTTTGATTTTAAATGGAACTGCTAAAGTAGCAGATGCAGTACTTGCCATGGTTCTTGGAACTATAAAAGGACCCATTAATTTTGGCGTTTTTGCTCTTGTTTTATCAGCTGCTAAAATCACGTTCTCAATTGAAGGGCCTCCAGAACCCATGACTATACCAGTGCTAAAGTTACTTACTTCTTTTTCCTCAAGACCAGAATCTTTGATTGCCTCTTTCATCGCAATATAGTTATAAGCTGATCCTGAACCCATAAATCGAATTGTTTTTCTATCTATATGATCTTCAAGTTTTATGTTTGGTTTACCATGAACATGACTTTTTAAATTATGCTCTTTATATTCCTCAGCAAATGAGATTCCTGATTTTGAATTTAATAAAGATTGATGAACTTCTTCTTGATTATTACCTAAACAAGAAACTATACCTAAACCAGTTATTACAACTCTCCTCATTATTTGAATAACCCCACTTTTAAATTATCTGCTGAATAAATTTTTTTTTCATCTGCTAATAATATCCCATTAGCCAAACCAACTGTTGTACCACCAGGAGACATAATTTTTTTCATATCGATTTCATATTTGACTAATTTAACATTCTGTAAAACTTCTCCTGTAAATTTTACTGTACCAACGCCTAAGGCTCTGCCTTTTCCTGGATTTCCAATCCAGCCTAAATAAAATCCTACGAGTTGCCACATAGCATCAAGACCAAGACATCCTGGCATCACAGGATCTTCTTTAAAATGACAATCAAAAA
>CACLEX010000047.1 GCA_902606065.1 uncultured Pelagibacteraceae bacterium
AGCCGCAGGACAACCTAAACCCCCCATTCCAATAATTAAAACTTTAGCTCCAATAATTTTTTTTTGACCTAAGCTTCCAATATTTTTTAAAACTATTTGTCTTGAAAATCTCTCTATTTGATTTTTATCTAAATTGATATTCATTTACCTGTTGAACCAAATCCACCTTTACCTCTGATAGACTTAGGTAAATCATTTTTTTCTTCTAATTCCATCTTGACCACAGGTGCTAGGATCATTTGAGCAATTCTATCACCATTATTAATTGAAAAATTTTCATTACCATGATTATAGATGATAACCTTTATTTCTCCTCTATAATCACTATCAATTGTTCCTGGAGTGTTTAAAACACTAATATTATTTTTGGCTGCTAAACCTGATCTTGGTCTTATTTGAATCTCGTAATCTTCTGGGAAAGCAACAGATAATCCTGTGGGAATTAAAACAGATGTTTTAGGTTCTAGATTAATGGGTTCTTTTATAAATGCGACTAAGTCTACACCTGATGCGCCACTGGTTTTATATTCGGGTAATTGTACAGCTGGGTCAAGTTTTTTGATTAGAACTTTAACCATTAATTTATTTGAGCAACTATTCTATCTACAATTTCCTCTGAAATCTCTGACTTCTTTTTTAATGAAAGTTTCTCCTTTTGCATTTTTTCATTTTTATAGAAAATTGTAACTTCATTATTTTCATTATTAAAACCACTCTCATCTTTTGAGACGTCGTTAGCTATTATCCAGTCGCAATTTTTATCTTTTAATTTTTGCACAGCATTTTTTTCTAAACTTGTTGTTTCAGCAGCAAAACCTATAACCATTTTTGGTCTCATAGAGTTATGATTAGAAACATAGTTCAAAATATCGATATTCCTTTCCAAGTTTAATGTTAAATTATCAACTTTTTTAATCTTTTCTTTATGTTCATAACTAGCTTTGAAATCAGCAACAGCAGCAGCAAATACGGCTATATCAGTCGGAAGATTTTTTTGAGTGGCCTTAAACATTTCTTCAGCAGTCTCAACTTTGATTAATTTAATATTTTCATCTATTTTTAGGTTTGTAGGTCCAGATATTAAAGTAGTATCAAAACCTCTTTTATAGAGCGATTTTGCTATCTCGTAACCCTGTTTACCGCTAGATTGATTTGTAATAAACCTTACAGGATCTATATATTCATTAGTAGGACCCGCGGTTACTAGTGCTTTGAGTTTATTATTTTTAATTTTACTTAATAAAAAATTTTGAATTTCTTTATAAATAACTAAAGGTTCAGACATTTTACCCTCACCATATTCACCACAAGCCATATCACCTATTTCAGGCCCAATAATTTTGTAGCCAAAACCTTTCAATGTTTTTAGATTATTTTGTGTAGACTGATGTTCCCACATTCTAACATTCATTGCTGGAGCTAAAAAAACTTGTTTATTTGAAGCTAATATAACTGTGGATGCTAAGTCGTCTGAGTTACCCTGGCTTAATTTGGAAATGGTGTTGGCAGTTGCTGGAGCGACGATGATTACATCGGCCCATCTTGATAAAGAAATATGGTCCATTTCTGTCTCATTCTCTAAGCTAAATAAATCATCATAAACTTTACCTTGAGATAATGAGGCTACAGATAATGGGGTTACAAACTCCTTTGCACTTTTAGTTAGTATTGTTTTTATTTCAGCATTATTCTTTCTTAACATTCTTATCGTTTCAAGACTTTTGTAAGCAGAAATTCCACCACATATTATAAAAAGAACTTTTTTGTTTGATAAATCTTTCATCGACTGAATTAAAATATTAAAAGACCAAAAATTACAAGGATTAATAAACCAATAATAGATTGGTTTCTAAAAGCAGTCATTTCTGATTTTTGATTGTTTAAGGCTGTATAGGAATTTGAGTTTTGTGGGATTTGTCCACTAGCAAGATAAGTAAGAGCTTGATTAGCTTTATCCATAATTTCAGGAAATTCCGGTAATCTTTTTATTACTTCAGATGTATTTTGAAGTGTCTCATTTAGTTTTGTCATTGGATCTTTTGTTTCTTTTAGCCAACTTTCAAGAACTGGTTTTGAAGTGGTCCAAATATTTGTGTTTGGATTTAATTTTCTAGCTACACCTTCAACAACAACCATTGTTTTCTGTAACATTAGAAGCTGAGGTTGAGTTTGCATGTTAAATTTTTCTGTGACATCAAATAGTTGCTTTAATAATTTTCCTCCAGAAATATCTTTAACTGCTT